>NZ_JBHXRV010000008.1:68378-192983 GCF_042716745.1 Streptomyces sp. NPDC058663
GCGGGACCGGCCGTGGGGTGTGCGGGACCGGCCGTGGGGTGTGCGGGACCGGCCGTGGGGTGTGCGGGACCGGCCGTGGGGTGTGCGGGACCGGCCGTGGGGTGTGCGGGACCGGCCTCATCGAGTGCGAGGGGAGGCGGGGGACGGGCCCGCGCGGGCGCCGTTCCTCCGGCCGTGCATGACGCAATGGCGCGCGTCGAGTGATGTCGAGGTGGTCGAACTGGCGGTACGGCTGCGGTCGTTGGAGTCCACTTGGGAGCTTGGGGCGACGTCGCATGCGCGGCGGTCGTCGACGTTCACCCGGTCCGCGCTGATGATCCGGCCACGGTGGGAACTGCTCGACACCGCTCTGGAGAAGACCGGCCCACCCCTACCTGAAGGTCAGGGACCGCACGGTACCTACCCGGAGGTCAGGACCACCCGGCGCCTACCCGGAGGTCAGGGCCGGGTGCCGGAGGATGTCGGCCGGGGGGATGCCCTCGCCCCGGGCGTACGCGGCGTCGAAGCGGGCCGCGTCCAGGACGGTACGGGCTCGGGCCTCGATGCGGGCGACGTCGTCCCGCTCCCCCTCCGGCAACGGCGTGCCGACCGAGCGCCGGGCCGCCGCCGCGGCTCCGAGGAGCAGTGCGGCGTGCTCGGCCTGCTCGGTCCCGCCGGTCAGTGCCCGTGCGCCTGCCACTCCCTCCAGAGCCAGCGCCAGGGACCGGGCACCTGTGCCGCGGGCCGCCGCCACCCCGTCGAGCTGTAGTTTCAGGGCGGCGGCCGGCTCGCCGCGCAGCTCGGCGACGAAGCCGAGTTCGGCGAGTATCAGTGCGGGCACCTCCGGCTCGTACCCCATCTGCCGGTGGATCTCCAGGACGCGCCGCAGATGGGCTTCGGCGGCGTGCAGGTCGCCGGTACGGCGCGCCCCCATCCCGAGCCCGACCTCGGCGTACTGCTCGCCGAACCTGTCCGACTGGGTGACGGCAAGGCGGCGGGCCCGCTCGTGGAACTGCCGGGCGCGCGGGTGGTCCCGGGTGAGCAGGGCGATCCGGCCCAGGCCGGAGAGCTGGAAGGACACCGCGGGCCAGAGTTCCAGGTCTTCGGCGATCCGCAGCCCTTCGCGGCGCAGCCGTCCCGCGCGCTCGTAGTCGCCGGTCACCTCCGCGAGACCCTGGAGTTGCACCATCGCCTGGAGCCGGCCCCACTGGTCGCCCAGTTCCTGGAACAGATCGAGACTGCGCTCGCCGTACCGCCGCTGGGCGTCGAGGTCTCCGCGCAGCTGCGCGTGGAACGACCGGCTGGCGAGCGCGGCGGCCGTGCCCCACCGGTCTCCGAGCGAGCGGAACGTGGAGAGGGCCGACTCGATGAGCCGACTGCTCGGTGCCGGGTCGCCGATGCCGTACAGGTTGGACGCCACGAACCACTGCGCGCGCGCCCTGCCCAGCGGGTCGTCGACGTCCTCGTACGGCTGCAGGGCTTCGCGGTAGGTGCCGACGGGGTCGGCGCTGCCGCTGAGCAGCAGCCGGAAGCCGCCGAGCCAGCCCGACGCCTGCGCGACCAGAGCGGCGGGTACGCCCTCGGAGGCCGGTGCGGCGGCGGCCGACAGGGCCTGGGTGAGGGAGCGTCTGGCTTCGCCGTTGCGCCCCCGCAGATTCCAGTACCAGGCGAGGGCGTTGACCAGGCGCAGGGCGCACGTGGTGTCCCCGGTGCGCAGGGCGCCGTCGAGCGCGGAGCGCAGGTTCGCGTGCTCGGCGTCGAGGCGGCGCAGCCAGTGGCGCTGGTCCGGCCCGCGCAGGTGCGGCTCCGCCCGCTCGGCCAGGGACGTGTAGTAGGCGCGGTGGCGCTGCTGGAGGGCTGCGGTCTCGCCCGACCGCGCGAGCTGTGCCGTGGCGTACGCGGCGACCGACTCCAGCATCCGGTAGCGGGGGCCGTCGCCGGAGCGGGTGCTGTCGGTCATCAGGAGCAGCGAGCCGTCCACCAGCCGGGCCAGCAGGTCGAGCACGTCCTCGGGGTCCACGCCGTCCCCCGCGCAGAGTTCTTCGGCGGCGGCGAGTGTGCAGCCGTCGGCGTGCACGGCCAGGCGCCGCAGGACGGCCTGTTCACGGGGGCCGAGGAGTTCCCAGCTCCAGTCGATCACCGCGCGCAGGGTGCGCTGGCGTGCCGGGGCGTCGCGTGAGCCTGTCCGCAGAAGGTGGAAGCGGTCGTCGAGCCGCGCGTCCAGCTCGTGGACTCCCAGGGCCCGTACGCGGGTGGCGGCCATCTCCAGGGCCAGCGGGATGCCGTCCAGGCGCCGGCAGATCGACACCACCGCCTCGAGGCTGTCGGCGTCGAAGGTGAAGCGTGGCGCCGAGGCCGTGGCGCGGGCCACGAAGAGCTCCACCGCGCTGAACTCGCGTGACTCCTCCGGGGTCAGGCCGGTGGTGTCGGCGGGCCGGCGCAACGGGCGCACCTCTTCGAGGCGTTCGCCGGTGAGTCCGAGCGGCACCTGGCTGGTGGCGAGGATGCGCAGCGTAGGGACCTCCTTGAGGAGGTGCGCGGCGAGTTCGGCCACGGGGACGGCGACGTGTTCGCAGTTGTCGAGCAGGAGCAGGGTGGGCCGATCGCCGAGGGCGCGGGCGACACGCGCGGCCAGCTCCGGAGGCCGGCCGGCGGGGAGGGACGCGTCGTCCCGCAGGCCGAGCACGGCGCCGACGGCATCGGCAACGGCGGTGCGCGGGCGGGTGGGTGCGTCAGGTTGTGCGCCGGTGTGCGCGTCCGGGCCTGCGGCGGATCGCACCGGCACGGCTGTCGTGGCCGGGGCGGGCGTCGTGGCCGGCACGGCTGTCGTGGCCGGGGCAGACGTCGTGGTGGGGGCGGACGTGGCCGGGGCCGGGGTGGCCGAGGCCGACGTGGCTGGGGCCGGGGTGGCCGCTTCGGGGGTGGGTGGTGCGGGGTCCAGGGCGGCGAGTTCCACGAGGTGGGTGCCGCCCGGGTAGGAGTCGCCGAGCTGTCCGGCGGTGGCCAGGGCGAGCTGGGTCTTGCCCACTCCGCCGGGCCCGGTGAGGGTGACCAGGCGGTGGGAGCCGAGCAGCGTGCGCAGCTCGCCGATCGCCTCGTCCCGGCCGATCAGTCCGGTCAGCGGGGCCGGCAGATTGCCCGGGCGGCGGGCCGCGGTGGTCACCGGGGCGGGCCGGGCGGCCGGCGCCCGGTCCTGGGCGAGCATCGACCGGTGCAGTGCGGTCAGTTCGGGGCCGGGGTCCACGCCTAGGTCGTCGGCCAGCCGGGTGCGCAGCTCGGTGTAGCCGCGCAGCGCCTCGCCCTGCCGGCCGGCCAGCCAGAGTGCCCGCAGGTGCGCGGCGCGCATCCGTTCACGGAGCGGGTGCAGGGCGACCAGGTCGCTCAACTCGTCGGCGAGCAAGGCGTGTTCGTCGAGCTCCAGGCGCAGCTCGGCCTGTTCCTCGACAGCGGTCAGGCGCTGTTCGTCCAGCCGCGCGGCAGAGGGGCGGGCGAACTCCTCGTCGGCGAAGCCCGTGAACGCGGGGCCGCGCCACAGGGCGAGCGCGTCCGCCAGCAGGGCGGCGCGGGCGCGGGGTTCGGCCGTCGACCGCGCCCGGGCGAGGAAGTCCTGGAAGCGGTCGGCGTCGACCGTGCCGGGAGCGGTGTGCAGGGCGTACCCCGGGGTGCGTGAGACGACCAGGGACCGGCCGCCCGGTTCGGCGGTTTCGAGCACCCGGCGCAGCTGCCACACCTTGGTCTGGAGGACGCCCTGCGGGTTGCGGGGGAGTCTGCCGCCCCACAGGTCCTCGATCAGCCGGTCCGCGGAGACCGGCCTGCCGCGGTGGGCGAGGAGGTGGGCGAGCAGGGCACGGATCTTCAGCTCGGGGACCCTGACCTCCGCCCCGTCCGCCGTCCATACCTCCAGCGGTCCCAGTACCCCCCAACGCATGCGATCAGGCTAACCGACGGCCCCGGCCGCCGGTCCCGGCCCGGACGGGAGCGGACAGGACGGGAGCGGACAGGACGGGAGCGGACAGAGGGCGGGGCCGGGAGAGCGGGGCCCGGAAGAACGGGAGCCAAGAGAGCACCTGAGGTGCGGCCCGATGGCCCGGGAGAGCGCCGGGAGAAGTCCGGGAGAGGTCCGGGAGCGGCACCGCGCACCGTGAAGTCCACCGAGGCGGGACCCGCCGCCCCGGGCCCGCCCGCGGCCCGCTGCGCCCGCAGTCCCCGCGTCCACACGCCCACCGACACGTACTCACACCCGCACACCCGCACCCCCGTCCGCACCCGCACCGCACCCGCCGGTCTCCACAAGAGTTGGGAAACCCGAAACCCATGTCTCCGATCCTCCCCAAGTCACCTCCCCCGAAGGCCGGTGCGCGGCAATGGCTGGGGCTCGCCGTGCTGGCGCTGCCCACGCTGCTGATCTCCCTCGACCAGAGCGTGCTCTACCTGGCCCTGCCGCATCTCGCCGAGGCGCTGCGCCCCACGGGCACCCAGACGCTGTGGATCATGGATGTCTACGGCTTTCTGATCGCCGGATTCCTCATCACCATGGGCACCTGGGGCGACCGCATCGGCCGGCGCCGACTGCTGATGATTGGTGCCGTCGCGGTCGGTCTCACCTCGGTGGCGGCCGCGTACTCGACGAGTGCGGAGGGACTGATCGCCACCCGCGCGCTGCTCGGTGTCGCCGCCGCGACGCTGATGCCGTCGACGCTGGCCCTCATCGGCACCATGTTCCAGGACCCCCACCAGCGGGGCCGGGCCATCGCCGTGTGGGCGGGCTGCTTCATGGGCGGTACGGCACTTGGCCCCGTCGTCGGCGGCGTGCTGCTCGAACACTTCTGGTGGGGCTCGGTGTTCCTGCTCGGAGTACCCGTGATGGTGCTGCTGCTGATCGTCGCGCCGCTCGTGCTGCCCGAGTACAAGGACCCGGACGCGGGCCGGATCGACCTGCTCAGCGTCCTGCTGTCACTGGTGGCGATCCTGTCGGTCGTCTTCGGCCTCAAGGAGCTCGCGCGTTACGGGCTGCGGCCGGTGCCGCTCGCCGCGGTCGCCCTCGGTCTGGCCGTCGGTTGGCTGTTCGTACGGCGGCAGGGCAGGCTGGCACACCCGCTGCTCGATCTGAAGCTGTTCCGGGTGCGTGCGTTCACCGCGGCGTTGCTGATCCTGATGGTGTCGATGCTCGGGACGGGCGGTGGCTACCTGTTCATCACCGGCTTCCTCCAGATGGTGGAGGGCATGTCGCCGATGGAGGCGGGGCTGTGGATGGTGCCCGCGGCGGTCGCCTCGGTACTCGCCGCGCAGGTGGCGCCGATCCTCGCGAAGCGGTTCCGGCTCGGCACCGTGATCGGGGCGGCCCTGCTCGTCGGAACGGCGGGATACGCGATGCTGGTCTTCGTCGACCCCGTCGGCGGGACCCCGCTGCTGCTGACCGGCTTCGTGATCATCTTTGTCGGCGTCGGTACGTTCGGGTCGCTCGGCACCCACATGGTCGTCGGTTCGGCCCCCGCCGAGCGGGGCGGGTCCGCGGCGGCCCTCTCCTCCATCAGCGGTGACCTCGGCAACGCGCTCGGCGTCGCCACGCTCGGCAGTCTCGGCGCCGCCGTCTACCGCGGGACGCTCGCACCTCCCACCGGCACCCCTTCGGGCGCGGGTGACGCCGCCGCGACGAGCATGGAGGGCGCGGTCAACGCCACCCGTGAACTGCCTGCCGAGGCGGCCGAGGCCCTGCTGACCGCCGCCAGGGCCGCCTACACCAACGGGCTTCACGCCATCGGCGTGGCCTGCGCCCTCATCACGCTGGTCAGCGCCGCCCTCTCGCTGACCGTACTGCGCGGGCGCGGGAGAGCCACCCCGCCCGATCAGGACAGCAAGGCTCCGTGGGACAACGAGCGGCAGGACGACGGCAGGGCCGCGGCCCCAGAGGGATCGCTCTCGGGGGGCTGACGGCGGCGGCTCGGACACCTCAGGCCGTCAGCGTGCGTCCCCCAGGCCGTCAGTGTGGATCCCTCAGCCCGCCTGCGTGGTCCTCAGCCAGCCTGCGTGATCCCTCAGCCTGTCCGCATGGATCCCTCAGTCCGTCAGCATGGTCACTCCGGGACCGGCGAGCTCGTCCAGTGCGGCCCGCCGCCCGGAGACGGCCAACAGCAGGGCAAGCGCGGGGCCCGTGACCTCCGGGCCCGTCCCGAGGGACAGGCCGGTGTCCGTCGCCGTCAGCCGGATGCGGGCGGTCAGCTCCTTGGCCCCGCCGAAGGCCGCCGGAGTACGGGCCTGGAGGCGGAGCGCCCTGCTCACGGCCTCCCCCGGGTAGACGTGGGTAACGCCCAGGGGCCTGCGGATGTCCTCGCCGTGCACGACCTCCTCGACGAGCCGGGTGTCCAGCGGCGCCGGAGGAGCCGACCTGCGCCCGGCCACCTGCCGCAGACGTGCCAGGGTTTCCGCGGGTGAGGCACCGCGCTCGCGGCGCATCCCGCGCGCGTTCAGCCGGTCGAAGTCGAACCGGGCCCGCACCAGGGCGACGACGAAACCGGTGCGGGTGGTGCGGGCGCTGTCGACCAGGTGGGCGGCCACGTCGTGCACCGTCCAGCCGTCGCACAGGGACGGCTCGTCCCACTGTTCGCTCCTCAGGCGGGTGAGGTCTTCGATCAGCGCCGTGCGCTCCGCGTGCACCAGCGCCCAGATGTCGCCCGTCATGTGCGTTCCCCTCGTCCGACTGCCCGGTCGCAGTGTCGTGGGGTACGACTCTCCCCCGGACCGGAACTCATCGCGCGGTCGCCGCTGGTTCCGCCCACTGCCGCCCCACCGGGGCCGGCCGGACCCATGCGGGCCGACCCGTGCAGGCCCGGTCCATGCCGGGCCACCCGTGCCGGGCCACCCGTACTGCCCCATCGCTGCCCCGTCCGGCCTCTCCGCGCTAATCTGACGCCCCATCAGTTCAGTGGGAGGGGCGACGGATGATCGACACCATCGGCACGGACATCCCTGAAGGGCAGCAGCGGCTGCGGCTGGACGTCGGGGAGGACGGCCTCGGCACGGTCACCCTCTGCCGGCCCGCCAGGCTCAACGCCTGGAGCTGGGAGTCCACCCGCCAGTTGGGCCTGCTGGCGGACCGGATCAGGTTCGACGACCGCATCAGGGTGGTGCTGCTGCGGGCGGAGGGGCGGGCCTTCTGCGCCGGCATCGACGTCACGGCTCCCGGCGGTGCGATCACCGGCCGCTCGCCCGCGCAGCGGACCCGCAACTATCACGAAGGCATTCGCTGGGCGCACGAACGGTTCGCCGCCTTCGCACGGCTCCCGCAGCCCGTGGTCGCCGCCGTCCAGGGGTACTGCCTGGGCTTCGGTTTCGAGCTGGCGCTGATGGCCGACATCCGGATCGCCGCGGCCGACGCCGTCTTCGCCCTGCCCGAGGCCACCCTGGGCGTCGCGGTGGACGCCGGCGGCGACCTGCGCATCGCGCGGGACGCGGGGGCCGGCTGGGCCAAGCTGCTGGCGCTGACCGGCCGCCGCATCGACGCCGCCACCGCGGAGCGGCTGGGACTCCTGCAAGAGGTCGTCGCGCGGGAGGAGTTGGATCGGCGGGCCCGCGCCACCGCGGCCCGGATCGCCGCCAACGCACCCCTGGCGGTGCAGTCCGTGAAGCGCGCCATCGATGCCTACGCGGACGCGGCGATGGCCTCCGCGCTGGACCGTACCGCCCTGGCCGCGGCCCTCACCCTCACCTCCGAGGACGCGGCCGAGGGGTACGCGGCGGGGGCGGAGCGGCGCCCGGCCCGCTTCGAGGGAGCGTGAGCCGACGGGAGGACCGGGGACTCCTTCCAGAGCGGTGCCCGAGGGCTCCTACCCGAGCCCCTCGGGGCGGAACGGGCCGCGTCCGAGCTGCTCGCGCACCGTGACCACCGGCGGGCTCACCACCCCGCGGCGCTGCCAGTTCGCTCCGTCGACGACGAGGGTGTGCCCGGTGATGTAGCGGGCGTACGGGGAGGCGAGGAAGGTCGCCGCCCAGCCCAGCTCGCGCGGCAGACCGACCCGGAGCGCGGGCTGCCGGGAGCCGAGACCGGCGAGCGGGTCCGCAAGAGCGCCGGGAAGCGGGCCGGGCCGGTCACCGGGACCGGGGATTGGGGCGGGCGGCTCACCGGCATCGGGGAGCGGGGCGGGCGGCTCACCGGCATCGGGGAGCGGGGCGGGCGGTGCCGCCGGCGATCGCGTCTTGTCCGGTCCTGCCATGGCTGATCCCGCCATGCCTGGCCCCGCCGCGCGTGGTCCCGCCATGCCTGGCCCCGCCGCGTGTGATCCCGCCATGCCTGGCCCCGCCGCGCGTGGTCCCGCCGCGTATGGCCCCGCCGCCCGCAGGCCGTCGCGGATGTCCGCCGTCATGTCCTCGTGCGGCATGAGGCCAGGCACGAGCCCGTTGATCTGGATTCCGTACGGCCCCCACTCGACGGCCAGCGTCTCCACCAGGTTCTTCACCCCTGCCTTCGCGGCGGAGCTGTGCGCGAAACCCGGGCCGCCGGTCCACGCGTACGACGCGCCCACACAGATCACCGACCCCGGGGTCCCTGCCGCCAGGTGGCGGCGCCCGAATTCGCGGGTCATGAACCACGTCCCGGTCAGCGTGATGTCGACGACCGCCCGCCAGGCGTTCGGCGACATGTCCTCGGCCGGTACGGGGAAGTTCGCGGCCGCGCTGTTCACCAGGACGTCCGGGGTGCCGTGCTCGGCGAACACCCCGGCGATCCGCTCCGGATCGCGGATGTCGCACGTCGCCGTCCGCACCCCGGCTCCCAGTGCCGCCAACTCCGCCTGTGCGTCCGCCAGATGACCCGCGTCGCGGCTGACGAGCAGCAGGACGGCGCCGAGCCGTGCGAACTCCGCGGCGATCGCCTTGCCGAGCCCCGTCCCGCCCCCGGTGACGAGTACGCTCCTGCCCCGGTACGTCGCCGGAGGCAGCGCGCTCGCCCCCACCGCCGGGGGCTCGGGCAGACCGCGGCGCGGCGGGCCGTACCGAGGGTCCGCCGGCTCCCTCGCTTCGCTCATTCCACTCATTGCGGCATCCGAGCCCAGGACGGACGAGAAGGGAAGGCCCGCGGGCCGCCCGGCGGGCTCCTCCGCCACCGTGGGACCTTCGGCCCGACTTTGGCGCAAAGTCCTGGTAATGGGCTGTGCGCAATTCTTCAAAGGGGCGAGAAAAGGCACGGAATACGGTGCGGGACCTTTGGATTCGGCGCCTTCACCGACCGAAACGAAGGCACGACAAGGGATGCACCATGGATTTCGGAAAGACCGTGCCAGGGAGGCTTCCCTGACCGTGCAAGGAGGTTCCCCCATGCGCAAGGCATTCACCGCCTCGGCGATCACCGTAGTGGCGGCCGCGGCACTCACCGTGCCCACCGTCGCGTTCGCCGACGCCCCGTCCCCCTCTTCGCCGGTCGGCAGCGTGTCGGCACAGCAGAGCACCGACGACCAGCAGGGCCAGCAGGGCCAGCAGGGCCAGCAGGGCCAGCAGGGCCAGGCGAACGACCAGACCCAGCAGGGCGACCCGCAGGACGGCACCCGGCCCCCCACCCCGGACCCGGATACCCCGTCCGACAAGGCACAGGTGTCCGCCCAGCTGTCCTCCCCCGCGGACCCGGCCGGTTTCCACGCCGGGGAGAGCGTCACCCTCAGGGCGAAGACCTCGGGCAACGCGTCCGGCGGAGTCACCGTGTCGTCCGCCGCGTTCGGCACCACCCAGCTCGCCCCGACCGACGCGTCCGGCACCACCTGGGCCGGTACCGCGACCATTTCCCGGAACGCCGGCATCGGCACCCTGCCGGTGAAGATCGTGGCGGACTACGGCGACACCGGTGCGCAGGCCTCCGCGAACATCCTGGTCAACACGGACACCACGCCCCGCCCCGACCCCACGCCCACGCCCACGCAGGCCTCCATGAGCCTGTCGACGGACGGAGCGAAGCCCGGCGACCAGGTCGAGATCACCATCGACAACGGTGACCTCAAGGGCGCCGCCCGCATCGAGTCCGGGGCGTTCGGCGGCACCGTGAACCTCACCCCCGAGCCGGACTCCTCCGGCTGGTACGGCACGGCCACCGTCGATGCGCACGCCGAGCCCGGCTACTACCGGGTGGACGGGTACGTCGGCAACCAGAAGATCGACTCCATCAAGTTCGGGATAGCCGACACGGCCACCGGCCCCAAGAACAAGCACCACACCGTGCCCCGGCACCACACCGTGACCCCCGTCCACCGCCACACCGTGACCCCCGCCCGCCACCACGCGGTGACTCCCGCGCGCCACCACCACGCCGTCGCGCCCCTGCACCACAGCGTGGCCCCGCACCACAGCGTGACCACGCACCACCCCGTGGCACCCCTGCGCACCTCCCACGCCGTCTCTCCCGCGCAGGCAAACGGCCACAGGACCCCGGCGGGCGCCGTCGACGCGGGAGCCTCCGGCACCCCCGGGTCCGGCCCCAACCCGGGTCTCGTCGCGGGCGCGGCAGGCCTCTCGGCCGCCGTACTGCTCGGCGGTACGGTCCTGTGGCGCCGCCACGCCCAGCGCTGAAACACCACCACCGGGCGCGGGCCTCGCGGGGCCGCGGCCCCGCGAGGCCCGAAGCGGTGGAGCAGCTCGTCGCCGTCGCCGAGTCGGACGGGTGCCTCGCGTCCGAGTCAGTCCAGGCAGAACTCGTTGCCCTCGACGTCCTGCATCCCGAGGCACGACTCGTTGTAGCCGTCGGCCACGAGCAGTTGCCCGCGTACGGCGCCCAGCGCGACCAGCCGGGCGCACTCGGCCTCCAGCGCGGCGACGCGCTCCTCGCCGACCAGACCCGTGCCGACCCGTACGTCCAGGTGCACCCGGTTCTTGACGGCCTTGCCCTCGGGAACGCGCTGGAAGTACATCCGCGCGCCCGCGCCGGTGGGATCCATGGCGACGAACCCCGCTCCCTGCCGCTCCGGCGGCAGGGAGCGATCGTACGCGTCCCAGCTGTCGAAGCCCTGCGGCGGCGGGGGTACGACGTATCCGAGCACCTCGCACCAGAAGCGGGCGACGCGTTCCGGTTCCCGGCAGTCGAAGGTGACCTGGAACTGTTTCACCGATGTCATCGGGCCACCCTAACGCCCGCGACCAGACGGAACTCATGATTATTTCCCGCCCAGTTGGGGTCACGCGTGACCTGGGCCGGCGCACACCCGGCCCGGGACGGCGTATCCGGAGAGCCTCCGTCCAAGTACTGGTAGGAAACCTTCCTATCCACTACTCTCCCTGACGGCGGCTTGGCGCGGTGCCCTACTTGCCATGGGCATGACGCGCTCAGCGAGAGCTCTGACCCGGCCGCCGCACCGCCGCCCCCTGCCCGGGGCGGTGTTCCGCACGGTGTCCAGCTCTCGTCGCCCCCCCAAGGCCAGGGAGTCCAGGTATGCGCCTGAACATCTCAGCTCACCTCCCCACGTCCCCCGGCAGACCACACACCCCCCACACGCTCCTCCTCTCGTTCGCCGCCGTGCTCGCGCTCGTCGGCGGACTGCTGCTCGCCTCGCCCGGTCGGGCCGGGGCCGCCGCCGACCCGGTCATCTCGACCGGCAAGCCCGCCACCGCCTCGTCCACCGAAACCTCCGAACTCGCCGCCACATACGCCTTCGACGGCGACCCTGCCACCCGCTGGGCCAGCGCCGAGGGCGCGGACCCGCAGTGGGTCCGGGTCGACCTGGGCGCCACCGCCGCCGTCTCGCGGGTCAGACTGACCTGGGAGGCCGCCTACGCCAAGGCGTACCGCGTCGAGATGTCCGCGGACGGCGTCGCCTGGACCCAGATCGCCCAGGAGACGGCCGGCAACGGCGGCACCGACGACCTCACCGGTCTCTCCGGCCAGGGCAGGTACCTGCGCGTGTACGGCACCGCGCGCGGCACCTCGTACGGCTACTCGCTCTTCGAGGCCGAGGTCTACGGCACCCTCGACGGCGGCCCGCCGCCCACCGGCGCCTTCACCGTGGTCGCGGCCGGTGACATCGCCGCCCAGTGCACGGCCTCCAGCAGCAGCTGCGCACACCCCAAGACCGCGAAGCTCGCCCAGCAGATCAACCCGAAGTTCTATCTGACGATGGGCGACAACCAGTACGACGACGCGCGGATCAGCGACTTCCGCAACTACTACGACAAGACCTGGGGCGCCTTCAAGGCGAAGACCCGCCCTGTCCCCGGCAACCACGAGACGTACGACCCGGCCGGTTCGCTCGCCGGATACAAGTCGTACTTCGGCTCCCTCGCCTACCCGCAGGGCAAGAGCTACTACAGCTACGACGAGGGCAACTGGCACTTCATCGCCCTCGACTCCAACTCCTTCGACAAGAGCGAGCAGATCAACTGGCTCAAGGCCGACCTGGCCGCCAACAGCAAGAAGTGCATCGCCGCCTACTTCCACCACCCGCTCTTCTCCTCCGGCGGGCACGGCAACGAGCCCGTCTCCAAGCCGGTCTGGAAGATCCTGTACGGCGCCAAGGCCGACGTCGTCCTCGGCGGCCACGACCACCACTACGAGCGCTTCGCCCCGCAGGACCCCGAGGGCAACGCGAAGGCCGACGGAATCGTGCAGATCGTCGGCGGGATGGGCGGCGCCGAGCCGTACCCGATCGAAGAGGTCCAGCCCCACAGCCAGAAGCGGATCAGCGGCCCCTACGGCGTGCTGAAGATGGACTTCACCGACTCCGGCTACGGCTGGTCGTACGTCGGCGTCGACGGTCAGGTGAAGGACACCAGCCCGAAGTACAGCTGCCACTGATGTACTTGGCAGCCAACGGCCGCCCGGACGCGTCGCCCCACCCCACCGGGGTCGGGCGGCGCGTTCCGCCCGCCGTCCTCGCACTCGGCACGGTCAGCCTCGTCACCGACATCTCCTCCGAGATGGTCACGGCGGTACTGCCGCTCTACCTCGTCCTGGGACTCGGTCTCTCCCCCCTCCAATTCGGCTTCCTGGACGGCCTGTTCAACGGCGCGACGGCGCTCGTCCGGCTGCTCGGCGGGCGGCTCGCCGACCGCGGCGGCCGGCACAAGCGGGTCGCCGGGGCGGGCTACCTGCTCTCCGCGCTCTCCCGGCTCGGCCTGCTCCTGGCGGGCGGCGCCACCGCCGGAATCGCCGCGTCGCTCGCCGCCGACCGGCTCGGCAAGGGCATCCGCACCGCCCCGCGCGACGCCCTGATCTCCCTCAGCGGCCCGCCGGAAACACTCGGCCGCTCCTTCGGCGTGCACCGGGCGATGGACACCACCGGCGCGCTCCTGGGCCCGCTCGTCGCCTTCGCGGTGCTGTGGGCGACCGCCGACGCCTACGACGCGGTGTTCGCCGTCAGCTTCTGCGTCGGCCTGTTCGGGGTACTGCTGCTCATGGTGTACGTACCCCACGCGGCCGGGGCGCCCGCCGCCGCGAAACCCGTCAAGCACAGGCCCCTTCGCGACCCCGCTTTCCGGCGCGTCCTGTACGCGGCCTGTCTGCTCGGCGCCGCCACCATCGGCGACGCCTTCCTCTACCTGCTGCTCCAGCGCTCCCTGGACCTGTCGCCCACCCTGTTCCCGCTGCTGCCGCTCGGCGCCGCCGCCGGCTATCTGCTGCTCGCGGTGCCGGTGGGCCGGATCGCCGACCGGACCGGGCGCCGCCTGCCGTTCCTGCTCGGGCACACCGCGCTGCTCGGCGCGTACGCCGTGCTGCTCGCCCCCGTCTCCTGGACCACTCTCGTGGTCGTCCTGGCGCTGCTCGGGATCTTCTACGCCGCCACCGACGGCGTCCTGATGGCGCTCGCCGGCCCCGTGCTGCCGGCGCGCGGCAGGGCGAGCGGGTTCGCGATCCTGCAGACGGGCCAGGCCCTGGCCCGGCTCGTCGGCGCCGCCGGATTCGGGGCGGCCTGGACCTTCTGGGGCCAGGAGAGCGCCCTGTGGGTGGCGGCACTCGCGCTGGCTGCCGCGCTGGCCGCCGCCTGGCGCGTCCTGCCCGCTCGGGCCGCCACCCCGTCCCCACCCTCCTCCCCCGCCTCGGAGGCGTCATGAACCCCCGCACCCGGCAACTCCGCCTCGTCCTCGTCGTCGCCGCCGTACTCCTCCTCGGCGGCGGTTCCCTGGGATACGTCCTGCACGCGCGCCAACGCGAGCTGCCGCAGCAACAGGCGCACACCGACGCCTCGTTCACCCTGTCCGCACCCGGGCTCTACTTCCGGGACGCGGCCACCGGGCGGGTCGCACGGCAGCCCGGCGGCGCGGCGGCGCGCGTGACGGGCGGCCCCTCCTGCGACCGGTTCTACGCGGCGGGGCCGCGCGCCCTGTGTCTGCGGAAGCTTCCCGGAGTGCCCGCCCGCACCCAGGCCCTCGTACTCGACCGGCAGTTGAAGGAGATCCGCCGGGTGACCGTCGCCGGCATCCCCAACCGGGCGCGGGTGTCCGCGTCGGGCCAGGTGCTGTCCTGGACGACGTTCGCCACCGGCGACTCCTACAACACCACGGCGTTCTCCACCCGTACCGCGATCCTGGACCTGCGCACCGGCTATCTGGTCAAGTCGATCGAGGAGATCCCGCTGACCGTCGACGGGGCCCGCTACCACTCCGCCGACGTCAACTTCTGGGGCGTCACCTTCGCCCGCGACGACAACCGCTTCTACGCCACCGTCTCCTCCAGGGGCAGCACGTATCTCGTCGAGGGCGACCTGCGGAAGTGGCAGGCCAAGGCACTGCGCAAGAACGCCGAATGCCCCTCGCTGTCGCCCGACAACACCCGGCTCGCCTTCAAGAAAAGGGTGTCCGACGACTCCGAGGCACCCTGGCGGCTGTACGTCCTCGACCTCGCCACCCTGCGCGAGCACCCGGTCGCCGACACCCGCAGCGTCGACGACCAGGCGGCCTGGCTGGACGACACCACCCTGGGCTACGCCCTGCCGGGAAGCGAAGGACGCAGGAGCGACATCTGGTCGGCCCCCGCGGACGGCACCGGCACCGCCCGCCTGACGGTCCCGGGCGGCTCCTCACCGGCCGCCGTGCGGTAGGCCGGAGGATTACGGACGTGCCGGGTGCCAGTACCGCCCGGTACCGGCGGGCAGGGACGGGGCGCCGGTGGGGTGGAGTGGGATGGCCGTGGACTCAGTGCGCCAGGGCGGCCTTCAGCCAGTGCCGGATCGCAGGGGTGACCTCGTGGGTCAGATCGGCGAACTCCTCGTGCTTGAGCAGGAACTTCGCCACGGTCGGCGCGGGGCCGGACGTGGGCGGCGGGTTCTCGCCCGGGGCGCGGCGCGATTCCCAAGTGTCGCTTGTTTCCACAGGTCAGATGCCTTTCGGTACGTCAGCAGTCACAGGCCGCCAGCATCGCACCTGGAGGGACCAATGCCGTGCTCACCCCCATCGTCCATGACGGCAGTCCTCGCACTGCCGCCGCTTCCTGGCCCCAACTCCGTTTTCCAGTCCCTCTGGTCCCTCATGACGGCCCGGCCCCCGATTCGGTGGTGCCGCCCTCGGTGAACCGTGTGAGGTCCTCGCCCCCTCGGTCGAGGGGAGACAGCCGCATCCATTCCCGCATGGCGTCGGTCCGCTCGGCGCCGCGCGCGCCGGGGTCCGTGGTGTCGGTGGCCCAGGCGATGTGTCCGTCCGGGCGGACGAGGAGTTCGACGGTGTCGCCGATGCCGGAGCCGGGCGCGGAAGCGGAGCCGGGCGTGGAGCCGGAAGCGGAGCCGGGACGCGGCGTCCGTGCGGTCACCGCCGTGACGTGCTCCGGGGCAGCGAAGTGCGCATGGTCGCCGGCCAGTTCCAGCAGGAGGAACCGTCCGTCGTGGAGCAGGTCGTAAGTACGCGAGACACGTCCGTCCGGGAGGGTGAGCGGCAGGTCCGGCAAGCGGCGGCCCGTCAGGGGGTGCGCGGCGGGGGTGGCGGGCGGGTAGACGGTGTCGAGCGCGGAGAGCCGGCCGGCGAGGTGCCGGTTGGCCTCGGGCAGGGCGAGAAGGGTGTCGAGCAGCTCGCACAGCAGCTTGGCGGGGCGGCGGTAGCGTTCGACCAGGGGCAGTTCGACGAGGAGCGTCTGGGCCTCGGTGCGTTCCGTGACGGCCCGGCCGACCGGTCGGCGTTCGGCGTCATAGGAGTCGAGCAGGCCCGGGGCGGCCCACCCGTGGAGGCAGCCCGCCAGTTTCCAGCCGAGATTCATCGCGTCCTGGAGACCGGTGTTCAGGCCCTGGGCGCCCACGGGGAAGTGGATGTGCGCGGCGTCGCCGACGAGGAGGAGACGGCCGGAGCGGTAGCGCTCGGCGAGGCGGGTGGCGTTGCCGAAGCGGGACAGCCACGTCGGGTTCCCGATGCCGCAGTCGGTGCCGCACACGTCCTGGAGCGAGGTGCGGAACTCGGCGGGGGTGACGGGTGTGGTGGAGGGGATTCTCATGCGTGCGGGGTCCATGAGCACGAACCGGGTCAGGCCGGGTTCCAGCCGGGAGACGAGGACGCCGTGCTGCCTGGCGCGGTCGAGGTGCGCGTGGTCGGCGGTGGCGAAGTCGCCCACCATGGCCGTGAACGACTCGTCGGTGCCGGGGAAGGCAATGCCGGCGGCACGGCGGACGGTGCTGCGGGCGCCGTCGCAGCCTGCCACGTATGCGGCCAGCATCGGGCGCGGCCCGGAAGGACCGCGCAGTTCCACCTCGACGCTGTCGTCCTTGACACTCAACGCCCGCACTTCGTGTCCGCGGTGGATGCGGGCACCGAGTTCGAGGGCCCGCTCCTCCAGCAGCGCCTCGGTTCGCGACTGGGCCAGCAGCAGGGCGTGCGGCTGCGAGGAGGAGAGCACGGAGAAGTCGAGGGGGGTGCGCAGGGTCGCGGCGAACTGCCAGCCGGGTACGGTCCGGCCAACCGCCAGGAACCGTTCGGCGAGGCCGCGTTGGTCCATCAGCTCCAGGCTGCGCGGGTGCAGGTTGAGCGCACGTGAGTTGCGCTGCGGGCGGGTGCGGCGTTCGACGACGTCGGTCCGTACGCCGGCGAGCGCGAGTTCGGCGGCGAGCAGCAGGCCGGTGGGTCCGGCACCCACGACGAGCACCTCGGTCTCTGGTTCCACGTGTGCCTGCCTCTCGTCCCCACCGGATGCCGGACTCCGCTGTGCCTGTTGGTGCCGGATCGCTCTACGCGGGCTCGGATCGTCTGCGGGCGAGGGTCAGCCCGTCGGCCACCGGCAGCAGCACGGACTCGACGCGCGGATCGGCCCGTACATGAGCGTTGAACTCGCGCACGGCGCGTACGTTCCCGCCTGCGTGCGGCAGGTGGACGCGTCCCTGCTGGAGCACGTTGTCGGCGATGAGCAGTCCGCCGGGGCGAAGGCGCGGTACGAGGAGGTCCCAGTACTGGCAGTAGTGGGGTTTGTCGGCGTCGAGGAAGACGAGGTCGATGTCCTCGCGTGCCGGCAGGGCGGCCACGGTCTCCAGGGCGGGACCGATCCGGAGGTCGATGCGGTCCCCGACTCCGGCGTCTTGCCACGCCTTGCGCGCGACGGATGTCCATTCCTCGGAGATGTCGCAGGTCAGGATCGTTCCGCCGGGGCTCAGGCCGGTTGCCAGAGCCAGGGTGGAGTAGCCGGTGAAGGTGCCCACCTCGACGATGTTCCGCGCGTTCACGAGGCGGGCGAGGAGGGTCAGCAGGGTGGCTTGTTCGTGCGGTACGCGCATGAAGGCCGGCGGCCCGAGGGCCTGGGTCCGTGCCGCGATCCACTGCTGGACGGGGGTCGGGGGTTCGCCCTGGTCCACCAGGTAGTCGTACAGCTCGCGGGTGAGGGGGACGGTCTTCAAGTGCGGGTGGGGGGTTTCGGTCACCGGGGTGCTCCCGTCGGAGTGAGGTGCGGAGGCATGGCGGCGCGGGTGTCGTCGAGCGCGTCGCGCATGGTGGCGAGCTTCGCTTCGGTTTCCGCCGACTCGGCGTCGGGCGAGGACCCTTCGACGATGCCCGCCCCCGCGTAGAGGCGCAGCTCTCCCCTGCGGGCCTCGCCGCACCGCAGGGCGATGACCCAGTGGCCGTCTCCCTTCTGGTCCATCCAGCCGACCAGGCCGGAGTAATAGCGGCGGGGTAGGGGCTCCAGGGCGCTCAGGAGGGCGGCCGCGCGGGTGGTGGGCGTGCCGCAGACGGCGGGGGTGGGGTGCAGGGCGCAGGCCAGCGCCAGGGACGAAGGGGCGGGAAGGCGCAGTCGCGCCCGGATCGGGGTGGCCAGGTGCCACAGGCGTCCGGTGGCGTACAGGCGGGGAGCTGCCGGGATGTCGAGCGTCCGGCACAGCGGCTCCAGGAGGCGTCGGAGGGTGTCGGTGACGTGCCGGTGCTCGGCGTGGTCCTTGGCGGATCGCAGGAGTGCGGTGGCCAGCTCCCGGTCCAGCGCGGGATCGGGGTCACGGGGTGCGGTGCCTGCGAGGGGTGTGAGGGTGAGCAGGTCGCCGGTCCGTCTCAGAAGGGTCTCCGGTGTCGCGCCGACGAGGACCGGGGCCTCCCGGCACGCGGACGGGCAGGGCAGGGAGACGGAGAAGAGGTGCGCGGCGGGTTCGCGGCGGGCGAGCGCGGTGAGCAGGGCCGCTGCCAGCTGCCGGGGCGAACCGCTGTCCGGCAGGGGAATGCGCAGGGTGCGCGCCAGCACGACCTTGGACACGGTGCCTGAATCGATCGCGGCCAGGGCCTCGCGGACAGCGGCCCGGTAGGCGCGGGGCGTGGGCTCGTACACCGGCGACTCCGGGGGCCCGGCGCACGGAGCGGCGAGGGCAGCGGAAACGGGCGTCCGCCCGGGGGCGCACTCCGGCTGGAGAGCGCGCAGGGTTTGCGGGCGGCTGCCGGGCCGGTGGGTGTGGCGCAGGAGGCGCGTCAGGAGAAGATGGGCGGGCGCGCTCTCGTCGAAGGGGACGGCCCCCACGACGGCGGTGCCCGGCGGGCTCGTGCCCAGGGCCAGTTCCGCGGACCGGGCCAGGGAGCGGAACTGGCCGGGACCGGTGGTCGTCGGCAGTCTGTCGCCTTCGCGGGAAGCGGCCAGGGTCAGGCGGGGAGTGGAGAGCAGCCAGTGCTCGGAGCCCCCGTCGGGAGGCAGGGGCGGATGTCGTCGCGCGGAGGGGAGGAGCAACTTTCGTACACCTCTTGACGGTTCGTCATCTGATGGTTGGTCAAGATGCATGCAGATGTGCGCCTGGACGGTAGTCACGTCCGGGAGGTCGGTCATGCGCAAGGGTTGCTGCGGAAGGGAGAGCCATGACACGTGTTCTGGTGCTGGGGGAGTTCCGGGCGGACAGGCTCGTGCCCGCTCTTCTGCGGTCCGGCGCGCAGGTGACGGTGCTGGGGCACACCGACCTCACGGGTTTCCTGGACTCCAGGGTGAGCTGCGCCCTGTTGCCGCGCGGCCTCACGGAGGCGTCCCTGCGTGCCCTCCTCGACCAGCACCGGGCGGACACCGTGGTGCCCGCCATGGCATCCCCCGGCCAGGAGCAACTGCTCGCGCTGTACGCACGGGTCGGCCACTCGGCCGGCGGCCGGCGGATGCCGGTCCACTCGGAGGCGTTCGCCGCACTGGCGTGCGACAAGGTGGCCCTGCACCGACAGGCGGTCCGGCGCGGATGGCCCGTACCCACCGGGACCGTGTGCGAGCATCCGGGTCAACTGGGCGAGGCCGCCCGGCGGGTGGGCTTTCCCCTGCTGGTCAAGGAGGCACGCAGCGAGTCCTTCGCGGGCCGGCACTTCGTCCGTGGGTCCTCCGGCCTCACCGCGCTCCGTGACGTCCTCACGTACCCGGTACTGGTTCAAGAGGCTCTCCAGGGCGCGGAGTTCGCCATCGAGCTGCTCACCCTCCCCTCCGGCACGGTCTGCTGGCCCGTCGCCGCACTCGGCCCCCTCGACGGCGACTGCGCCCCGGGGCGGCGGGCCCGGGTACAGCCCGCCGTCCTGCCCGCTCCGGCCCGTCACGCCTTGAGCGCGCTGGTGCGGGACATCGTCGGGACGTCGCCGTGGGGACCGTGGCAGCTGGACTTCGCGGTCACCCGCGACGGGCAGCTCCGCCTGATCGAGATCAACGGCCGGCTCGGCGGTGTGTCCAACATGAGCTGGGCCGCCACCGGCACCGATCCGCACCGGGCGCACGCGGACGCCGTGCTGCACGGACGGCTGCCGGAGCGGACCCACGCCGTCCGTGCCGCGCTGGAGGTGCCGGTGCCCAACGGCACCGCGCTCCCGCCGCCCCCGCCCGGCACGACCCTGACGGCGTTCACCGCGAACCCCGGCTACCCCGGCCCGTACACCTCCGGAGCCCACCGCGCGGTGCTCGGGCTGACGCCCGCGCACGCCCCCGCGGTACGCGCGTGGCTGACCAGGCTGCCCGCCGCCGCTCTTCTGGTGCCCGCCGATTCCGCCCTCGCCGTGCTGGAACAGGGGCTGGCGGCGCTCAGTGCGGGGACCGCACCTCCGGCGCGTGCGGCCTCGCCAGGAGCGAGGGCCCGGCCGGTCCGGCGCACAGATCGGTGATGAGTTTGCGGGCCCGTCCCGCGGTGACCGGCGTGACCCCGTGGATCAGCTGCGCCCCGTACACCAGGGTGGTCCCGGCCGGCGGGCGGCACAGCCACCGCGTGGCGGCGATGTCGTCGAGCGAGAGGGGGCCGGATCGGGCGGTGATCTCGTGCACCAGCCGGGTGCCGGACTGGAACACGTCGTCGGCCTTCGTGGTACGGCCGGTCCACAGGTCCTCGCACGCACTGGTGTCGAGGTAGAACTCGCCGCCGCTCTCGGCCTCCTGGAGGTTGAACACCACCCTGCCCAGCCGGACGGGACGCTCGTCCGGATCCCCCATCCCGTGAACGTGCGAGCGGATCCGGTCACCGGGTTTGAGGTCGTGGTAGAGCCACGGGGCGACGGATTGGGCGGACGGGAACGCCCGGCGGATGACGGGCATGGCACGGTCGATCGCAGCGTTCAGGATCTCCTGTACGGCGGCGGCGACGGCGAGCCCCTCACTGGGGCGGGCCGGCACCCAGCCGGTGACGGCCAGCTGGTCGTCGACGATCTTGGTGACCTGGGCGGTCTCGTCGGGGGTGAGGAAGCTCTCGATCGTCTGCAGGGCCAGAGTCTCGGACGTGTTGATCACTTCTGTGCTCCTCTCGCGGTTCCGTGTTCCCGACCCATTGGAGGACCGTCCCCGTGCGAAACACAGGGCGGCCGTACGGGCGCGCCAGCGCACTGCGTGCCGCCCACGAGCACTCGGCGCAGCCCCGGAATCCGGCCCGTGCCCCCGTGCGCCCCACCGGGGCTCCTGGACGACTGAAACCCCGTGTCCGTACGGCGCTCCGGTCGTGCCGGCCGGCTCCCCCTGTCCGTACGACGCGGTCGTGCCGGCCGTCCCGGCCGTCCCTGGCGCACGCCCGCGCCCGGGCACGGCGACAGTTCGCCGCTACCGAAGGGGATTTTCCGGCTCCGGTGTGCGGGAACCTCTCGGCCCTCACGGCCCCATGCGGCGGTTCACGCCATTTACCCGTGGAGGACTGGCCGGAAGGGGGGAAGTAGGTGACGCTCGACACGAATTCTCCGTTCGAATCGGACAGTTGGAGCGCTCGTGACGCGAACTGGTTCCCATTCACCCCTGGTCGTCGAAGATCCCACGGTCATGTTCTCCAGTGCCCCGCAGCGGCCGCCGCTGCGGCATCTGGGCCGGCCCTCTCTGCGTACGTCGCGGTCCGGCACCCGGCGGCGCGACCGGGGCGAAGCCCCCCGCGTTCTGCTGCTCGTGCCTTCCTACACCCGCGTCGTGGAGCCCTCACCCCAGGGGAGCAGCTTCCGGTCGCTCGGACTGGACACCTTCGAGGTCATGAAGCGGGCGGGCACCCCGATCGGGCTGCTGCGCATCGCGGCCAACGCCCGCCTCGCCGGCTTCGACGTCCGTATCGTCGACTCCCCGTTCGCCGGCTGGGAACAGGAGCACCGGCTCGTCGACCTCGGGGGCGGCAGCAGCCTTGTCCGCTACGGTCTGGACGACGCGCAACTCCGCAAGCTCATCGAGGAGTTCGAGCCGGACGTCGTCGGCGTGCAGTGCATCTACACCGTCCAGTGGGGCAACGCGCGCGCCCTCGCCGACCTGGTCAAGGACATCGATCCGGCGATCGTGACCGTTACGGGCGGCGCACACCCCAGCGGCGACTGGCGGTACGCCGTGCCGGACTCCCCGTTCGATCACGTGGTCATCAACGAGGCGGACCAGACCTTCACCGCTCTCCTGCGGGCTCTGACCGAGGAGGACGGTGACCTCGACGCGGTACCGGGCATCGCCTATCGGCGCGCGGACGGTGCCGTGGTCCGGACGAGCGCGATGTCGCCGTACATGCGCATCCTGCCCAAGCGGCAGGGGCTGGACCAACGGCTCGGCATGATGCCGCTGCCGGACTTCGGAATGCTGGACATGAGCCAGTACCAGCAGGGCTACCACTCCTCGGGCAAGCGGGTGCGCGACCACGGGTCCTGGGCCCAGATCTTCTCGACCATCGGCTGCAACGTCGGCTGCGACTTCTGCTACATCCCGATGGTGAACGGCCCGTGGCGGGCCCTGGGCACCGACTGGTTCGACCTGCACCTCGCAGAGATCACCAAGCAGGGCGTCACCGAGGTCCTCATCGAGGACGACCACCTGCTGCACGATCCGCTGTACGCGATGCGGGTCTTCGAACTGCTGCGCAAGCACGACCTGCCGTGGGTCGAGGAGGGCGGCCTGAGCCTCTTCAACCTGGTCCTGCTGCACCTGGGCGAGCGGTTCGCCGACAGCATGGCCGATTCCGAGCGGCGCAACCCCAACTTCCGCAACATCCTCGCGGCGATGCGGTCCGGGCTCACCTGCCGGGACCTGATCAAAGCCATGGCCGACGGCGGCTGCTACAGCGTCTACCTCGCGGTCGAGAGTGCCAACGAGGACAGCCTGGTCGAGTCCGGCAAGCCCCGGCTCAACGCCTTCCAGCAGGCGACCGGCGAGATCGTGGAGATCTTCACCGAGTACGGCATCCAGGTCACCGGCGGGTTCATGCTCGGCTTCGTCAATCCGCCGGAGCGGCCCGGTGCCGAGCCGTACATCGAGACGCTGGAGCAGATCGAGAAGACCATCGACTACGCGGTCACGCTCATGGACCACGGCATGGCGTACGCCAACCCCTTCATCGTCACCCCGCTGCCGGGCACGAAGATGTGGGAGTTCCAGAAGGACTACGTCGTACGTCACTACGACAACGGGTGGTCGCACGAGAAGGCGACCATGGCGACCGACAAGTGGAGCGCCAAGGACATCGAGCGGATGCGGCTGGAGCTGCTGGTGCGTGCCAACGGCGCGGACAAGGTGACCGAAATGGTCCGTCGCGGGACCTGGCCGGTGGACGCCTGACCCTGCCGGGCCCAGCCTTTCGCCGGTGGCCGGGCCCGGCCCTTGACGGCGGTCGGGCCCGGCCCCGTGACGGCGGTCGGGCCCGGCCCCATGACGGCGGTCGGTGGCCGGGCCCGCTCAGTCGCGGCGGCGCGCCGCGCGCAGGGCGTCCGCCGACGCGAGCATGGCACCGCCGGCGATCAGCACGCTGGCGACGGCGACGGGCCAGCTCGCGGCAGCCCGCCCGGTCGCGACCAGCAGCGCGGTGGACAGCAGCGGCGCGAAGTACGAGAGGGTGCCCAGAAGCCGGATGTCGCCGTGCTTGGTGCCGTGGTCCCAGACGTAGAAGGCACCGCCGACCGGCCCGAGGCCCAGCGCGAGCACCGCGAGCCACTGCCACCCCTCGGGCCGGACCGTGGTTTCGAACAGCAGGTGGCATACGGCCGCGAGCACCGCGGTGGCCAGACAGAAGAAGGCGACCATGTCCGTGGGGACCTGCGGATACCGGCGGTTGGCCACCGAGTACGCCGACCACACCAGCGCGCAGACGGCGGCTGCCGCGTACCCGAGCAGGAACTCACCGCGAAGGTTGACCCCCTGCCCACCGGTGACCAGCAGGAAGGTGCCGCCGAGCCCGAGCAGCGCGCCCGCGGTGTGCCACCAGCGCAGCCGCTCGCCCGGCAGCAGCGCGGAGAACACCACGATCAGCAGCGGCCACAGATAGGCGATGAGTCCCGCGTCGACCGCCGGGGCGTTGCGCAGGGCGAGGAAGTAGAAGAAGTGGTAGCCGAACAGTCCGCCGATCCCGAGCACCCAGGCACCGGCGGGCAGCCCGCGCACGAGCGCCGTGCCGCCGCGGACGGCCCGGGGAAGCCCGATGACCGCGCCGACCGTGAACGCCATGGCGGTGAGCTGGAACGGAGGTATGCGCCCGGTCAGCGTGGTGAAGAGCGCCAGTGAGGCCCACAGCAGCACGGCGACCGCGCCGATCCCGGTCGCCTGCAACTGCCCTGCGGGGCGCAGCGCTTCACCGCGCGTGACCCCCGTTCCGACGACGTCGCCCTGAGTGTTCCGCGCGTCCACCCGTCCTCCTGTCCGCCGCGTCGGCCAACGGCACATCGGCCGCCCACCACCGTAATGACGGCAACGCCACGGCAACAGCTGTGCTTTCCGGCCAGCCACGGCACTGCTCCACCGGCCCCACCGCGGGGCGGACAATCGTTCCGGCCCACCGTGTCCAGCGGGCCCGGCACGGTTCACGCGAGTCGGCCGCCCACCCCGAGCGCGAGCTCTCGTGCGTGGTCGGCTGCCGCCGGTCCGCGGCGGGGGTCGGGCGCTTCGGAGAGGAAGACGAGAGCCAGCATCAGCGCCGCGTCCAGGCGGCACAGCAGCGAGAGCGGATCGCTGTCGGGCGGAGCCGTGGCCGTCGTCGCGTATCCACTGCGGATCGCTTCCACGTCGAGCTCGTTCTCCGGGTAGCGGGCGTACTCGACCAGCCGCCCGAACTCCACCGCCGGGGACCCGATCAGGGCGTTCGACCAGTCCAGCAGGGCGACGGTCCGCCCCCGCTGTCGCCGGATGTTGTCGCTGCGGACATCGAGGTGCACAAGGCTGCCCCCGTCCAGGCCCGTGAGACGGGCGGCGGCAAGGGACGTGTCCGGCGGGTCGGGCCAGTCGTCGACGAGGCGGCCGATCTCTGCCCATCGGCGGCCGATTCGGCCGGTGATCGCACGCGCCGTAGAGACTCCCTCCGCCGCGACGGGCATCAGATGCGGCGGCTGCACCTGATGAAGCCGTGCGAGGAGCTGCCCGAGCGCGAAGGAGTCGAGATCCGATCCGTCGTCGGGGACATAGGCGGACAGCAGTACGTCGGGGGACGCCGGCTGGTCCGCCAGGACGAGTTCCTTCGGCTCGGGGACGGGCAGACCGTGGGCGGCCAGGTGCCTCGCGATCTCGTACTCCTGCAGGAGCAGGGCCCGGGTGTCCACCTGGGGGTCGTTGGCGTTCGAGTCGAACCGCCGGTGCGCGAGACGCACCGCCACGGGCAGCCCGTCACGCCCCCACGCCCGGTAAACGGAGAACTCCAGTCCCTGACCGACTGGTTCCAGGCCGCTCAGACCCCACCGCTCAGCCAGCCTGTCCCAGCCGGTGAATCGCTCATTCATCCTGTGTGCCCCCGGGGTCTGACGGTCACGGTCAGCGGTGATCCTGCTCTCCCTCAACAGGATGAAGGCAACAGGCTGAGACCAACAGGCTGACACCTCCGCCGCATCGGCCGAGGTGCCGTCCCGCCCCACCCCCGCGGGGACCCGCGCGCAAGTGCGCGGACGTACACGGCGCTTGGACGGCCGACGAAGGGCGGGCACTCCGGCGGCAGACGGACGAGTGCCACCCCCGGTCCCACAGCGCCCAGTCGCGCCCAGTGCCCCCTACAGCCCGACGTCGCGGGACCTGAGGTCCTCCAGCGTCTCCCTCCGTACCAGAAGCCGCACGAGACCGTCGCGGACGGCCACGACCGGCGGGCGGCCGACGAGGTTGTACGAGGAGGCCATGGACAGGTGGTAGGCACCGGCTACGGGTACGGCGATCAGGTCGCCCGGGCGCGTGTCCGCGGGCAACGGAACGTCCTCGGCGAGAACGTCCCCCGCCTCGCAGTGCCGCCCGACGACCGTCGTACGCACGGCGGCGGCACGGGACCGACGGCCGATCAGGCGTGGTGCGTACCGGACTCCGTACAGGGCGGGGCGCGGGTTGTCGCTCATGCCGCCGTCCACCGCGACGAAGACGCGCTCGGGTGTGGTTTTGACCGCGAGGACCCGGTAGACGACGACACCGGCCGGGCCGCTGAGGGCCCGGCCGGGCTCGATCAGGAGCCGTGGCACGGGCAGGGAGGCGTCCGCGCAGCTCTCGGCCAGTTCGGCGCGCACGCGACGGGCGAGAGCGGCGAGGTCGAGGGCCGGGTCGCCCGGACGGTAGGCGATGCCGTGGCCACCACCGATGTCGAGCTCCGGGAGCACCACCCCATGGGTCTCGTGCGTCCGGGCCATGAGGCCGACGAGCCGCCGCACGGCGACCAGGTACGGCTTCACCTCGGTGATCTGCGAGCCGAGGTGGCAGTGGAGGCCGGTGAGCCGCAGCTGCGGCTGGTCGAGGACACGGGCGATGGCGTGCTGGGCCTGGCCGTCGCGGAGGGACAGGCCGAACTTCTGGTCGTCGGAACCGGTGCGGATCTTGGCATGGCCGCCGGCGCTGATGCCGGGCGTGACCCGCACCATGACCTTCTGACGGCCCCGCGGCCCGACGGCGGCCGCGAGGCGCGCAATCTCGGCGGGGTTGTCGATGACGATCCGGCCGACTCCGAGGCGGAGCGCGCTCTCCAGGTCGGCCGGGGATTTGGCATTGCCGTGAAGCAGGATCCGCTCCGGCGGGAATCCGGCGGTGACGGCCAGCTCCAACTCCCCGGCGGAGCAGACGTCCAGACCCAGACCCTCCTCGTCGACCAGACGCACGAGGGCTCCGCACAGGAACGCCTTGGCCGCGTAGTGGATGTCGGCGTCGGGGAAGAGGGCCCGGTAGGCGCGGCAGCGGTCTCGGAACTCGGCCTCGTCCAGGGCGTAGACGGGAGTGCCGTGGCTGTCGGCGATGTCGCTGAGCGGCACTCCGCCGACGAGAACGCGACCGTGCGGCCCCTCGACGGTCGTGGCCGGCCACACGGACAAGGCGGGAGCGGTGGCTGCGGCGGAAGCTGCGGACCGCTCTTCCAGTGGAATCGATGTCATGTGCCGCCCCCTCAGTGACTGAACGCGGTGACCGGGTGCGGACCGTGCAGCGCGCCGGGCGGCGACGTCACCGCGGTGTCCACCCGCACCGACTCCGCGGCGGATGCGTGGGCGGCGGCCGGTCCCGTGAGCACCGGGTTCGCGGCAGGTGTGTGGGCGGCGGCCGGTGCCGTGAGCACCGGGCTCGCGGCAGGTGCGTGGGCGGCGGCCGGTGCCGTGAGCACCGGGTCGACGATCAGTGTGCCTACGCCCAACGGTCCCGCGAGGTCCCGCAGCGCGGCCTCGGACAGCGGAATGCAGGGCTGTTTCCGGCCGAGTACGGCCCGGAGCCGTTCCACGGTCGTGAAGGCCACCACGGCACGGACGCCAACGGGCGTACGGAAGAAGCGCAGAGCGCAACCGTCGGATCCCGGCCGGACGGGGACGTGGAACCGTGCGGCCGGGTGCTGTTCCTCGGGGTCGGGATCTTCGCTGTACGGGGTGTGAGTCATCGGTTCCTCCCGGGAACGGACGGCCCGGCGCCGGAAGTGCCGGGGCTGGCCCCTCACGCTATTCCCGCCGCCCGCCCCCTCGGCCTGCCCCTGACGGGTTCCTTGCGCGCCTTGACGCGATCACCACGGGGCCGCCCCGGGGCGGTTCGGGCAGCCAGTCGCGGGACGGGTCGTACTCCAGCCACCGGCTTCGTCCTGCTTCCTCGGCGCAGGCGGCGGCGAGGCCGTTCAGCCCCAGGTGCGTGCTTCCGGAGCGCCACAGCAGCGACCAGGCGTACAGCGGGGTGGGGTCGACCAGGGGGACGGAGCGCAACCCGGGGACCTGCGGCAGGGGAACATCGGCAGGCACCAGCGAGAAGCGTCGCGGGTCTTCCGTCACCTCGGCGAGGAAGTGGGCGAGTCCCAGGTTGACGCTCGTGCCGGTGTTCTGGATGTCGAACCGGTCGGCGAACCGGTGCAGGAAGTCGAGCCGGTCCAGCGCACCGGGTGCCCACAGCACGCTGTCGCGCAACTGGCCGGGCCGCAGAGCCGGTTCGGCGGCGAGCGGGTGGTCCGCGCTCAGTACGGCGTCCACCGGTTCGAGGCGGATGAGGCGGTGTGCCAGGCCGGCGGGCAGCGGGGGGTGGACCCTGCCGAAGGCCGCGTCGATGTCCCCCTTAAGCAGTGCTGTGGTCACCGACGGCAGATCACGCCCGTGCCCCAAGGCCAACTCCGCTGCACGACGGTCGACTTGGGCCAGCGTACGCATCGGTGCGTAGAGGTGCCCCCAGACGTCCACGCGCAGCGGACGTTCCATGCCGATTGCCGCCGCCACCGCTGTGTCGGCGGCGGCCACGGCCTGGCGGGCCGGCGGGAGGAAACGCTGTCCCGCTTCGGTGAGGCGTACGCCGTTGCTGCCGCGCCGGAACAGCTCGGTGCCGAGCAGGGATTCCAGCCGCGCGATCCTCTTGGACAGCGCCTGCTGGGAGATCGCGAGCGTCCCGGCCGCCCGGCCGAAGTGCAGTTCCTCGGCGGTGCGCACGAAGGCACGTACCTGCGCCACATCGAGATCCATGGCTCCCACCATAGGTGACAACCGGAAGTTGTCGGCTTTGCCCGGCGGTTGTTGGATCGGGGAGCGGCTGTGGGGGTTGCATCCTCTCCATGCAAAGACTGATTCCCACGGGAGACGCGGCGCGCCCGGTCGCCTTCGCCGAGGTCCCTCAGCCCGTGCCGGAGCCGGATGAGGCACTGATCAAAGTCGAGGCGTTCGCCCCGAACCGGGGCGAGACATTCCTTCTCGAACGCTCCCGGTCGGAGCTGCTGCCCGGCAAGGACATCGCAGGGCTCGTCGTACAGGCGGCAGCCGACGGGTCCGGCCCCGGCATCGGCACCCGCGTGGTCGGACACCCCGCGCAGGGCGGCTGGGCCGAGTACGCGGCCGTGCCGACTCACTCGCTCGCGGTGCTCCCGGACGGTATCGACAGCGTACGGGCCGCGGCTCTGCCCCTGGCCGGGATCACTGCCCTGCGGCTGCTGCGCACGGCCGGTTCCCTGGCCGGCCGACGGGTACTGCTGACCGGCGCCTCAGGCGGCGTCGGCCACTACGTCACCGAGCTTGCGGTCGGGGCAGGAGCCGAGCTGACCGCGGTGACGTCCACGCCGGTGCGCGGTGAGCGGCTCGCGGAACTGGGGGCGAGGGTGGTGCACGAGGTCGCGGCGGCGCAAGGGCCGTTCGATGTGGTGCTGGAGTCCACGGGTGGGCCGGACCTGGCGCTTGCCCTGTCGAAGGTGCGCCCGGGCGGTCTGCTCGTCTGGTTCGGCCAGGCGAGCCGCACCCCGGTGACCCTCGACTTCTTCCAACTCCTCGGCGGGCCCGAACGGGTCACGATCCAGCACTTCCACTACGCCGGCGCCCCGTACGGCTGCGACCTCTCGGCACTGGTGAGCCTCGTGGAACAGGGCCGGCTGCACCCGGAGATCGACCGCACCAGCGACTGGGCACAGACGGCCGACACCCTGGTCGACCTGCGAGAGCGCCGGATACGCGGCAAGGCCGTCCTGCTGGTCGGAGGAGCACGATGAGCACCACCGAATTCGCCGCCGCCCAGTGGACACGCGCCACCGGCACGGGCGTGGACCCGCACGAGTACCGGCGCGTCACCGAGAGCCTCACCTCCGTCGCCGGCTGGGGGCCCGCCTTCCTGCGCACCGGACACCGCTACCTCCAGCACGCGCAGGACGCGGGATCGTCCCGCTCGGCGGGTGAGTACCTGCTGATGGCGGCCCGGTGGTTCCACCTGGCCACCCTGGCACCTTACGCGGAAGCGCAGCGTGCCGCCGTCGAGGCGGATCACGCCCTGAGCCGGGCGCTCACCGTGCTGGAGCCCGGTGCGCGGCGGGTGAGCGGTGAGGGATTCACCGGCTGGCTGCGTGGCCCCTCACCCGCGCCGGGAACCGTCGTCGTGGTCCCCGGTCTGGACTCGGCCAAGGAGGAGTTCCTCGATCTGGTGTCCGCGCTGCTGGCCAGAGGACTGGCGGTGTTCGCGATGGACGGCCCCGGACAGGGCGTTCTCGCGGCCACCACGACCTTCGTGCCGGACTACGAGCGGGTCGTGGGCCGGGTCGTCGACGCTCTCGGCGTCGCACGCATCGGGCTCGTCGGGCTGAGCCTGGGCGGCTACTTCGCGGCCCGGACCGCGGCGCTGGAACCGCGCGTGGCAGCCGTCGCGACCGTCAGCGGCCCCTTCCGCCTCGATTGGCCGGAACTGCCCCCTCCGGTACGGGACATCATGGCCCGGCGTGCCGGAGGAGCCGACGCCGCCCACGAGTTCGTACGCCACGTGGACCTGGCCGTCCTGGCCCCCCGCATCGCGGCGCCGCTGCTGGTCGTGGACGGCGAGAAGGACGTCATCCCCGGCGTGACGAACGGCGAGTCCCTGGCCCGTCTGGCGCCGCACGGTACGTACCTGTCCGTCCCGCACGGCGACCACCTCCTCGGTAATGCGCGGCCCGATTGGCTGCCCCACCTCAGCGACCACCTCGCGCAGATCCTGACGGGAACACCGGCATGAACCGCTTCACCGACAAGACCGTCCTCGTCACCGGCGGCACCAGTGGCATGGGGCTCGCGACCGCACACCGCTTCGTCGCCGAAGGCGCCCACGTCATCGTCACCGGCCGCACCCGCGCACGGGTGGACTCCGCAGTCCACCAGCTCGGCTCGAACGCCTCGGGCATGGTGGCCGACGCCGCCGACCTCGGCGCGGTGGACGCGCTGATGGAGACCGTCCGGGACCGTCACGGCCAGTTGGACTGCCTCTTCGCCAACGCGGGCATCGGCACATTCCTGCCGTTCGAGGACATCACCGAGCCGGACTTCGACCACGGTGTCGACGTCAACTTCAAGGGCGTGTTCTTCACCGTCCAAAAGGCACTGCCGCTGCTGGCGGACAGAGGCTCGATCGTCATCAACGCCTCCTGGACCCTCCACCGGGGCAACAGCGTCCTGACCCTCTACTCGGCCACCAAAGCCGCCGTGCACAACCTGGCCCGAACCCTCGCCGCCTCACTCGCCGCGCGCGGCATCCGAGTCAACTCCGTCAGCCCCGGCTACATCGACACGCCGATGTACCCCGCCGGCGCACTGACCGCAGCGGAGGCAGCGGCAGTCACCGGCCAGATCGTCGCCGGCCGCTTCGGTCGCCCGGAAGAGGTGGCCGCGGCGGTGGCGTTCCTCGCCTCGGCCGACGCGTCCTACATCAACGGTCAGGATCTCGTCGTCGACGGCGGCCTGGTCGGTGCCGTACCCGTCTGATGGCCGGGCGGACACACTCGCAGTCCAACCGGCCGTTCCGGTGGCGTGGCACGGCACCGCACGGCCCCACTCGTCCCGCTACCACGACCTCCTCTGCGGCTGGTGTCCGATCGGTGAACCCACCCGGGTGCCGATTCCCTGCATTTCCCATCGATTTACTAGGGAAGTATTGACGGCCCGCCCCAGGGGTGCGCAGGATGATGCTCATGTCCCGTACACAGCAACGACTCGTTCGTCGTCGGCATGTCGACTTCTGTCGCGTCGTCAGCGCCGCCTGCTGTCACAGGTAAGGCGCGCGTCGCGCCCTTGCCGCGCGTGCCACTCGGTTCCTTCTCTCTCCTGTCGAACAATCGGGCACACCCACCGCTGCGCCCGATCGCCCGACAGGGCGGGCAGGTCTCACCGCCACCGGATCGTCACCGTTCGGCGCGGGGGGGTGCGTGTACGTGCCCGATCAGCAGGAGAGCAGCAACACCGCGCTCTGTCCCCGGCCTTGAGGAGACCACCGCTATGGGCGTTGCCACCGCGCCGTCCGGCCCCGCCCCGGAAGCCGACCGGACCGGGTCCGGCCGCGCGCACTGGCTCCGCGTGGCCGGCGAAGCCGCTGACGACCTGGCCACCGACGCGGTGGCCAGGGAGCAGGCGGGCAAGGCCCCCTTCGACGAAGTGGCCCGCTTGCGTGAAGCGGGACTGCTGGCGCTTCTCGTACCGGCCGGGCTCGGGGGAGGCGGCGCGGACTGGCCCACGGCCTACGCCGTCGTCCGGCAGATTGCCGCCGCCGACGGCGCGATCGGTCAACTGCTCGGCTGTCACTACTTCCTGTCGTCGAGCGCCCAATTCTTCGCCGAGCCCGCCCTCGCCGCGCAGGTCGTGCGGAATCCCACCGCGGAGCAGTGGTGCTGGGGCGGTGGCCTCGCCCGCCAGGAACTTCCTCTGACGCTGGCCAGGAAAGGCGGCGGCTATGTGCTCGACGGCCGGCAGAGCTACGCCACGGGGGTGCTGGTCGCCGACCGTCTCGCTGTGCGGGCCGAACGTACCGACACCGGCGAGCCACTCGCCGTCGTGGTCGACACCGCTCGGCACGGCGTGGGGATCGACAGCGACGTCGACAACTTCGGCCGGCGGCTCGCCGCCGGCGGGAGCGTGGAGTTCGACGCCGTACCGGTCGCCGCCGACGACGTACTCGGTTCCCTGGGCGCGGACGAGGACGTCCTGCCGCCCCTGGCCGCGCTGGCATCGCCGGTGGGGCGTCTCTTCTCGGTCCAGCTTCTCCTCGGCATCGCTGAGGGAGTGCTCGCCGAAACCCGTGAGTACAGCCGGGTCGGCCATTCCCCCTGGCACCCCGCCCGGCCGTCGGGCTCGTCCCGGGACCCGCAGGCGCTGACCGTCTACGGCGAACTCACCGTCCTCGCCCGCTCCGCGTCCGCGCTCACCGATCAGGCAGTGGCTGCCGTGCACGGCGCTCTGGCACGCGGCGCGGACCTCACCTACGACGAGTACGCGGAGATCTCCGTCCTCGTGGCCATGGCCGAAGCCGCTGCTTCCCGGGCTGCGCAGGAGTCCACCGCCCGCGCCCTCGACGTCATCGGCACCCGCTCCGCGTCGTCACGGCTGGGCTTCGACCGCTTCTGGCGCAACGCCAGGACCCACACGTTGTACGAGCCCGTCGCCCCCCGGCTCCGCGACATCGGGGACTACTTCCTCAACGGTGCGCACCCTCCGTTCGTCCTGCCCGCCTGACCGTGCGCCGGCGCGCGAATGTCCTGCCGCACATCTTCCAGTCCTACGTCACCCGCCCCGAGAACATCGTGCGCGTGGCCCGGACACCGGGCGACCTCGTCCTCTTCGACCACCGCAACACCCAGCACCACGCCCCCGGCGCCTACGGCGACCTGCCGCGCCAGCTGCACCGGGTGACCGTCGCGGGTGACGTCCCGCCCTCGGCCTCGACGGCACCCCCAGTCACGTCGTCGAAGGCGACGACGCCACCCACTACACCCCCGCTCGAGCCTGAGACCCGGGGACGCGGGGCAGGAGCACCCTGCCCCGCGTCCCCCGCGGCGGACACCGGCCGGACCGTGCGGGATGATGTACGCATGCGGATCTCAGCCAGGGCGGACTACGCGGTACGTGCCGCGCTGCAGCTTGCCGCGGCCGGGGCCGACGGTCCGCTGAAGGCCGAAGCCATCGCCGACGCCCAGGACATTCCGCACAAGTTCCTCGAAGGCATCCTGAACGACATGCGCCGGGGCGGTCTCGTGCTCAGCCAGCGCGGCGGCAACGGCGGTTACCGGCTGGCCGAGCCCGCCGGGTCCATCAGCATCGCCGATGTCATACGCGTCGTGGACGGCCCGCTGGTCTCCGTGCGCGGGGTCCGCCCTCCGGAGCTGTCCTACACCGGTCCCGCCGAGTCGCTGCTCCCCCTCTGGATCGCGCTGCGGTCCAACGTGCGCGAGATCCTCGAGGGCGTATCGCTCGCTGACGTCGCGTCGTCCCAACTTCCGCCCGATGTCGATGCGTTGACCAAATCTCCCCGGGCCTGGGTGAACCCCGGCACGAAGAACGTGTGACGGCGCCGAGGTCGGCGACCGCCCGGCCACCTCACCGAACCGCGCGATGCCGTCCGGCGTCGGGAAGACGCCACACGGTGTTCACACGGAGCAGGAATGCCGGCTCCGAAGCAGCCGGTTGCGGCATACATGACTCTCGGAGTAACGCTCAGCTCGACCTCCCGACAACTCCCCCTCGACAGCACCGTCCGGCTGGCGCGCGAGGCCAGGAACGCCGGTCTGCACTCCGCGTGGTTCGGCCAGTCCTTCGCGTACGACTCGCCCTCGCTGGCGGCGATCGTCGGGCGTGAAGTGCCGGGCCTGCACGTGGGAACGGCCGCGATCCCGATATTCGGCCGCCATCCGCTGCTCGTCTCCAGCCAGGCCCAAACCGCCCAGGCCGCCACCGGCGGCCGCTACCACCTCGGGCTCGCCCTCGGCACCCGGCACCTCACCGAGACCGGTTTCGGCCTCCCGTACCGGCGGCCCATCGGTCTGCTCCGAGAGTTCCTCACCGCCCTGCGGCCGCTGCTCGAAACGGGTGAAGCCGATTTCCACGGTGAGCTGTTGACCGCGACGACACCGTATTCGGCGGCGGTTCCGGGCGCGCAGCCGCCGGTACCGGTGCTGGTTGCCGCGATGGGGCCGCAGGCGCTGCGCGTCAGCGGTGAACTCGCCGACGGGATCCTGCCGTTCCTGGCCGGTCCGCGTGCTCTCGCCGAGCACATCGTCCCGGCCGTTACCGCTGCCGCGGAGGCGGTGGGCCGGTCCGCGCCGCGCATCGTGGCTCTGGTGCCCGGCACGGTCACGGCCGACCCCGAGGGCGTGCGGCGGCGTGCGGCCGAGGCACTCGCGCTCTATGAGCAGGTGCCCTCGTACCAGCGGGCCATCGAGCTTTCCGGCGTGGGCCGGGCCGCCGACCTTGCCGTCCTCGGTGACGAGGAGACCGTCGCCGCGGAGGTGCGGCGATACCGCGACGCGGGGGCGAGCGAGGTGGTCTTCACCGCGACGGACCTGAGCGGCGAGGACGACCGGCGCCGCACCTGGAAGCTGCTCGGCGAGCTGTCCCGGAGCTGAGCCACCCGCGTCGTACCTTCCGGAGGGGTTCCCGGCGCGGCATCGCGTCCGCCGCTCCGGGGGACGGACCGGTAGGACGGGCGTGGCCGGACGCGGTCGGCCGGACGGGCCCGGTCGGCCGAGCCTGGCCGGACGGGCCCGGCAGGCGTGCCGCCCCGTCCCGTCAGGACTCCACCACCTCTGCGTGGTCGCCGACCGCGACCACCAGAACCCGCGACCCCGGTTCGGTGGTGCGCCAGCGGTGCCGCACGCCGCCGGACAGCAACAGCGTGTCCCCGCGCCCCAGCCGGTGCACCCGGCCGTCGGCTTCCACCTCCACCGAACCGTCCGCCACGTACATCAGTTCGTCGTTGCGGTGCTGGAACTCGCGGTCCGCCTCGTGCGCACCGACGAACTCCAGCGCGTGCAGCTGATGGCGGCCGCGCACCCCCGGCCGCACCCGCGCCTCCCGGTCGAGGCCGCTGTCGTCGACGGCGCGCACCACGTCGACGGCCCCGGCAGGCGGATCCCTGCCCCGCCACGGCCGCGCGTACGGGAGTGAGCGCCCCGGAGCCGTCGACGCGGGCCACCGCTGAGTGGCGCCACGGACAGCCAAGGACACGGAGAGCGGGGCGGGCCTGCCCGCTCATGACGCGCCCGTGGCCGTCAGGGGATCCGGTCGAGCGCGCAAGAGGGTGTCCAGTCGCCGCCAGGCAGGGGACGAGGCGTTGACGGTGTGCTGGATGAGGGCGGGGATCGCGGAATCGGCAGCGAGCTGCGGCGGGGCCGCTGATGCGTAACGCGCCCGGGTCGCTTCGGCGATGCGCCGGGCCAGAGCATCGATCCGGGGATCGTCGGGGGCGAGGTCGTGTGCGCGGTCGTAGTCGAGGAAGAGCAGGCGCAGTGCCGGATCGGCCAGGGACTGGACCTGGTCGCGGAACAGTGCCGGCGCGCTGTCCGGGTGGGTGGCGAACACGAGAATCCACAGGTCTCGTTGCAGGGTCGCCCAGCGGGCGGTGAACCCCCAGCCGGCCAGGTCCTCCAGGTGGGCGGTGACCTCGTCCGGCAGCGGGGCGAGCCGTCCGGCGGCCAGCCGGCGCAGCCGCTCCCGCGCCCGCGCCCGTGTCAGAGCGTGGATCCGGGCCGTGAGGTCGTCGTCGAGGGCGTGCAGCGCGTGCTGGAACTCCTCGTCGTCTGCCGCGCGGAGATCCCGTACCCGGGCCAGTGGAACGCCCGCTTCGGCCAGGGTACGGATCTTGATCAGCTCGATGACGCCCTCGGCACCGTAGCGCCGGTAACCGGACGCGTCCCGCTCGGGCTCGGCGAGGAGCCCCTTGTCGTGGTAGACGCGGACGGTCTTGACCGACACGCCGACATACCCGGCCAACTGCCCGATCGTGATCACCCAGCCATCGTGCCACTTGACTCTGCCCCTGGGGCAGGGACGCAGGATGGTGCCATGACGCACACAGAGATCGACCGGGAGACCCTGCGCGCCCTGGCCGACGAGGGCAATGAAGCGGCCCTGGACCGGCTGGCCGACAGGGCCGACGCGGCCCACGACATCACGGAGCTCAGCGACTTACTGGACGAGGGGTCCGAGCGCGCCGGATTCCTGCTCACGCGCCGCGCGGTCGCCCACGGTGACCTGCGCGAACTCCAGCGGATCTCCGACGCCGGGTACGAAGACGCAGGAATCCAGCTGACACGACTCCTACGAGCGCCGAGCACCGACTGACCGAAAAGGGCTGCGCGGAACCCGCACTCGGACATTCTCGGACCGTCGCTGCCCTTTGACGCGTCCGTATGGTTGCCCTCCTCAGGGCGACGGGGTGGACCGTCCTGACGGACACGGACGGCGCGCCGGCACGGACGGTCAGCGGGTGAGCCGGAATCTGAGCCGACAGATCGCCGCGTCGGTGTCACGTCGTACGGCGTGGGCGACGACCGCGCCGCGCTGGTTCTGCAGGAGGCGCTGCCACAGCCGCTCCGGCTCCGTCTCGGCGATGAGCACGGTCACCCGGGTGCCGGGCTCCGCCCGGGCCAGTGCGCGGACGTACGCGGTGATCGGGCGGCCCAGCGTACGGCGCTCGGAGGGCAGGCGGACGAGTTCCACGCCCGGGTCCCACAGCGCCCAGTCGCGCTCCAGTGCCTCGGTCACCGCCCGGTCCTCCGCGTCCGCATGGCACACCGTCACGGCCCGCACCTCGTCGCCGAGGGAGACGGCCGCGGTGAGCGCCTCGCTGGTCAGCCGGGTCAGGGAGGAGACGGGGACCAGGACGAGTGAGCGTTGGTGGTGCGGGGGTTCGGGGATCCGGCCGATGCCCAGGCGCTCGCCGATGTGTCCGTAGGTGCGGTGGACGAGTTCGAAGAGGGCGACGAGCAGCGGCAGGGCGATCACGATCAGCCAGGCTCCGTCATGGAACTTGGTGGCCGTGACGACGACGGCGGAGATCCCCGTCAGCAGCGCGCCCAGGCCGTTGAGCAGTGCCTTGCCCGCCCAGCGCGGTCCGCGCTCGCGGCGCCAGTGCAGCACCATGCCGGTCTGGGCGATCGTGAAGCCGACGAAGACCCCGATCGCGAAGAGCGGGACGAGTGTGTTGGTGTCACCGCCGGAGAAGACCAGCAGGGCCGCCGAGATCACGGCCAGCCACACCACGCCGTGCCGGTGCACCTGCCGGTCCGCCTTCAGTCCGAACACGTGCGGCAGGTAGTTGTCGCGGGCCAGCAGCTTCAGCAGGACCGGCAGCCCGCCGAACGACGTGTTCGCCGAGAGCGCCAGCAGCACCATGGTCGCGAACTGGACGACGTAGAACGCCCAGTTGTGGCCGAGGGAGGCGTCGGCGAGCTGGGCGAGGACGGTGACGCCCTCGACCGGCTGGAGACCGAAGCGGGAGATCAGCACCGACAGGCCGATCAGCATCACGCCCAGCAGCACACCCAGCGCGACCTCGGCCCGCATCGCCCGCCGGGCGGCCGGGGTGCGGAAGGACGGCACCGCGTTCGCGATCGCCTCCACGCCCGTGAGCGCCGAGCAGCCGGAGGCGAACGCCTTGAGCAGCAGGAGGGCGCCGACCGTGGTGGCGTCGTCCGCGAGTACGGAGGCGTGGCCGGCGGAGGCCGCGGTGGACACGGGATCCCCGCGGAACAGGCCCACGGCGATCAGGACGAGGATCGCGCCGATGAAGACCGCCGTGGGCACGAGGAACACGCGGGCCGAGTCGACGATCCCTCGCAGGTTCACCGCGGTGATAAGCACGAGGACGGTGAGGCAGATCCACAGCCGGTCGCCGTACAGGCCGGGGAAGGCCGAGGTCAGCGCGGCGGTACCGGCCGTGACGGCGACGGCCACGTTCAGCACGTAGTCCAGTACCAGCGAACCGGCGGCGACCAGGCTCGTACGGCGTCCGAGGTGCGCCTTGGCGACGGCGTAGGAGCCTCCCCCGTCGGGGAACGCCGCGATCACCTGACGGTACGAGGCGACCAGGACGGCCAGCAGGGCGGCTATCGCGAGGGTGACCGGGAGGGTGAAGCCCAGACCGTGGGCGCCCGCGGCGGCCAGGACCAGGACGATGGCCTCGGGCCCGTAGGCCACGGAGGCCATCGCGTCCAGGGAGAGTGCGGCGAGGCCGGTGACCGCGGTCAGCCGGTGGCGGGCACCGGGATCAGGGGGCTCCTCGGCGGGCGGAGCGGCAGCGTGCGAGGCGGTCAGGACGGCCATCTGATGATCCCTTTCAAGACTGGTCCGCCCAGACTGCGGTGTCGGCCTGCCGCTGCCGTACTTCCTCCCGAACTCTTGACGCGACGGCGCCCACCCCTGACACGTCCTTGACACCGTGCCCGCGAGAGCGCCGGCTTCGGGGAATCCTGTGGGCAGCGTTCCTGCCCACAGGATGACCATGGCGGGTCGGGCGAATGCCTCGGGCTGAGGGGCGTGCGGGGGCGTCGTGACCACTGCACCGGCCGCCCCGCGCGCTGAGCCGCACCCGCCCCGGCCGTGCTCAGGCCGTGGTGCGGTTTCGCCGGTGTGCGGCGAGCGCGGCCTCGGCGCTGGGGTGGGCGGTCAGCAGGGTGTCCATCCCGGTGACGCTGAGCAGCCGTTCCAGCCGGTCCGGGATGGCCGCCAGGGTCAGGGAGCCGCCTGCTTCCTTGGCGCAGCGCCAGATGCCGATGAGGGCGCCCAGACCGGAGGAGTCGCAGAAGGTGACGCCGGCCAGGTCGGCGACCAGGTCGGGGTGCCCGTCCGCGAGGAGGTCCAATGCGCGGGCCCGCACGGCGGGTGCGGCGGCGATGTCGAACTCGCCGGACAGCGTGATCACGGCCAGGGTGCCGTCGGTGTGCGGGACGTCGATGTGGAACGGATCGGTCATGGGCGTCGGTTCTCCTGCCCGACGGAGGCGTCGGCGGTCGGGGCGGCGGCGCTGTGAGCGGTGGTGGTGACACCCGCAGGAGCGGCATCCGCGGTGGGAACGGAAAGAGCCAGCAGGGCCACGTCGTCACGTTCGGTGTCGGGGAGCGTGTCCAGGAGCGCGACCGTGTCATCGATCAGGACACCGGCGCTGACCGGCGCCCGTCGCTGGGCGAGGAAGTCCGTCAGACCGGTGTCGGCGAGCATGTCGCCGTCGGCGGTACGGGCTTCGGTGAGCCCGTCGGTGTACAGCAGCAGTCCTTCGCCCGGGGCCAGGTGCAGGGTGAGTGAGGCGAACGCGGCCTCGGCGAACGCGCCGACCAGCATGCCGCCCACGGCCCGGACCGCCTCCACCTGCACGCCGCCGCCCTCGGTGGGGCTGAGACGGTAGGCGGGCGGGTGGCCGCCGGTGGCCAGCGTGACGGTGAAACCGCCGCCCGGGGCCGGGTCGAGCAGACCGAAGACGGCGGTGCAGAAGCGGGTGCCCACCGCCGCGTCCAGCAACAGCGCGGTGTTCAGGGCCTTCAGGGCGGCAGTGGGGTCCGCGTCGACGAGGGCCGCGGCCCGCAGCGTATAGCGGGTCAGTGAGGTGACCGAGGCGGCTTCGGCGCCCTTGCCGCACACATCGCCCAGGAAGAACGCCCACCGGCCCCCGCCGACGGGGAAGACGTCGTAGAAGTCGCCGCCCACTTCCTGCGGGGAGGCGGTCTTGTAGTGGCAGGCCAGCTCCAGCCCGGGTACGGCGGGCAGAGCGGGAGGCACCAGGGTGCGCTGCAGGGTGGAGGCGAACGCGGCGATCGCCACCTTGTCCCGCTCCGCCCGCTGCCGGGCCTCTTCCTCCGCCCGCCGCTTGTCCTCCTCGACCTTGCGGCGCTCCTGCTCGACGCGCACGACGTGCAACGCCGACAGCCGCAGCTCCAGCTGATCGCGCACCATCGCGGCCAGGTCCGCGAGCGTGGCCGAGTCCGCCTCGCTGATCTCGCGGGGACGGGTGTCGAGGACGTTGACCGTCCCCAGCCGGTACCCGTCCGCGGAGATGATCGGAGCGGCGGCGTAGAACCGTACCCCCATCGGGCCGGCGACCAGCGGGTTGGAGCAGGCGACGGGGTCGAGCAGGGTGTCGGGAATGATGGTGGTGTCATCGGTGAGCACCGCCGAGGCGCACAGGCCCGGATCGCGGCCGATCTCGGTGACGCCTTCCAGGCCGTGCGTGGCCTTGAACCAGATCCGGTCCTCGTCCACGATGGTCACCGTCGCCACCGGCACTTCGAACAGCCGCGCGGCCAGCGCCGCGACCCGGTCGTAGGCACCGTCCGGAGGGGTGTCGAGGATGTCGTAACGGCGCACCGCCGCCATCCGCTCCGCCTCGGCCGACGGGGCCAGGGGCCCGTTCAGTGTTATCGCAGGCGGGCTCGTTTGTTCCGGCATGTTCCTCGTCTCGCTCATCCCCCCGGGGCACCGACCGGACAGCCGACACTCCGGAACCCTACCGAACGAGGCCCGGTGCACCGATCCGGTGCCGAGCCGCGTGGAAAGGCCGCCGGGGAACCGGTCTGACGGTGGACGGAGCAGGCGGCGCCCACTTGACCGGTGGAGGCCGGCTGCCCTTTCCGCCGAGTGGGGCGTCGGGCGCAGTGGCGACGGGAACTGTCTCCGTACTGTTCGAGCTCTGTACTGTTCGAGCTCTGTACTGTTCGAGTTCTGTACTGTTCGAGCGATGGAGAACCCGACGAACGCTGGGACAGACCAGGTGCTGGAGACAAACGAGCCACGCTTCTGTGTCGTGCCCCGCACTGACCGGGGCATTTCCATTCTGCGGCTGAGCGGAGACCTCGACCTCACCACAGTCCCTCTGCTCATGGAGGCGGTGAATGCCGCCGTGCACGCCGAGGGCCGGCAGCGGATCGTGTTCGATTGCACCGGTCTCGCCTTTTGCGACTCCAGCGGTCTGAACTTCTTCCTGCAACTGCACAAAGACGCCGACCGCACCGACGGTTTTGTGCTTGCGCACGTCGGAACATCGTTCCAGGGGCTACTGGACCTCACGGGCGCGGACCAGGCCCTGACCGTGACCCCCGACGTCGATGCCGCCCTCGCCCGGCTCGGACCCGAAACGATCTAGGTTTCTGCTTTTCACTCGTGCGAAGACCGGACGGCGGACATGCCTGCCGGGAGATCGGGAAGCCGACATAACAACCGCCGCTTCCGTGAGAGCGAAAGGAAGAACGTTATGGCCGTCGATCGAAACTCCCTGCACAACGAAGCCGCCCTGAACACCTTGGCCGTCGAACAGACCTGGAACTTCCAGGGGGATTTGAGCCATGTGACCGAGGCACGCGGAAATGCAGCCGCCTTTCTTCGCAGCCTGGCGCGCACGCAGCCGCCGACCTCGCCCGAGGTGTACGACGATGTGCTGATGGTCGTCACCGAGCTGGCCTCCAATGCGTTCGCCTACGCACCCGGCCCCTTCAGCCTCCGGCTGAGGGCAGTGGCCGACACCGTGCAGATCGCCGTGGCCGACACGAATCCCGCGGCGCCGAAACCCCGTCCGGCCGACCTCTGCGGGCGCGGCGGTCTTGGCTGGCACCTGATCAACAGCGTCGCCGAGCAGACCATCACCGTGCCGGAAGACGCGGGAAAGACCGTGCACGCCTTCATCACGTGGTGACCGTCCACCGGCATCACCCGCTTCGCGACCCCAGCCACCGGTCGACGCCCTCATCGGATGCGCCCCGACCGCCCGTCGCGGCCGACAGGCCGTCCTTCCCCAGTGAGTGTCCACGGCTCCGTCGATCCGCCGCGGGCCGCACGGCCGGCACCAGAATTCCTGCCCGCGGGCACCACCACTACTGATCACCCTCCCCACTGACGGGGCCGCGGTCCGGATCCGGTGGGCGGGAGCGGACACCGGCGGTCAGAGGTTGCCGCGTCGGTCCTGCTCCCGTTCGATGGCATGGAAGAGGGCAGCGAAATTGCCGACTCCGAAGCCCTCCGAGCCGTGCCGCTCGATCAGCTCGAAGAAGCCGGTCGGCCGGTCCTGCACGGGCTTGGTGAGGATTTGCAGGAGGTGGCCGTTCTCGTCCTGGTCGACCAGGACCGCGCGCGCACGCAGCTCGCTGACCGGCGCCCTGATCGGGCCCATGCGGGCGAGCAGGTCCGGGTCCTCGTAGTACGCCGTCGGGGCCGGCAGGAACTGGACTCCGGCGGCCCGCATACCGTCCACGGCACGCAGGATGTCGTCGGTGGCGAGCGCCACGTGCTGCACCCCCGGGCCGCTGTGGAAGCGCAGGAACTCCTCGACCTGGCTCGCGCGCGTCGACGGCGCGGCTTCGACCACCGGGAACTTCACCCGGCGCTGCCTGTCGGCGACCACTTTCGAGCGCAGCGCGGAGTACCGCGTCGAGATCTCCCCGTCGACGAACTCCGCCAGCAGTTCGCCGCCGAGGACCCGCTGGTAGAAGTCGGCCCATTCGTCCATCCGGCCCGTCTCGACCGCAGCGACACAGTGGTCGATCGCCGTGAAGTACGGAACGGGGGGCGGCTCGGGAAACGTGTGCGGGCACGGCTGGTAGCCGGGAAGGTGGGCGGCCCGGTACACCGACCGGTCGACGAAGGTGTGCCGGACCGGGCCGTAGGCCGCGAAGCCCGCCAGCCGGACCGCGCCGTCCGCGTCCCGCAGCTCGTGCGGCTCCTCCAGGCCCTTCGCCCCGGCGGCGGCCGCGTGCCGGAAGGCGGCCTCGACGTCGGAGACCCGGATCGCTACGTCGATCACCGAGTCGCCGTGTTCGGCGACGTGCTCGCCGAGCGCGGTGCCCGGCCGCGTCGGACCGGTGACGACGAACCGTGCGGCACCGGCGCCCAGGACGTACGAGCACTCGTCGCGGCTCCCGGTTTCCGGGCCGCGGTAGGCGACCGGCGTCATCCCGAAGGCGGTCACCAGGAAGTGCGCGCTCTGGAATGCGTTGCCGACCGCGAACGTGACCGAGTCGAATCCCTCGATGACGAACGGTGCCCGCGTGCCCGGCGCGGACGCTGCCGCCCCGATCGCCTGGCTGCTCACGAGGACGCACTGATGAGTTCGTCGGCCACGGCGTCCTCGGTGGGGCTGCCGTAGTACCGGCAGATGACCTCCGCCCACGCGTCGGTGCTGACGCTTCCGTCGCCGGCCCGGTCGAGTTGCTGGAACATGGACTCGGCACGGTCCGGGGCGAACCCCACGGCGGCCATGTATGCCAGGTAGTCGGCACGCTCGACCCGGCCGTCGTCGTCGCGGTCGCACAGGTTCACCATCGCCCGGGCGTAGGGCCGGATGAACCCGTCCAGCGCGCCGCTGTCCCGCACGGCGGCCTTGTACTCCTCGAAGCTCACGACTCCGTCGCCGTTCGTGTCCGCGTGGGCGAGCAGACCCCGCCAGTACTGCTCATGCGCCGAGCGGGCCTGCTGTGCCTTCGCCGAGTCGACGGGCTCTTCCTGGCTGGCGATCACCCGGTCGGCCAGCAGCCGGAAGTCCTCCCGTTCGAGTCGGCCGTTGCCGTTCACGTCGAGCATGTCGAACCGGACCCGGGTGCGCGCGTGGGCGTAGCCGATCATCGGAAGGTGCCTTCCTGCAGACCATGGGGGCAGTCGGTCGGTGCCGACACGTTCGATGCTCGCCAGCGACGCCGCGTACGTCGCCCTCTGCTACTCCATTGGAGTTACCCAGCCCGGCCCGCGGCCGGCCTCGCAGCGGATGGTGAGCGGGTGCTGTCAAGGCAGCCTGCGGGTCCGGACGCCACAGTGCCCCTCGTCGGCACCGGCCCTCCTGCCATCCGCGTCGAACGGCGTCTCCCTTGCCATCCGCGTCGAGCGCGGTGTCTACGCAGGTCAGCGCAGGTTCTCCCGAGCCTTCCGCGGCACCGTCGGGAGTTCCGGGGACGGCAGGGAGGGGCCGCCGTAGCCCTTCACCACACCGAACCTGTCGCCGTTCATCCAGTCCGGACGGGCCCGTGCGATGTCCTCGGGCGAGCAGCCGATGAAATTCCTCTGTGCTGGGCACACAAGGGGTAGGGCACGGAAGCGAACGGGTGGGAGTACGGCTCATCACAAGCACTGAACCCCGCTGGCGCGGCGTGCCATGATCGGGGCATGACTGACCGCGATGAGCTGGGACCGGCTCCGTCGGGCGGGGACGGCCCGGGTGTCGTGGAGGGCGACCTCGGCTTGTCCACCAGCCGCCACCTCGTACCCCGGCCGTCCGGGACGCAGGACGACCGGGCGGCTGTGCCGGTCTTCTCGGTGCAGGAGGTCTTGAACGGACTGCCCGGCTCCGCCATCTTCCTGAGGCCCGTATACGGACAGAACGGGGATGTTGCCGACTTCCGTGTCGTCGCCGCGTCACCTGATGCGGTCGACATCGGGTCCCGCCAGGGAAAGGAGATGGTCGGCCTCAGCGTTCTGGAGACCTACCCCACCGTGTGGGGCAGTGACCTGTGGCGCGGGTACCTCGAGGTGCTGGAGAGCGGCGGCCGGTACGAGGGAGAACCGTTCGAGTACGAAGAGGTTCTCGCCGGGATTCCGCGCCGGTCCCGGTTTGCTGTGCGCGTGGCGGCCTGCATGGGAGGGCTGATCGTCTCCTGGGTCCGGCTGGACACCGGCGAACGCGAGCAGCGCCGCCTGACGGTGATGCAGCGCCTGGCGGGGATGGGGTGGGCCGACTGGGACCTGTCCCTCAACGAAACCACATGGTCGGAGGAAGTCTTCACGATCTTCGGCCGGGAACGGACCATGGGCACGGTGACTCTGGAGGAGCTCCCCCGTTTCGCCGTCCCCGAGGACCTCCCCGGTACGGACGAGGCGGTGCAGCGGCTGCTGAGCGGGGGCAGCCCCATTGATCACGCGTTCCGCATCACCGCTCCCGGCGGGGAGGTCCGGCATGTGCGCATCGTGGCGGAGGCCGAACTGGATGTACAGGGAACGCCCGTCAAGGTCCGAGGCTTCTTCCAGGACCGCACGCCGGTGCATCGAGCCGAGCAGCAGATGCTGGAGCACCAGCAAGCGGCCTCGGCCCACAGCAGTCTGCTGGCCGCCGAGAAGGACGTCGCCGCCCGCCTCCAACACGCTCTGCTCCCCCTGCCCCAGCAGTCCCTCCGCGTTGCCGGACTCACCGTGGACGTCGCCTACCACCCCCTGCAAGAGGGGCTCAATGTGGGAGGGGACTGGTACAGCGCCATCGAACTGCCCGACGGCAGTGCGCTGCTCGTCGTCGGCGACGTCGCGGGCCATGGGCTGGACGCGGTGGCCACCATGGCCCAGCTCCGCTTCATGACCAAGGGCATGGCCATCACGGGGACGCCCCTGGCGGAGATCCTCACCCGTCTCAACACCTTGCTGCTGCACACCTCCGGTCGGAACTTCAGCACGGCCACCATGATCATGGGCCGCTACGACCCCATCACCTCACAGCTCACCTGGGTGCAAGCAGGGCACCTGCCGCCCCTCCTGCTACGACAGGGCCGCGCCCGCTACTTGCCCGCCCCCCGGGGCATCCTGCTCGGAGCCACGGCCGCACCCTCCTACGGAGAAGCCACCCTCCAGCTGCTGCCCGGGGACCATCTCCTGCTGTTCACCGACGGCCTGGTCGAAGTGCCGGGCGGAGACATCGACGAGGGCCTGACCCGACTCGCGCACACCGCCGAGGCCTACCAGGGCTCCCGCATCCTGGACGCCCTTGCCACACCGGACGCCCGCCACGACGACACCTGCATCCTGCACGCCACGTTGTCGGCTGGACGCCCTTGATGGGCACAGCCGCAGGCTCGCACGGCAGCGGCGATGACCGTCGTGCGGTGGGGGCTGCAGCGGGCTCTGCGGAAGGCGCGCCAGGACTTCAGGCTTGCAACGCTTCGTTCGACCGGTGCTCGTGCCGCTGACAGGGCCCAGTTGATCGTCCGTTGGCTCGCGGTGAGGTCTTGGTGCGGAAGACGTCTGATCGGCGTGGTCACCCAGGAGCCGGCCCGTCGCACTCGGCGAGCGTTCCGTCGAGCAGGACGTGATCGGTATCCCCCCGCAGGACCCGCAACAGTCCGGGTGCCCGGCGGGACAGTTCGCCCGCCGCAGTGTCCGCCAACCCGAGGAGGTCTCGCATATGTGGTCAAGGGTGGTGTCGGCGGGTCAGTAGGCGATCTGACTCAGATGCCTCCCGCACCCCCAACCAACGCCCATCGACCACGTCCTGCGCCGGTCCCCATGGCGACGCAGAGGCCAACACCAAGCCCGCATCAGCCACTACCGACGACGCGGCTGCACACACCGTCCGAACCTGTCCAATCGACGAGCCGGTGGTCGCGGAGAGCGGCGAGCGTCTCCGCCCGCTCCTGACCGCGTCCGGGGAAAGGCCCGTGCGACGGGAGCGGGCCGCGCCAGGCGGCAGGGTGATCCGGAGCGGCTCGGATGCCGGTGCCCGAGGCGTAGAGGCTCTCCTCGTCCAGGACGGCGAAGAGCATCCGCACGGACGAGTGACGGGGGTTGCCCACCCGGCCCGTCTCGATGTTGCGGATGGTCCGGACGCTGACGCCGGAGTGGGCGGAGAGCTGTTCCTGGGTCCAACCCCGTTGTTGCCGCAGGCCGATGATGACTCCTCCGTACCCGGGAACAGTCCCCCGGTTCCCTTCACGGCCGACGAACTCGGACAGCAGCGGATCCAGGGACAGGTCCGGGAACAGGGGCAGATGTCGCCCCGCCGGCCCGGACCCCGTGCCCGCCGCCTGTTCGCCGGACGTCCTGGTCCCGTCAGGGGCCGGAAGCGGGGCGCCGGTCAGCCGGCGGTCGCCTCCCGGTGGGCGCGGACGATGTCCGCGTAGCGCCGGCCGCTCGTCTTCACGGTCCGCTTCTGCGTGGCGTAGTCGACGTGGACCAGACCGAAACGCTTGTCGTAGCCGTAGGCCCATTCGAAGTTGTCGAGCAGGGACCAGGCGTAGTAGCCGGCGAGCGGCGCGCCCTTGCGGAGAGCGCGGGCGCAGGCCGCGATGTGCTGCTCGAGGTAGCGGGTGCGCTCCGGGTCGTGGACGGCGCCGTCGGGACCGACGGTGTCGGGGAAGGCCGAGCCGTTCTCGGTGACGTACAGCTTGCGTGCGCCGTAGTCGTCGGTGAGCCGCAGCAGGAAGGCTTCCAGGCCGCCGGCGTCGATCTCCCAGTCCATGCCGGTACGGGGAACCTCCGGCAGGCGTACCTCGGCGGCGTAGGGGGCGGGGCCGGCCGGATCGTCGGTGACGGTGACCGGGAAGTAGTAGTTGAGGCCGTGCCAGTCGAGCGGGGCGGCGATGGTCTCCAGGTCCCCGGCCCGCTCGGGCAGCTCAACCCCGTACAGCTCGCGCATGTCCGCGGGGAAGCCACGGCCGTACACCGGGTCGAGCCACCAGCGGTTGGTGTGGCCGTCCATGCGGGCCGCGGCGGCGATGTCCTCGGGCCGGGTGGAGGCGGCTGCGACGGTGGAGTGGTTGGTGACCAGTCCGACCTGGGCCCCCGGCGCGGCGGCGCGGACGGCCTGGGTGGTGAGGCCGTGTCCGAGCAGGAGGTGGTACGAGGCGCGCACGGCCGCCGTGAGGTCGGTCATGCCGGGGGCCATCCGGCCCTCCAGGTGGCCGATCCACCCCGAGCAGAGCGGCTCGTTGAGGGTGGCCCACCGGGTGACCCGGTCGCCGAGCCGCTCCGCGACGACGGAGGCGTACGCGGCGAGGTGCTCGGCCGTGGCCCGCTCGGTCCAGCCGCCGTGGCTGTCCAGGACCCGGTCCTGGAGTATCTGCGGCAGGTCCCAGTGGTACAGGGTGACGGACGGGGTGATTCCGGCGTCGAGGAGGCTGTCGACGAGCCGGTCGTAGAAGTCGAGTCCGGCCTTGTTGACCGGGCCGTCGCCGCCGGGCACGATGCGGGGCCAGGCGACCGACATCCGGTACGTGTCGGTGCCGAGGCGCTTCATCAGGGCGATGTCCTCGGGCCAGCGGTGGTAGTGGTCGCAGGCGACGTCGCCGTGGTCGCCGTTGTCGATCGCACCGGGGACATGGGAGAAGGTGTCCCAGATGGAGGGGGAGCGGCCGTCCTCGGCGACGGCGCCCTCGATCTGGTAGGCGGCGGTCGCCGTTCCCCAGGCGAAGTCCGGAGGGAACGCCTCCAGGTCGAGCGAGGTGTGGAAGTCGGTGGATTCGGACACAGGGAACCTCTTCGTGGTCAGTATGGAGGAGGAGGACGTCACTTGACCGCACCCGCGGTGAGGCCGGCGACGAGGTAGCGCTGGAGGAGCAGGAAGCCGACGACGACGGGGACGCTCACCACGAGGGAGGCGGCCATCACCTGGTTCCAGTAGACGTCGTTCTGGGTGGCGTAGCCCTGGAGGCCGACCGCGAGGGTGCGGGTGGTCTCGTTGGTCATGACGGAGGCAAAGAGGACCTCGCCCCAGGCGGTCATGAAGGCGTAGATGGCGACGGCGATGATGCCGGGGGCGGCGGCCGGCACGATGACGCGGAACAGTGCGCGGATCGGACCGCAGCCGTCGACCTTCGCTGCCTCGTCGAGTTCGCGCGGGATCGAGTCGAAGTAGCCGGTCAGCATCCAGATGGAGAACGGCAGCGAGAAGGTCAGGTAAGTGAGGACCAGGCCTTCGCGGGAGCCGAAGAGAGCGATGCCGGTGGCGTTGCCGACGTTGACGTAGATGAGGAAGAGCGGCAGCAGGAAGAGAATGCCGGGGAACATCTGCGTGGAGAGGACCGTCACCGTGAAGACCCGCTTGCCGCGGAAGGTGTAGCGGCTTACGGCGTACGCGGCGAAGATCGCGACGATCACGGAGAGGACGGTGGCCGCGCCCGCGACGAGGATCGAGTTCACGAAGTAGTCGGCGAGCGGGACGGTCTCCCAGATGTCGAAGTACGGCCGCAGCGTGATGTCGGACGGGATCCACTCGAACTTCCCCGAGACGTCCTCGAGGGGTTTGAGGGAGCTGGAGATCATCACGTACACGGGCAGCACGACGAAGGCGGTGAGCAGGGTCAGGAAGATCCGCCGGGTCCAGAGGAACGAACTGGGTGCGGCCATGGGTGAGCGCTGAGCGGGCTGCGCGTGCCTAGACATCGGAAGTCTTCCTTCCGCGGGTGGTGAGCAGGAGGTAGACGCCCGTGACGACGAGGAGGAAGAGCAGGAGCAGCACGGACATGGCCGAACCGGTGCCGAAGTTCCACGTCTGGAACGACGACTGGTAGATGTGGAAGGAGATCAGGTCGGCGGCTTCGGGGGCCGCCTTGCCGAAGAGCACGAACGGCGTGTTGAAGTCGTTGAACGTCCACAGGAAGAGGACGAGGACGAGGACCTGGTTGACGGAGCGCAGGGACGGCAGGGTGATGTGCCGGATCTGCTTCCACACGCCTGCGCCGTCGAGGGCCGCGGCCTCGTACATGTCCCGGGGGATGTTCTGCAGGCCCGCCATGACGGTGAGGAAGGCGAAGGGCCAGCCCTTCCAGACCGAGACGATGAGCAGCGCCCAGAAGCTGTTGTCCCCGATGAGCCAGAAGGCGGGGCTGTCGCCGATGCCGAGCTGGTCGTGCAGGACGTGGTTGATGATGCCGTTGTCGCGCTGGAACATGAACGCCCACGTGATGACGGCGGCGTAGACGGGCAGCGCGTACGGGACGAGGAAGAGGGTCCGCAGGAAGCCGCGGCCCCGGAAGTTCTCCTGGAGGAAAATCGCGGCGGCCGTCCCCAGGCACCAGCACAGTCCCACGGACAGGACGGTGAACAGACAGGTCGTCAGGAAGGACTGCAGGAGCGCCTGGCCGACGGGGGCGTCGAAGTCGACGGCGACGGAGTAGTTGTCCAGGGCCGTCCAGGGGGCCTCGGACCAGTTGCGGATGTAGAACTGGGTGAGCTCACGGAAGCTCATGGTGACGCCCATGAGCATCGGAATGAGGTGGACCAGGAGCTCGAGCAGCAGAGCGGGCAGAAGGAGCAGGTACGGCAGTGCGACGCGGCGACGCCCGGAGCGACGCGGTGTGCGCGCCCCTCCGGGTGCGGCCTTGCGCACCGTCCGCTCACTCCGCGGAGTGACGACGGTTTCAGTCATGGTCGGGCGGCCTACTTCTTGGGCATCTGCTGCTGGGCCTTTTCGAGCTTGGCCCGCACGGAATCAGCGGTGACGGCCCGGCCGGCGGCGGCCTCCGCGAACAGCTCCTTGACCGCGGTGCCGACGACCGTCTCGAACTGGGACTCCTCGGGGACCTGCGGCAGGGCGGAGGCGCTGGAGGCGAGGGTGTCGCGGAGTGCCGCCAGGGCCGGGGTGTTGAAGGCGGGGTCCTGCTGGGCGGTCTTGACCGGCGGAATGGAGCCGTAGGCCTTGTTGAGGGTCTTCTGCTCCTCGTCGCTGGTCATGAACTTCACGAACTTCAGCGCGCCCTCGTGGTTCTTGGTGTTCTTGAAGACGGCCATGTTGATGCCGGCGACCATGGAGTTGGTCTGCTTGCCCGGGCCGGGCCGGCCGGACGGCACGGGGGCCGGCACAACCCCCCATTCGTCCTCCGACATTCCCTGGGTCTTGAACGTGGCAGCCGCGGTCTGCCACAGCACCATGCCGGTCTTGTCGTTGGAGAAGTCGCTGAGGGACTGGTTCTGCGCGTACTCGGCGTTACCGGGAGCGGCGATCTTGTGCGTGGCCATGAGGTCGACGTACTGCTTGACGGCGGCCACCGCACTGTCGGAGGTGAAGTCGGCCTTTCCGTCGGCGGTGAAGAAGTCGGCGCCGTGCTGCTTGCCCAGGACGAAGACCTGGTGGATGTTGGCGGAGAGGTTGGAGCCCTCGACCCCGATGCCCGACTTGCCGATCTTGGTGAGCTTCTTCCCCGCCTCGACGACCTCGTCCCAGGTGGCCGGCGGCTTGGCTATGCCCGCTTCCTTGAACAGCTTCTTGTTGTAGTAGAGCGCGTACGCCATGGAGTACAGGGGAACGGCGGCCGGGTCCTGTCCCTGGACACCGGTGGAACCCAGGACCGATTCGACGAAGCGGTCCTTGCCGCCGATGGCGTCGAAGTTCTTCGCGTCCCACGGCAGCAGGGCGCCGGTCGACTGCAGCGAGGCACTCCATGTGTTGCCGATGTTGAGGATGTCGGGGCCCTGGCCCGAGGTGGTCGCGGTGAGGATCCGCTTGAGCAGATCGGCCCAGGGCACGACCTCCATCTTCACCTTGATGCCGGTCTGCTTCTCGAACTTGTCGAGCTCGGGCTGCAGGACCTTCTTGTCGACCTCGATGCTGGCACCCTGGTTCGATGCCCAGTAGGTGAGAGTCTTGGGCTGTTCGTTGGACCCGGAACCCCCGGCGGAACCGCCGCCGCAGGCAGCCATCGAGAGGACGAGGGAGAGCGTGACGGCACCGACGGCTGCGATTCTGATTCTGCGCATGGGTCCACGAGTCCTTTTCAGGGATGGTGAAGCCGAGTGGGAACAGGAGCTGCGTCCCACGCGAGGGCCTGAGGGCCTCTCGGCTTAATTTAGGGTGTGAGTTAAACCTCGGGAGAAGGTCGCGTCAAGGGTCGTCACAGCGGTATGTTGCGCATAGGGCCTACGGAAGAGGGTGTCCGGTGAGAGTGCGCAGCGGTCGTACCGTGCGTGACCTGCGGAGAGAGAACCGCACGACGGTTTTGCAACGGTTGTATTTCGACGGGCCTCTGAGCCGCTTTTCCCTCGGGCCGGCCACGGGCCTCAGCTCGGGGTCCGTCAGCAACGTGGTTGCGGAGCTGGTCGCAGAGGGCCTGGTGGAGGAGGCCGGCAGCGTCGATTCCGCCGGCGGCCGACCCCGTACTCTCCTGCGCATCCACCAGGGCAGTGCCTGCATGATCGGCGTCGACGTCGGTGAGACGCGGGTCCGGGTCGAGCTCTTCGACCTGGCCCTCACCGAGCTCGCACGCGTGGAGAAACCGCTGGCCACGCACGAACGGCGACGGGAGGAGCGCTACGACGTCGCCCTCGTGGTCGCTCACATCCGTGACGGGATCGAAGAGGTCGTCCGGCAGGCAGGGGTGGCGCCCGGGAAACTGCTGGGCGTGGGCGTGGGAGTTCCGGGCATCGTTGCCAGGACGCTGCACGACGGCGCGGTGGTGCACGGGAAGACGATCGGCTGGGATGCCGTGCCCCTGGAGCGGCTGTTGCGCGAGGCCGTGCCGCTGCCGCCGGAGGTGCCGTACTTCATCGACAACGGGGCCATGACGCTGGGTCAGGCCGAGATGTGGTTCGGGGCCGGACGCGGAGCCAGCAGTGCCGTCGTCGTCCTCTTCGGCTCCGGAGTCGGCGCGTGCGTCGTCAGCGAGGACCTGCACTCCGCGCGGGCCGTGGAATGGGGACATCTGAAAGTCCGGGTCCGGGGGCGCCGTTGCCGCTGCGGCGCCCAGGGCTGCCTGGAGGCCTACGCCGGAGCGGAAGCGCTCCTGGAGCGCTGGCGGGAGGCCGGCGGCTGCCCTCCGGCCGGCGCCGATGAGGAGACAGCACTCACCGCGCTTCTCGCCTCCGCCCACCCTTCCACCCCCGGGGCCGAGGCCGACGCGACCGCACTCGCCGTCCTGGAGGAGACCGCCGAATACCTGGGCGCCGGGTTCGCCGATCTGATCAACCTCTTCCAACCCGAGCGGATCGTCGTCGGCGGTTGGGCAGGCCTGCAGCTCGGCGCCCGGTTCCTCGACAGCGTCAGGGAGCACGCCATCCTCGGCGCCCTCCCCTACCCCGCCTCCCACGTGAGCATCGGACTCGGCACCCTGGGACCCGACGCCGTCACGGTCGGCGCCGCGGTCCTGCCGCTCGCCGAGTTCTTCGCCCGGGGAGGCCGCCGGGAGCCGCCGGAAGCCGAGGAGACGACGCCGGCGTGGAAGACCTCGCTCGGGAAGCGGGCGGCACAGTGAAGACGCCGCAGGGCGCCGGCTCTGTAAGGACCGTGAGGCGCGGCGGAACGCGCGCCGGGTCCTGGTCTTCTCCCCGCACCCGGACGACGAGGTGATCGCTGTCGGCGGCACCATGGCCCGGCTCGCCGCCGAGGGCGCCCGCGTGGGAGTCGCGTTCGCGACCGACGGTGCGATGTCCCACTCGGCGGTGCTGGGCATCCACCAGAACCCGACGCCCGCCGAACTGCGCCGGGTCCGGCGCGAGGAGGCGCGCTCGGCCGTGGCACTGGCCCGGCTGGTGAGGGGCCGTACGGAGAAGGCAGGCGCACCAAGGGCCCGGCCGCCCCCTGGATGCGCGGGGGCGGCCGGATTTCAGCGGATCTCCCGGTCCGCTCAGGGCAGTCGGTGGTCGGCGTTCAGAACCGTGCCGCGTTCGGGGCGGTAGAGGTCGAAGCCTCGGGTGTCGCACTGGAGGCCGCCCACGATGCAGTGGTCGACCAGGGCCTTGAGGGTGCGCTCCTCCCACGCGTTGAAGAAGTCGTAGTGGAAGGAGTAGCCACGGCCGCTGGCCAGGCGGACCTGGCTCATGTCACCGTTGACCGGCCACGCCATCTTGAACTCGATCATCGGCAGGGCCACCGGGTGGGACGCGGGGCACATGTTGTCGTTGGTGCCGGGCTTCACGACCGGATACGCCATGTGGCTCTTGTGGTCGGGGGTGTCGAGGTACTTGCCGTCCCAGCAACTGGGCGCCTGCATCCGCAGGTTGAGCTGTACGTCGGGCCGGCTCGGACAGCTCGCCGGGATGTCGGTGTTGAAGAAGCTGTCACCGCACTCCCAGCCCTCGACGAAGCCCTTGTGCGCACGGAACTCCTGGGCGCTCTGCATCGGGTCGCCGACGACGTACCGCAAGCCCTTGGGGAAGGGCCGCACGCTCCGGTAGTCGGTGACGCCCGCCTTGTAGTAGATGACCTGCGGGCCGACGGGGAGGATCTTCTGGTCGCCCTTGTACAGCGTGGGCATCCAGTACGCGGAGGCGTCCGCGGGTGCCTTGCAGGTGGTGTTCCCGCCGTAGAGCGAGCCGGTGGTGCTGGCGGCGTTGGTGGAGGTGTTGCCCATGAACGTGTGGTCGTGGGACTTGCCGAACTGGCCCGGGTAGACGATCGGGTCGTCCGGCGCGGTGTGGGTGACGGAGCAGCCGGCCTGGAACTCGTGGTGGTAGGCGGGCGGCGGGGTGGCGGTGGACGGTGTCACTCCGGTGACCTGCGGTACGGCGGGAATGTAGCCGTCCCCGTCCGGGTCGTCGCCCGATGCCTGGGTGGACACTGCCATGGAGTGCCCGCTGTGGGCGGCGGGCGCGGAGGCGGCGGCCGGGACGCGCACGTCCGTGTCCGCGGCGGTGGCTACCGTGCCGACGCCCAGGACGCTCGCGAGGAGCGCGGTTCCGAGGAGGAGTGCGGGGAGCCGTTTGGAACTCGATCTCATGGGGTTCTCCTGCCCATGGGGGGTGGGTTCGCGTGCTGGTGCGGGGGCCACGCGACTGATGACGGGCTTCTTCGATGCGTACGGTGGTGCAGTGGTGCAGGGGTGCAGTGGTGCAGGGGGTGGCGGTGTCCTGCTGCGGGCCCCGCCACCCCCGCTCACGGTGGTCGGCGCCGTCAGCTGTAGATGCCGAACTCGTGCAGGGAGTAGCCCCACCCGGTGCCCCGGGCAGTCAGCTGGAGGCGGACGTGCCGGGCGGTGGCCGTCACGTCGATGGTGTCGATGTCTCCGTTACCCGTCGTGGTGGTGTGGAGGGTGCGCCAGGTGTTCCCGTCGTCGGACACCTGCACCTCGTAGGACTTGGCGTAGGCCGGGTCCCAGACGAGCTGCAGGGTGCGCAGAGGCTTGGCCGAACCGAGGTCGACCTGGATCCACTGCGGGTCGCTCCAGTCGCTGGCCCAGCGGGTGGAGGTGTTGCCGTCGGTGGCGTTGGACCCGGGGCACGGGCAGTCGCCGTAGGAGGCCTGGGCGGAGGAGGCGGTGGTGGGCCTGTTCAGAGCGAGGTTGGTGCCGGTGACCGGCGGGGCGACGACCTTCACGGACTTGGTCTCGATGCCGGCGTTGCCCTTGCCGTCCTCGGCCTGGATGTAGACCTTCCACACCCCGAGCTTCTCGGGCGCGGTGACGGCGAAGGTTCCGTTGCCGGTGGCGCGCCACTGCGCGTCGACCAGCCGCTTGTCACCGTTCGCGTAGTTGCCGCTCAGGTAGATCTTGGGGGTGACCTGGTCTCCGTCGGGGTCACGTATGTCGGCCCGGACCGTGAACTCTCGTCCCGCCGGGGCGGCGGACGCCGGGGTGACGGTCATGTTGCTGATGACCGGCGGGGTGTTGTCGCCGGCGTTGGAGCCGGTGTACGCCTTCTTGACGGCGTAGTACGACAGGCGCTTCAGGCCGTCGGGCACGAGGTTGAACCAGACGCCGCCGAAGTCGTGCTCGAGGCCGTAGTGGAAGAGCGTCGCACCGAGGGCGACGCCCTGGTGGCCGGTGATGCAGTTCCAGGCCTTGGTGTAGCCGTCGGCCTTCGCCACGTCGGTCGGCTCGTCGGGGACGCCGTTGGCGTCGTCGGGCACCTCCCACTCACCGGCCGGACCGCCCTCGGTGATGATGTACGGCTTGTTGTAGCCGCCCTCCTCCCAGTCCTGGCGCACTCCGCAGATGTCGCCGTAGGAGTTCATCGAGTACAGGTCGAGGTCGGGGGCGTTGCGCTTGTAGTACGGCCAGGCGCCGGTCCAGGCGTCCGTGGAGGTCACCGGGTGGTCCGGGTCGATGGTGTGGATCTTCTTGGCGACGTCGTTGACGAAGCTGGTGTAGGCGTTGCGCTGCGCCTCCAGCTCGGCGCCGCTGTAACAGTTCTGCAGTCCGAGGACGGACTCGTTGCCCACGTTCCACATCAGGGTCGCGGGGTGGCTCTTGTAGGTGTCCACCCACTTGGCGAACTCGTTGAGCGAGTTCGACTTGTACGTGGTGTCGGTGACGTAGTTGACGCAGCCGCCGCTGCCGGGGCCGCCGCCGGGCTGGAGCCAGAACCCGTTGACGACCTTCAGCCCCTGGGCGGCCGCGGCGTCGAGGAGCGGCTTGGTGGAACCGTCGGTGCCCCAGGTGCGGATCGTGTTCACGCCCATCGACTTCACGTCGGGCAGGTACTTGGGGGCGTCCGCGACGGACGGACCCCAGGTGAGCCCCTTGACCGTGTACGGCTGACCGCCGACGGTCAGCTGCCAGTTGCCCTGTGAGCCGGCGACCTTGACCGCGCCGCCCGGCGGGGGATCGACGGTGCCGCCCTGGCTGCCGTAGACCTGGAACTCCCACAGCGAGTATCCGTAGCCGCCGGCACGGGCGAGGCCCTGCATCCGGACATGACGTCCGGTGCCGGAAACGGCGATCTCGTCGGTGCCGCCGTCACCGCCGGTCACGGTCTTCAGGGTGCGCCAGTCGGTGCCGTTGTCGGAGGTCTGTATCTCGTAGTTCTTGCCGTACGCACCCTCCCAGGTAAGGACGACGCGGCTCAGGTTCCGGCTGGCGCCGAGGTCGACCTGGAACCACTGGGCGTCGCTCCACTGACTGGCCCACCGGGTCCCGGTGAGGTTCCCGTCGACGGCGGCGGACGCAGCGAAGGCCTCGCCCTCCTGGGAGGAGGCGGTAGCGGTCTTGCCCTGGGAGAGAAGCGTGTCCGCGGCCTGGGCCTGCGGGGACAGACTCAGCGTCAGGGAGGACACCAGAAGGGCGCCGAGCACGACGAGGGACATTCCGCTGTGTCTGCGGGAACGGTTGGGGACGAAGGGGGGACTGGACACGGGTGCTCCTGGCTGATTCGTGACGCCGGGTGCGTGGGGCCGGGCCGTCCGGCCGACTCGCGTACGGCGCTCGTGGAGGGGGATGCACGGAGTGAGCGTGCGAGCCCTTCCGGGCCGGGCTGCGGGGAAGCGAGCACCCGGCCCGGAAGGGAATCGAGGTCCTCACCGGTCTGCGGTGAGGCAGAGTCGTCTCAGGGGAAGGAGACGACGGTGGACGGCACGGTCGACGTGCCGGCCGGGATCGTGGACGCCCCGGTGTTGTTGATGACGTGGTTGTAGTGGCCCATGCCGCCGAGGGACACCACCAGGAGGCTGTGGAACTTCACCCCCGGCTTGACGGGTGCCTTGAAGCCGTGGTCCTGGACGATGGTCGGGTCCACGTTGTAGTTGCAGTAGCTGCCCAGACCCCACGCCTCGTGGGTGTTCACCGAGTCGTCGACGCGGTAGGCGGCGTACCCCTTGGTGTCGCCGTTCTGGATGGCGGCCTGGTTCGGGGCGTCGTACGCCTTCTCGTTCTGGTAGAAGATCGTCCGGCCGCGCTCGCCGTACCACTCGACGTCGTACTTGTTGAAGTGCTCCACGAACAGGCCGGTGGCCAGCACGTCGTCGCCGTTGACGCGGACACCGTAGTCGGCACGGTTGGTCTCCCAGCCCCAGCCCTCACCGTGGTCGGCGCGCCACACCCAGGTGTGGTCGATGATGGCGTCGTCGCTGTTCACGACCATGCTGGTGGTGGCCTTGCCGGCACCGGCGCCGCCGATGCGGATGTAGACGTCCTGCACGGTGGTGGGGTTGGCGGCGTGGTCGGCGGAGGAGTTCTGCGGTCCGAGCTCCAGCAGGGTCGGCGAGTTGACCGGCCCGGCGTCGATCAGGAAGCCGGCCAGACGGACGCCGTCGACGTCCGCGACCTTCATTGCGGTGACGCCGTTGTCCGGGATGATCGTGGCGAGGCCGAGGCCGAGCACGATGGTGTTTGCCCGGTTGACGTTGATGGTCTGGTCGACGTGGTAGATGCCGGGGGTGAACAGCAGGTTCAGACCCTGCGCCAGCGCCTGGTTGATCGTGGCGGCGGTGGCACCCGGCTTGACGACGTAGAACTGGCTCAGCGGTACGGAGGTGCCCGCCGGGGCGCCGTTCGCCCAGCTGGTGCCGCGGGCGTCGGTGCGCTTCGCGGGGGCGAAGACCTTGTACTCGTTGCCGTCGAGGTAGAGGTAGGGCTTCTCGCGGGAGAGGGGCGTGGTGTTCAGCGTGGTGTAGCGGGGCTCGGGGAAGGCATTGGCCGGAGCGCCCTCGACGCCCGAGAAGGTCTGGTTCCACACGCTGTTGGACCAGCCGCCGATGGAGCTGTCGCGGGTGTACCACTGCTGCTGCGAGTAGTTGCCGACCTGGCCGTCGATCTTCGAGTCGGCGATGTAACCGCCGCTCGCCCAGCCGTAGCCGTTGGGCGCGAGGTTGAGACCGCCCTTGACGTGCATACGGCGGAAGGACGCGGCCTGCGAGACCGCCCACCGGTTGGTGCCGTTGACCGGGTTGAGGGTCAGGCCCTCCACGCCGCGCCAGAAGTTCTGGGTGGCGTTGCCGTTGAACCAGCCCGCGTCGACCGTCACGTCACCGTTGATGGTGGTGTCACCCGGGCGCAGCCCGAGACCGGCGACCTGGGTGTAGAAGCCGACCTGCGCGTTGAGGTTGTTGTACGTGCCGGGCTTGAAGAGGAAGGCATGCCGGCCGGAACCGAACTGTGCCGACTCCTGCTCGTCGAACACCTTGTCCAACTTGCCCTGGATGTCCGGGGTGGAGGGTTCGATGACGTGCACGTTGGGACCGAGGTCACCGCCGCCGGGCAGAGTGGGGCCGCTGTCGCCGCCGCCGTACACCTGGAACTCCCAGAGGGAGTAGCCGTAGCCGGTGGCCCGCGTCACGCCCTGCATGCGCACGTACCGGGCCGTGCCCGTGACGGCGACGGTCTCGGTGCCACCCGCACCCGCAGCGGTCGAATAGGCGGTCGTCCAGTTGGTGCCGTCCGTGGACAGTTCGATCCGGTAGGCCTTGGCGTAGGCCCCCTCCCAGCGCAGCACCACCTGATTCAGCGCAACGGAGCTGCCGAGATCCACTTGCAGCCACTGCGCGTCGGACGCCGCGCTCGACCAGCGGGTGCCGAGATTTCCGTCAACCGCTTCGGTCGCCGGAGTTCCGTAGTGCTCCTGGCTCGAAGCCGTCACGGGCTTGCCCTGTGACAGGAGCACGGGAGCAGCCTGTGCCGCACTGGTCGGAACCACGGCCAGGAGCGTGGCTGCGAGCGCGGTGACGACGGCAGCCGCGAGACTGCGCCGAACGCGACCACGGGGCGGCGGCGGGGCCGCCAGGGGCATGCCAAATGTAGGCATCAGGGGGGTCTCCTTGTTACGGGAACAGCGCCGGGGAGAGCGCTCTCCGGAACCATGCCCCTCCCCCCAGGCGTGGTCAATACTTCTGACACGGCTTTCCTTTCCTCTTGACTTAAGTAGCGATGAGAATGCTCGGAGGGCGGGTTCGATGTCGTCGGCGCGCATGCACCCGCCGGCTCACCCGCACACGGCTCGGTCCGGTTGGTGCCATCACAGCGTTCCAGGGCCCTGACGGGCCGTCACGCCGATTCGCGGACCACCAAATGGGCGTCGAAGACTACCGAGAGGGGTTGGGCCGGGCCGCCCTCGATCTGCTCCTGGAGGAGGCGCGCCATCGTGGCCGCCATCTCCTCCACCGGCTGACGGACCGTGGTCAGCGGCGGCCGGCAGGAGAGCGCGGGGCTCGAGTCGTCGAATCCGATCACCGCCACGTCGTCCGGCACCCGTCTGCCGACTTCGTCGAGGGTCCGGCAGACGCCCTGCGCCATCAGGTCGTTGGCGGCGAAGACCCCGTCGATCTCAGCGTCCTGGGCCAGCAGACGAGTCATCGCCTCGGCGCCGCTGTGTGCGGTGAAACCGCCTTCGGCAGTGCGGACGTAGGGATGGCCGTAGTGCGCCATCGTCTCGCGAAACCCGTTCAGCCGCTCCTGCGCCATGGGCAGGTCGAGCGGCCCGGTGACGGTGGCGACGCGGCGGCAGCCGCGCGCCACGAGCTGCTCCGCAGCCAGCCGGCCGCCCTCCCGGTGTGCTACGTCCACATAGCTGACCTCCGCGGGGCGGGCTGGGCGCCCAAACAGTACGCAGGGGAGGCGCCCGGCGGCGAGCAACTCGGGCAGTGGGTCGTCGGCATGCGTGGAGAAGATCAGTGCACCGTCCGCGCGACCCTGCCCCAAGTAGGCGATCACGTCCCGCCGCGTGGCGTCGGACTCGGCGAACATCAGCACCGGGTGCATCGACCGGGGGCGCAGAAAGCCGACGACCCCGCTGACCACCCGTCCGAAGAACGGGTCGGCGAGTATCCGGGCGGCGAACAGGTCCTGCTCGCCCTCCGAGTCGTTGCCCGCTCCTGAGACGACCAGCGCGATGGTTTCGGTGCGCCGGGTCACCAGGGAGCGCGCGGCACGGTTCGGGGCGTAGCCGGTCCGCTCGATCGCGCCGCGCACTGCGGCCTGGATGGTCGGATCCACGTTGCGGACGCCGTTGACCACCCGGGACACGGTCGCGCGGGAGACGCCCGCCTCCCGCGCGACGTCCTCGAGGGTGGGCGCCTGTCTGCTCATATCGAGAGCCTATAGGCGGCCCGGTCAGCCTATGGGCGGGGTATCCGCCGTGCCGACAGGAGCGCGCTCCCCGCAGTGTTCAGCTGTGTCCGTTCGCTTCTTCTGGGTGTACCCCCTCCGCACTGGGTCCGCCGCTCGGCCGACGGTGTCCCACGCCCGCGCGCCAGGCCGATCACGATCGGCGACAATGTCTGGCTGGGAGGCGGCGCGACCGTGCGTCGTCGAGCCGCTCGCAGCCCGACATCGCGCCTTCCGCGAGCTGACCCGGGAATGGATGCGCCGCAGCCGCGTCGCCCTGGAGCGGCACTTCGACCCAACGACGGCCCGCCAGCTCGACGCGCTGATCGAGGGTCTGTCCATCCACCGCGCTCTGGAGACCGAGCCCCACGACCGAGCCCTGACCATCGAGGCGATCGCTCGCATCACCCGGAGCCACGGCGCGTCCTCCCGACGCACACCCCCAAGACCCCTGGCCGGCACCCCACCTGACCAAGGTGCCGGCCAGGCCGGCGGCTGGGCTCAGCTGCCAGCCGTCTCCACGACGCACCGTCCCTGCGCTCACACGGCTCTGAAAGTCGTTGCGCAAGGAGACCTTGACCGGCTTGCAGACGGACCGGGTGGTCTGCACCGGCGACGCCCTGGTCACCCACGTCGGACTCACCGGACACCGCGGCCCCGGCACCGTCTGCCGGGCCTTCACCAGCGACAGCGCCACGGCCCGCTCAGGTGCGCCGCCTCCCGCTGCCGGGGCCACCAATCCGGGAAGTCGCCGGCACCGAATCACAGGTGAGAACCGAAATCTGGTGAGCGCCATGACCGACGAAGAGTTCCTGCGTCTCCTCGCGGAGGCACGAGCGGAAATACGCAGAACTGCCCTGCCCCCTCCCCTCGACGACGAGCCCCTCTACGAAGTGCTCGGCCGGCACGCCGAATACGGCGGCTCGGCCCACTGACCGGCAGCCCCCCCTCCCCCGGCCCAACCTTCTCTCCCACCCCGCCCGGGGACCCATGGGCCCGGGCCCGACATCGAAAGAGGGCGAAGCGGCTGCGGTACGTCCCGGTCGCGGTATCGGGGCCGCTGGGCCGGCCATTTCGCACCTGGCAGCCCCGACCAGCGTCGCAGTGCCGGCTTTACCCGCATCCTGGACGCCGAGTCATGAGGGCCACGGTGACCGGGACAACCCAGCAGTTTTCGAGGTCCGGTCCGAACCCGGCGGACAGGCACGCGAGTTCACCACCACGGCCCTGGACGGCTGGGGACTTCGCAGCCGCGTCGAGGACATCCGACCCTGCGTTTCCGAGCTCGCGATCAACGCCCTGGTCCACGGCAGCGAAGACGGCCAGGGCTCCCTGGCCCGGCTCGACGCCGACGAGGAAGCCGTACACCTGGACGTGCACGACAGCCGCGACCAGCACCCCCTTCTTTGCCGGGCCTCCGATACCGCCCCCTCTGGGCGTGGGCCGGCGCTGGCGGACGCGCTCGCCGACGGCTGGGGCGTAAAGGACCGCACCCCGCTCGGCGAGATCGTATGGTCCCGCTTCCGCCTCAGCCCTGTGCTGCAGCCGAAGACGGGAGCCACGCAGACTCCGCCATGAAACGCTTTCGGAAAACAGTCCCGGGCGTAGAGAAAGCCACGCTCAGGGCCCCTACAGGGACCTCGCTGTTGCTGGGGCGTTTGGGGACCTTCCGGTAGCCGGCCGCACGCATAAGTTCTGCCGCGGCAGCCCAGTTTTCCGAAGCCACGACCACTTCATCGAGGGCTTCGCACTCGTTGCTCAGGTCGACAAGTACCGCATACGCAATCAAGGAGCCCGCAACTCGCTCGCTTGCGCTCATGCCTCCCATTCTCAACCCCCTGGCTTCGAGAAGTTTGCGCAGCCCCATCGCGCGCTCAGCCCCCTTCGCCATGGTATGGCCAGCAACGCCAAGCAACAGTGACGCCTGATCGAGATGCGTGGGTTCGCGAGGCCGGCCTGGAAGAAGCGAAGCAGCTGTGCGCCGGCCTCGGGACAAGGCTGCGCCCTGACACGACAACCAGCCCTCCGAGGAGCCCGGTATCAGGACGCCGACCGCTTTCAGGCGACCTCTCCTGGAGCCGGCGCCGGCGTCGACCGTCTTGCCGCTCGTGTCGTGCGATACATCTGCACAGGTCAGCGCGCGTTCCCGCGCGGTTTCAGCGGCACCGTCGGGAGTTCCGGGGCCGGCAGGGAGGGGCCGCCGTAGCCCTTCACCTCACCGAACCTGTCGCCGTTCATCCAGTCCGAGCGGGCCCGTGCGATGTCCTCGGGCGAGCGGCCGATGAAGTTCCACCACATGATGATCTGCTCCTCGAAAGGCGTGCCGCCGAGGAGGACCGCGCGGGCGGGTGTGTCCGAGACGTTGGTGAGGGTCAGGGTGTGGTGGCCGTGGGCGACGAAGCCGAGGTCGGCCGGGTGCAGGACGGTCGTGGCCATGCGGATGTCGCCGCGGTCGACGAGCAGGCCGTGTTCGAAGGCGGGGTCCAGCGGAAGGGTGGCCGTGGCGCCGGGTGCCAGGGCCAGTTCGGCGCCGAGCAGCGGGGTGAAGGTGGGGACCGGGGAGGTCTGGCCGGCCAGGGACCCCAGGAAGACCTTGAGGTCGACTCCGTGCGTCAGGTGGGCTTGCGGCGGGGCGTAGTGCTGGAAGTCGGGTGCGGTGTCGCGGTGTTCCTCGGGGAGCGCCACCCACAGCTGGACGCCGTGCAGGGTCGTGGTGCGCGGGGTGGAGACCTCGGAGTGGCTGATGCCGCGGCCGCTCGTCATGAGGTTCAGCTCGCCGGGCAGCACCATGGCGTGGGTGCCCAGGCTGTCCCGGTGCTCGATCTCCCCGTCGAAGAGCCAGCTCACGGTCTGCAGGCCGGTGTGCGGGTGGGGTGCGACGTCCATGCCGCCGGTGGCCTCGACGTCGTCGGGGCCGTAGTGGTCGGCGAAGCACCAGGCGCCGATCAGGGTACGGGCCCGCTGCGGCAGTGTGCGCCGTACGGTCATCGCGCGTGGGCCGCCGAGCGGAACGTCCCGGGGCCCGAGTACGTCGATCTTCGGTTCCTGCTGCGATTCCTGCCCGACAGTGCTCATGACACGCTTCTCTCGCCCATATGGTTACATCTTCAATAATTGCGTTCGATGATATGCGAGCACACCTGCCGGAAACGGCTCTGGAAAAGTGCACGTTGACGGACCGTCCGACAGCAGAGCTCGTCAACATCCGCGTCTCCCAGATCAATTCCTGCGCCTACTGCCTCCACGTGCACACCCGCGCCGCGGTGCGTGCAGGTGAGAGCGTGCAGCGGCTCGGGGTGCCGGCCGCCCGGCGCGGCACCGAGGTGGTCACGGAGTGGGAGCGCGCGGCGCTCGCTATGGCGGAGGCGACCACCGCGCCCGCGGACGCCAAGGCACAGGAGCGCGCCTACGGCGCCGCCCGGCAGGTCTTCGGCGACGCCGAAATGTCCGCGGTGTTCTGGGTGGCGATCGCCATCAACGCCTTCAATCGGGTCTCCGTACTGAGCAAGCACCCGGTGCGCGCCGTGCCCGCCGCCGCCCCTGCCGCGGCCGCCTTCGCGGAAGCGACCGCCAACCCGCCCTACCTCTTCGACCTACCGCCCGCGGAGGGCCGCAAGGCGGTCGACGAGGTGCAGTCCCGGCGCCATCGCGAAGCCGGCCGTCGACGAGGAGTGGATCACCGTGGACGGGGGTCCCAGCGGCTCGGTGCGGGCCCGGGTCGTGCGGCCCGCCGGTGCGACGGGGCCGCTGCCGGTGGTCCTCTGCCCCCACGGCGCGGGCTGGGTGTCCGGCGACGCCTACACCCACGACCGCCTCGTGCGGGAACTCTCCGTGGGTGCGCACGCCGCCGTGGTCTTCCCCGAGTACGACCTCTCCCCCGAGGCCCGCTACCCCGTCGCCATCGAGCAGAACCACACGGTCGCGCGCTGGATCGTCCAGGAGGGCGCGGCCAAGGACCTGGACGGCACCCGCCTTGCCGTGGCGGGCGACTCGGTCGGCGGCAACATGGCTGCCGCGTTGACCCTGATGGCCAAGCAGCGCGGCGACGTCCCGCTGGTGGCGCAGGTGCTCTTCTACCCCGTGACCGACGCGGCCTTCGACACCGCCTCGTACCACCAGTTCGCCACCGGCTACTTCCTGCGCCGTGACGGCATGCAGCGGTTCTGGGACCAGTACACGACCGACGAGGCGGAGCGCCGCCCAGATCACCGCGTCCCCGCTGCGCGCCACCACCGGGCAGTTGGCCGGACTGCCGCAGGCGCTGGTCATCACGGGCGAGGCCGACGTGCTGCGCGACGAGGGCGAGGCGTACGCGAACAAGCTCCGCGAGGCGGGCGTCGCCGTGACGGCCGTGCGCTTCCAGGGCGTCATCCACGACTTCGTGATGCTCAACGCGCTGCGCGAGACGCACGCCGCCGAGGCCGCGATCACGCTGGCCGCAGGCACGCTGCTCCGCGCGCTGCACACCAGCTGACAACACCTTCTGACCTGTCGTCAATTACCAGTGGAGAAGCCTCATATGAATGTCACGCCCACCGTCGTCCTCGTCCACGGCGCCTTCGCCGACGCCTCCAGTTGGGGCGGAGTCGGCGAGAGCCTGGGCGAACTCCGGGGCCGCTTCCCGCTGTCGGAGCTGGTCGGCAACCTGGTGGAGAAGAGGTACCCGGTGCAGGGCGGCGGGGACGCCGTCGAGGTGACCGTCGCGGCCGACGCGTTCGGGGAGATCTTCGCCGCCGACCTGCCCGCCGGCGTCACCAGGGTCCTGGCAGCGTCGCGGCGTCGCAGCGTCCGCTCGCTGCCGCCGCCTTCACCGAGACCGCGTCGGCCGCCGCGTGGCGGACCAAGCCTTCCTGGGCGCTCGTCGCCGGTGCCGGCCAGGCGATCAACCCCAAGGTGGAGCGGTTCGGCGCCGAGCGCGCCGGATCGAAGGTGGTGGAGCTGGCGGGCGCCTCGCACGCGGTCGCGCCCTCCAGCCCAAAGCGGTCGCCGACCTCATCCGCGAGGCGGTGCGCGCCACTGCCTGACGGCGGCCACGCGTGGAGCGCGGAGGCGCCTTCCGTACGAGGTTCCGTACGAAAGGCGCCTCCGCGCTCGGTCGCCCCGTAGCCGTACGGGAACACCCCGCGCCCTTCCTCGGGTGGGCGGCACCCCCGCTCGACCGGTGTCCCCGCCCCTCCGCCCGACTACTCGATGACGAGCTCGACGGGGATGTTGCCGCGGGTGGCCTTCGAGTAGGGGCAGTACGCATGGGTCTTCTCCAGCAGCGTCCGGCCCGTCTCGCCCTCCAGGTGCTCGGGCAGTTCGACCCGCATGACCACGGAGAGGCCGAAGCCGCCGTCGGTGTCCTTGCCGATGCTGACCTCGGCGGTCACCGAGACGTCCGCGATGTCGAGCTTCTCCTGGCGGGCGATGGAGCCCATCGCGCTGGCGAAGCAGGCGGCGTAGCCCGCGGCGAAGAGCTGCTCGGGGTTGGTGCCCCGGCCGTCGCCGCCGAGGGCGGCGGGGAAGCCGAGCGGCAGGTCGATCTGGCCGTCGGAGCTGACGGCACGGCCCTCGCGGCCGTTGGCGGTGGCGACAGCGGTGTACAGCGCGTCCATGGTGTCCAGCTCTCTTCGGTCGTCGGTGCGGGGGTTTCCCTGTCACCACTAGAGCACACAATTCAGTTGTGCACAACTAAATGGCACGCGGTACGATGTCTGCATGGGTACGGAACACACGAAGGACCAGGCCGGAGAGCGGACAGGCGCGGGGGTGGAGGCGGAGGCTCAGGCGGACGTACGGGACGAGGACTTCCTCCGCCTCGACCACCAGATCTGCTTCTCGCTGCACGCGGCGGCACGCGCACTGAACGGCGTCTACCGCACCGCACTGAAGGACCTCGGCCTCACCTACCCGCAGTACCTGGTGATGCTGGTGCTCTGGGAGGACGGCGAGCTCCCCGTCAAGAAGATCGGCGAACGTCTGCGGCTCGACTCGGGCACCCTCTCCCCCCTGCTCAAGCGCCTGGAGGCGGCAGGCCACGTGGAGCGGCGCCGCAGCCCGGACGACGAGCGGTCGGTCACCGTCAGGCCCACCGCACAGGGCGTGGCGCTCCGCGCGGGCGCCCTGTCGATACCGCGGGCCATCGCCTCGTCCACCGGCCTCTCCCTGGACGAGGTCAGGGACCTGCGGACCCGCCTCAACACCCTGACCGCCACCCTGGACGGCACCACCCCCGCAGCGCTCGCCGCGAGCTGCGCGGCGGACGAGAACGAGAAGGCGTAACCCCATGACACAGCCCTCCGGCGCACCTGCCGCCCTGCTCCCCGCCGTCCACCGCGAGGCCGTGGCGACCGAGACCGCCACCCTCGTCGCGCTCACCCGGGGCGCGGATCTGGCGACACCGGTGCCCGGCTGCCCGGGCTGGACCCTGCTCGACCTGATCAAGCACACCGGCAGCGTGCAGCGCTGGTTCGCCGCCCTGCTGCACCGGGGGTTCCCGACCCCGCCCGAGAGCCGCGAGGTCGACCTGCGGCTGCCGCAGCGCGAGGAGGACTATCCGGACTGGCTGGCCCACAGCGCGGAGGAGGCCGCCGGGGCGTTCGCCGCCGTCGACCCGGACACACGTATGTGGGCATGGGGCGCCGACGGGCACGCCAGGTTCTGGATCCGCCGGATGCTCTTCGAGACCCTCGTGCACCGTACGGACGCCGAACTCGCCCTCGGTGAGCGGCCGTTGATCGACCCCGTCCTGGCCACCGACGGCGTGGACGAATTCCTGGTCAACCTGCCCTTCGCCACACCCTTCGCCCCCGGAACCGCCCAACTGCGGGGCACCGGGGAGACTCTCCGCTTCCGGACCACGGACACCGGCGCCGACTGGCTGGTCCGCCTGCGCCCCGACGGCTTCGGCATCGAGCCCCAGGACCCGGCGGGGCAGGCGGGGCAGGCGGCCGATGCCACCGTGTCCGGAGCGGCCGCCGACCTCCTGCTGCTCGTGTACGGCAGGGTGCGGCACGACGCCGACACCTTGGCCACCTTCACCACCTCGGGGGACGGTGAACTGCTGGAGCGTTGGTTCGCCCACTCCGCCTTCTGACGCCCGGCGGGATGCGCCGCCCTGCTCAGCGCATCCGCTGCCTCAACTTGTCGGGCACGCCCGGGTGTTGCGTAAACGGCATCGCCCGGGGAAGCCGCTCGGCGCGGTTGCCGCCCAGCGCCGTGTCCAGGTGGGCGAGCAGCGCGCCGCCGATCGGGTTCGGCAACTGTGTGCCGTCCTCGGCGAACCGCTCGTACTTCGTCAGGTTGGCGCCCAAAGCGACCTGGCGACGCCCGTCCTCCGTGGACAGCGCCCAGGTCTCCGCCCCGAACACCGCCCCGTTGTGCCCCCAGTACCAGTTGCCGCCGGGCATCCTGAGGGTGAAGAGGCCCAGGCCGTACCGCAGGTTCAGCTGCTCTCCCGGAGGCGGCTCGTACGCGGGAACCGTCGTCTTCATCTCCCGCAGCTCCGCCGCACCGAGCAGCTTCCCGCTCAGGAGCCGGCGGTAGAAGTCGTTGAGGTCGTTCATGGTGGAGACCATCGCGCCGGCCGTCCTGGCCCAGGACATGTCGTAGACGCTGTAGTCGCGCGCGGGCTCAATGGTCCCGTAGAACGACTCGTACATCCGGGCGTGCGGTCCCTGGACGCGCGGGGAGCGCGGGAAGTAGGTGTGTTTCAGGCCGGCCCTGCGGATGACGTGCTCGGTGATGTACGTTTCCGGGTCCTGGCCCGTGACCTTCTTGAGCAGCAGCCCTGCGAGGAGGTAGTTGGTGTTGGAGTACGCGTGCGTGCCGCGCGGCACCGGCGGTACGGCGGCCAGGCCGAGGCGCACCAGGTCCTCGGCGTTCAGCTTGCGGAACTGTCCTTCGTCCAGGGCCTCTTGAGGATTCGTCAGCAGTTTGGGAAAGGCGGGGACCATGTAGTCCGCGATGCCGCTCGTGTGGTTGAGCAGCATCCGCACCGTCACCTCGCGGCCCCGCTCCCCCGGTACCAGCAGCGGCAAGTGGTCGCCGATCGGCGCGTCCAGGCGGATCCGGCCCTTGGCCACTTGCTGGAGGACGGCCACCGCGGTGAACGTCTTGGTGATGCTGCCTATGCGGTGCTCGTAGTCGGGGCGCATCGGCCGTCCGGTACCGGTGTCGGCGAGGCCCACTGCTCCGCGCCACCGGTCGGAGCCCTCCCTGACCGCCGAGTACGCGCCGTACATGCCGGCCCGGTGGAGCGCGTCGAGGGAGGCTCCCAGTGCTTTCCGGTCCAGGTGGTCCGTACGGGAAACGGGGGCGGCCGCCGGCCTGGGGGCGGCGGCACCGGCGGGGAGCACCCCGGCCGCGAGGGACAGCAGGGCGGCCGATGCCACGGCGGCCTGGCGCGCTCTGCGGCGGTGAACTCGGCTGCGGGGGTGGGTCGGTGGCATGAGCAGGTCCCCGCCTGTGGGGTGTGCGTGGTGGATGTGCTCATCCTCCACGCGCGGCACACGCCGACCCTCCTCCCCCCGAACGACCTTGCTCACAGGAAGAGATGACGTTTGTCAGGTTTCACTCCCGCAACCGGCCTCCGCCGCAAGGGGTGTGCGGCGGGGGCCGGTTGCTCAGCCGCGGTGCGAGCGGCGCCGGATCATTCGCGGATCCGGTTCCGGATCCAGACGCCCGCCTCCTTGAGCACCGACGTGCCCGTCCACTTGTCGTCGGTGTCGCAGACACCGTCCTTGAAGACGGCCCCCGAGCGGTGGTCGTCGGAGTAGTTCCAGTTGACCCAGGAGATCTTCTTGCGCTTCATGAGGTCGAGGTACTTCTGCGACATCGCGAAATCGTTGTCGCCCTCGCCCTCGTAGTTCTGCGTGCCGAACTCGGTCACGAAGACGGGCAGCCGGTCCGAGGCCCGGTCGAGTGTCGCGAGGTACTCCTCGCGGTGCGAGGCCGCGTAGAAGTGGAACGTGTACATGATGTTCGAGGCGCGTACCGGGTTGTTCACCACCTCGTTCTCATCCGCCCCCTCGGAGACTCCGAAGGACGACCAGGCGCGGGTGCCCACCAGGACCACCGAGTCGGGGTCCTGGGCGCGGATGACCGGGATGATCTTCTCGGCGTACGACTTGATCCGGGACCAGCTGACGCCGGACGGCTCGTTGGCGATCTCGTAGAGCACGCCGGGGTGGTTCTTGTACTTCTTCGCCATGGCCGTGAAGAAGGTCTTGGCGTGCTCCAGGTTGTAGTGCGGGTCACCCGGCGTGAGCATGTGCCAGTCGATGATCGCGTACATCCCCCGGGCGAGGGCCAGGTCGACGAACTTCTGGGCGCGGGCGGTGAACTTGGCGGGGTCGTCCTCGTACCCCTCGTCCTGTACGTACGTGGAGACGCGCAGGACGTCCGCGCGCCAGTCGTTGGCGAGCGCGTCGACCGACTTGCTGGTCACGCACTTGGGGAACCACTGCGTGCCGTGGGTGCTCATCCCGTTGAGCTGGACGGCCTCGCCGTCGGCGTCGCAGAGCTGGGTGCCGCAGACCTTCAGGGGGCCGTTGATGCCCCGGGCTGCTGCTTCGGAGGGGGCAGACCCGGCGGCGGTCGCCGGGGAAGTGCCGGTGAGCGAGAGGAGGACGGCCGCGAGGGAACCGGCAGCCATGGGCATGACAGATCGACGCAAGCGATGCATCACGGGCTCCAGGGGTGGGGGTGGGCGTGCGTTCCTGCGTGAAAGTTAGGGCGCTCCCCAGTGAGCGTCAAGAGTGTTGGGAAACCTTCCTAACTATTATCCGGAAGGGCAGTGGCCCGGGATTGACCGCTTGCTGGGGTCAGTTCGGCTGACGGAACGGCGCATAGCCGTCGGGCGGAACCGCCAGGCCGGGTCCGGGGGCCGGCGGTCAGAGCCGGTCGAGAGCCTGCGTCACCAGTGCGCGGGCGTACGCGGCGTCCAGCCCGCCGGGGCGGAAGAGCACGCGGTACATGACCGGCGCCACGATGCCGTCGATGAGCGCCTCGGTGCCGGGCACCGGCTCACCGCGCCGGGCCGCCCGGACCCGCACGGCGTCGATCTGGTCGGCGGCGTAGGCGGAGCACCGGCCGGCGTTGGCGCCCTCGGGGTCTCCGAGGAGCGCATCCCTGAGGTAGGCCCGGCCGGGAGGGGAGGCCATCTCGTCGAGGAACTGCTCCGCCCACGCCACCAGATCGTCCCGGAGACTGCCGAGGTCGGCGGGGTCCGCGTCGGGGCGCAGCCGCTCGACCGCGACGTCGGAGAGGAGCTCCTGGAGGTCGCCCCAGCGGCGGTAGACGGTGGACGGGGTCACCCCCGCGCGGGCCGCGACCATGGGGACGGTCAGCACGTCACGGCCCACCTCGGCGAGCAGTTCACGTACCGCCGCGTGCACGGACTCCTGCACGCGGGCACTGCGTCCACCGGGGCGGGTCATGGGCTTGGGGCTCATGGGACCACCTTAATGCGAATCCGTTGCGTCTAGCGTCAGTGGCTGGACGGCTTCGGGCTGCCGGTAGAACGATCTGTCGACTGGCCGAACAGCCTCGGGCTGCGGTAGAGCGATCTATCCACCTCCTGGCCCGATCGACCCCAGCGCCCCGGTAGAGCGATCTATCCAGCATCGGCCTGAACAGCCCCAGCCCGCCGGTAGAACGATCTATCCACCCAACAGCCCGAACAGCCCCAGTCCGCCGGTAGAACGATCAGTCCACCGGCCGAACGACCTCAGCCCGCCAGTGGTGCGATCCGTCCCCCGCCGGCGGTGGCGTCCTCATATGCGCGGCCCACCCGCAGCACCGTCGCGTCGTGGAAGGGCCGCCCCATCAGCTGCATCCCGATCGGCAGTCCCGCTGCGTCGTGGCCGACCGGCAGGGTGAGAGCCGGTACGCCGGTGATGTTGGCGGGGGACGAGAGGCGGACGTAGCTGTCCGCCACGGCCTCGGTGGTGCCGTCGGGCCATTCGACCGTGCTCTGGCTCGAAGGGGCCGCGGTCATGGGCACCGTCGGCGCGGCGAGGACGTCGATCCCCTGGAACATGCGGGCCCAGGCGTCGCGCATCAGGGTGCGGGCGCGCTGCGCACGGAGGTAGTCGCCGGCCGGGACGAGCGTGCCTGCCTCCAGCAGGACACGGACGTCCGGCGCGTACAGGTCGGCCGCGGCCCGCAGCGACTGCTCGTGGTACGAGGTGGCCTCGGGAACCATCAGCCCCCACTGGACGGCCTGGAAGTACCGCGCCATGGGGATGTCGACGCCGACGAGTACCGCCCCGAGCTCGGCCAGCCGCTCGATCGCCCGGCGCACGGTCTCCTCCACCTCGGGTGTGATCCGGTCGAAGTAGTGGTTGCGGGGGACGCCGACCTTGAGCCCCTTGAGGTCGCCCGGCTCGTCGAAGGCGGCCGGAGGGTTCGCCACGCTCGCCGGGTCGCGCGGGTCGTGGCCGGCCGTCGCGCCCAGCACCAGGGCGGCGTCGCGCACGGTGCGGGTGAGGGGGCCGACGTGATCCAGGGACCAGGAGAGCGAAGTCACGCCGGAGCGGGAGACGAGGCCGTAAGTCGGTTTGAGGCCCACCACGCCGTTCAGGGCCGCGGGCACCCGGATGGAGCCACCGGTGTCCGTGCCCAGCGCGAACGTGGCCGCGCCGGCGGCGACCGCCACCGCCGAGCCTCCGCTCGACCCTCCTGCGACCCGGCCCTGGTCCCAGGCGTTGCGCGTCTGCGGGGTGGTCAGGCCGTAGGCGAACTCATGGGTGTGCGTCTTGCCCAGCAGGACGGCCCCAGCGTCCGCGAGGCGCCCCGTCACATGGCTGTCGCGGTCCGCGACGTGTCCGGCGCGGACGTCCGAACTCGCGGTGGTCGGTATCCCCTTGGCGTCGATCAGGTCCTTGAGCGCCATGGGGATGCCGTGCAGCGGCCCACGGGGGCCGCTCCTGGCGATCTCCCGCTCGGCCAGGGCGGACGCGGCGCGGGCCGCGTCCGCGGCGACCGTGACGTAGGCGCCGAGCCGGTCCTCGGTCACGGAGATGCGGTCGAGTACGGATGCGGTGAGTTCCACCGGTGAGAGCTCCCCGGCGTGGACTGCGCGGGAGGCGTCGGTGAGGGACAGCTCAAAGGGCAGCATCGGTGGCCTCCTCGGCCCCGAAGACGGCCGCGTCGGTGGCCTCCCGGGCCCCGGAGACGACCGCATCGGTGGCCTCCCGGGCCCCGGAGACGACCGCATCGGCGGCCTCCCCGGCTCGGAAGACGGCCGCGGGAGGCGTGTCGCCGAAGTCGATCTCGCGGAGCGTGGCGATGACGGAGTGCATGTGGTTGGCCGCCTCCGCCACCCCTGCGTGCCGTTCGTCGGCGAGGGGAAGCCCGGCCCTTCGCGCGGCTCGGGCGGCTTCCTGAGAAGTGAGGTCGCTGGTCATGACGTCCTTTCGAGGTGCCTGGGGTGCGTCGGCGCGGGGGCGGGGACAAGGTGGCCACCGCAGCACCTAAAAGCAATGGGTTTGCGTTAACAGACCGTAGAACCTACCGTCAGCTAAAGCAAACCCTTCGCTTTTAGCAGCGAGCCGCCACCGCGTCAGGAGAACGGCATGTCAACGACCGCACGGCCCGGCAGCGAAACCCAGTCCGCGAGTCCCTCGTGGACCGTCGGCGAGCACACCGTCCGGCGGATCGACGAGATCGCCCTGCCCCCCGAAACCGGACAGTGGCTGCTGCCCGGCGCGAGCCCCGACGCGGTCGCCGAAACCCCTTGGCTGCACCCCGACTTCGCCGACTCGCGGGGCGTCCTGCGGCTGGCAAGCCACACCTTCGCGGTGGAGGCCGGCGGCCTGCGCGTACTGATCGACACCGGTGTGGGCAACGGAAAGCGGCGCGCCAACCCCGCCTGGCACGAGCTGAACAGCGATTACGAGTCGCGCCTGCGGGCGGCGGGCTTCCCTCCTGCCTCCGTGGACCTCGTCGTCCTGACCCATCTCCACACCGACCACGTCGGATGGAACACCCGCATCGAGGGCGACGCCTGGGTGCCTGCTTTTCCCCGTGCGCGCTACCTCACCTCACGTACCGAATGGGGCTACTGGGCGGGCGTGGACATGGCGCAGGAGCGTCGGCAGATGTTCGACGACTCCGTCCACCCCGTCCGCGAGGCGGGCCTGCTCGACCTGGTGGACGTCGAGGACGGCGGCACGGAGATCGCACCGGGGCTGCGCCTGCTGCCCGCGCCCGGCCACACCCCGGGACAGGTCGCGGTCGAGCTGAGCAGCGGCGGCGCACGCGCGCTGATCACGGGCGACAGCATCCACCACCCGGTCCAGCTGGCCCGTCCCGAACTCTGCAGCTGCGTAGACATCGACCCGTCGCTCGCCGCCAGGACCCGGCACCGGATGCTCGACGCGCTCGCCGGTACCCCGACCCTGATGCTCGGCAGCCACTTCCCCCACCCCACCGCGGGCCACGTCCTGCGCGCAGGGGGCTCCTACCGGCTGGCGCCGTGCGCGCCGGAAGGTCCCGGCCGACCGGCGCGCGACGCTACGGTCCGCTCCTTCCCCGGTTCGTGACGGGTGCCCCGGGTCATGCCTGATCCCTTCTTCATGACTGCCCAGTCAGTCATGATGGGGTCGTGCCCAAGAGCATTGATCGTGCGGCCCGCCGCGAGGAGATCCTCGCCCGTTTGATCGCCCCTGGGGCCACCCGGGGTGAGGTCCTGGCGGGGTTCGGTTCCGCCTTCGCCGGGGCCCTGCTCGCCCTCGCACTGAGCCTGTACGCCGGACTGCCCACCCTCGCCTGCACCGTCGTCACGGTCGTGGCCTTCGACCTGTTCGGCGGTGCCGTCGTCAACGCCACCCGTGCCGCCAAGCGCTGGTACCACCGCCCGGGGCGCACGGCCGCACACCATCTGACGTTTGTCGCGGTGCACGTCCAGCCGTTTCTGCTCGCCGCTGCGGTGCCCGGTTTCAGCTGGACGTCGGCGGCCCTCGTCTACGGCTGTGCCCTGGTGGCTGCCGTGCTCGTGACGATGGCCCCGGCCGAACTGCGGCGCCCCGTGGCCTTCGCCCTCACCGCGTTCGCCCTCACCGTGACGACGAGCCTGGCATCCGTACCGCACGCACTGGCCTGGTTCGCCCCGCTCCTGCTCGTCAAGCTCCTGCTGGCCCACCTGGTCCCCGAAGAGGAACTGCCGGAAGGAACCGGGCCGCCGGGGTCACCGGGTTCGTCGGGGTCACCGGGTTCGCCGGGGTCACTGGGTTCGCCGGGGTCGCCGGGGTCGCCGGGGTCGCCGGGGTCGCCGGGGTGAGGAAGCCGTACGGTGCGCACGGTACGACAGGGGCACCGTGCCCCCGGCGGGTCACCAGCTGACCCTTGCTCCCACCGGGAGGTGGTCGCTGCCGGTGGCCGGCAGCACCCACGCACTCCGGGGCTGTACCCCGCGGCACAGGATCTGGTCGATCCGCACCATCGGGAACCGGGCCGGCCAGCTGAAGCCGAACCCGTCCCCCGCCGCCTCGTGTGCCGGGCTCAGCTGTGCGGTGAGGCCGTCCAGCGCACGGTCGGCGGTGGTGCCGTTCAGATCGCCGAGGAGCACCACCCGCTCGCTCCGCTCGGCGGCGACGGCCTTGCCGAGCGCCTGCGCGCCCCTGTCCCGGTCGTCCGTCGAGAAGCCGCCCCTGGGGTTGACCCGTACGGACCCCAGATGGGCCACGTACACGGCGAGCGGTCCGTGGCCGGTGGCGACCGTGGTGCGCAGTGCCCGGGAGTCCACCAGCTTGGTCTCCAGGGGTTTCGCGGCACCCAGCGGCCCGACGTCCATCGCGGTGTCGACCGGCCGGGTGCTCGACAGCGGCACCTTGCTCCACAGCCCGACCCTGCCCAGCACCGAGTGGTACGGGTACGCCTTCGCCAGCTCCTTCTCGTACGTGGCCCTGGCCCGGTCGGTCAGTTCGACGAGCGCCAGCAGGTCCGCGCCGGAGGCCGACAGGGCCCGGGCGGTGCCGGCCGGATCGGGGTTCTCGGCACCCACGTTGTGGCTCACGACGGTGAGGTCGCCTGCCGGGCGGGACCTGTCCCCGAGCAGCCCGCCGAACAGACTCACCCACACCGTGACCGGCAGCAGCAACGCGGCCGTCGCGGTGGCGGACCTGCGCCACAGCGCCCCGGCCAGCAGCACCGGGACGGGCAGCCCGCACCACGGCAGAAAGGTCTCCACCAGGCTGCCGAGGCCCCAGATGCCGTTCGGGATCCGCGAGTGCAGCAGCATCAGCAGGCTGAGCAGCAGCGCCAGTGCGGCGAGTACCGGACCGCGCTTCCAAGGCTCGGGCCGCAGTACGGCGCGGACAACCGAGCGGACACCCACGCGCCGGGCACCGACGCCGGTGCCGGGGCGGCGGCAGCCCGCGTCCGGTTGCCCAAGTTGCCCAGGCTCGGCGCCCCGAAGCCCGGAGCCTGTGTCACGAGGCGGGGACCCCGGGTCCCGAAGCGGGGAGCCTGTGTCACGAGGCGGGGACCCCGGGTCGCGAAGCGCGAAGCCTGTGTCACGAGGCGGGGATCCCGGGTCCCGAAGCGGGGAGCCTGTGGCCGGGCCCGCGGCCCCGAGGTCTCGACCCGTGGTCCCCGGGTCTCGACCCGCGGTCCCGGTGTCCCGGTCCCCGGACCCGGGACCCCCGCGGCCGTTGCCGACCTGTCCGGTGCCGGCCGGGTCCGCCCGTACCGTCGACTGTCCTCGTTCACTGCCGGTCACTGCTGCATCCTCGGGTCCTGTGGGGCGTCGGCAAACCTGCGCGGACGCCTGTGGTCGATTGCCGCCAGTCAAGGCGGCCGGATGTTGCCGGCCCGTAGAGGAATTTCGATACGCCGACGATATGCGTCGGTTCGTAGCATCGAGGCATGCGTGTGCTGATCGTCGAGGACGAACCCTATCTGGCGGACGCCATCCGCGACGGCCTGCGTCTGGAGGCGATCGCGGCCGACGTCGCGGGTGACGGTCACACCGCCCTGGAGCTGCTGGACGTCAACAGCTACGACATCGCCGTCCTCGACCGGGACGTGCCGGGCCCCTCCGGTGACGAGATCGCCACCCGCATCGTCGCCTCCGGAAGCGGTATGCCGATCCTCATGCTCACCGCGGCCGACCGTCTCGACGACAAGGCCTCCGGGTTCGGACTCGGCGCCGACGACTACCTCACGAAACCGTTCGAACTGCGGGAACTCGTACTGCGGCTCAGGGCGCTCGACCGCAGGCGCGCGCACAGCAGGCCGCCCGTGCGGGAGATCGCGGGTCTGCGTCTGGATCCGTTCCGCCGCGAGGTCTACCGGGACGGCCGCTATGTGGCGCTCACCAGGAAGCAGTTCGCGGTGCTCGAAGTGCTCGTCGCCGCGGAAGGCGGTGTTGTCGGCGCCGAAGAACTCCTGGAGCGGGCGTGGGACGAGAGGGCCGACCCGTTCACCAACGCCGTACGCATCACCGTCTCGGCCCTGCGCAAACGGCTCGGCGAGCCGTGGGTCATCGCCACCGTGGCCGGCGTCGGCTACCGGATCGAAGCAGCACCCGGCACCGGGCCCGAGTGGCGGGACACCGGACCCGGGGGGCGGCATCCAGGAAGCGGCGGCCCTCTCGGGGGCGGCGCAGGGCCGGACCGTGGAGAGGCGAACCGTGGCGGCGCAGGGCCGGACCGTGGTGAGGCCGACCGTGGTTAGGCGGCCCGGGGTGAGCGTGCGCGTCAAGCTCACCCTCAGCTACGCCGGGTTCCTCATGCTGGCGGGTGCACTGCTGATGGCGGCGGTGTGGGTGTTCCTGCTGAGGTACGTCCCCGACCGCGCGATGCTCTACAACCCCGACGACAGTCCCGAAGGCGGTGTTTTCCCCATCCGGTCCGCCCTTCTGGACGTCTTCGTTCCGAGGGCGGCCGCCGTACTGGCGTTCCTGCTGGTGTTCGGCCTCGTGGGAGGGTGGCTGCTGGCCGGCCGCATGCTGGCTCCCCTGACCCGCATCACGCACGCCACCAGCATGGCCTCGAGCGGCTCGCTCTCCCACCGGATCCGGCTGCCGGGGCGCAAGGACGAGTTCCGCGAACTCGCCGACGCCTTCGACGCGATGCTCGCCCGGCTCGAAGCGCACGTCGCCGAACAGCAGAGATTCGCCGCCAACGCCTCGCACGAGCTGCGCACCCCCCTGGCCGTCTCGAAGGCACTGCTCGACGTGGCCCGCGCCGATCCGCACCACGACAGCGGCGAGCTCGTCGACCGCCTGCACACCGTCAACACCCGGGCCATCGACCTCACCGAGGCACTGCTCCTGCTCAGCCGCGCCAACCAGCGGGCCTTCACCCGGGAGCGCGTCGACCTCTCCCTCCTCGCGGAGGAAGCCGCCGAAGGGCTCCTGCCCCTCGCGGAGAACCACGGCGTCACCATCGAGACCCGCGGCGACATCGCCCCCACCAACGGCTCGTACGCTCTCCTCCTGCAACTGACCTCGAACCTCGTGCAGAACGCGATCGTCCACAACCTGCCCGCAGGGGGCGCCGTGTGGGTGACCACCGGCGTCCGCGCGGCGACCGTGGTGCTCACGGTCGAGAACACCGGGGACCGGCTCACCCCGCAGCTGGTCTCCACCCTCACCGAGCCCTTCCAGCGCGGCACCGAGCGCCTGCACACCGACCATGCGGGCGTCGGCCTGGGCCTGGCCATCGTCAAGACCATCACGCACGCCCACGACGGCACGCTCACCCTGACCCCGCGCCCGGCGGGCGGACTGTGCGTCACCGTGGAGCTTCCGGCTCCCGGCCCGCCTTCCCGGGAAGCGGTGGGGCGGCCGGACCGGTGGGGTGGGGCGGACCGGTGGGGTGGGTCGGGGCGGGGAGGTGGGGCGGGGCGGGGAGGTCGTCCGCGAAGTCGAGGTCGTCCAGCGTGTAGACCGGCCACGGACCGGGAGAAGGGCGCTCCCCGTCGGCGCGGTGCGGCACCACGCCCTGTACGGCGCCCAGTTCCACCAGGTCCTGCGGGCGCAGATGCAACTGGTCGGCGGTCGCCGGGATCTCGTCGGGGTCGCGTTTGAGCACCGCGGCGGCGGCCTCCGGCAGCAGTACGGAGAAGTAACTGTCCGGTGTGGCCCAGGTGTTGCCGGGTGCGGCCAGGGCCAGTGCGCCGCCCGAGCCGCCCTCGCCGATCAGCAGGCCGGTCAGCGGGACACGGGCCGACGCGACGGCACCGAACAGGTCGGCGATCGCGGGCCCCGCTCCACCGCGCTCGGCCGCTTCGTCGTTGGCGGCTCCCGGCGTGTCGATCAGGGTGAGGACGGGGATGCCGAGCCGGTCCGCGAGCCGGACGAGACGTGCGGCGGTACGGAATCCGGCGGGGCGGGTGGCTGTGCCGCACTGCGCCGCGTACGCCACGGTCAGGCCGTCGGGGCGCTGTCCGAAGCCGCAGAGCATCCCGTGGTCGACGCCGCCGCAGCGGTCCCCTGAGATCGCCTCGCGGTGGGTGAAGTACGCGTCGAGGTAGGCGTGGGCCCGGGGCCTGTCGCGGTGGCGTGCGCGGTCGAGTGCCTCGCGGCCGGTGGCCGGCAGGCCCTGTTCCCGGCCGAGCGCGCCGGGCGGTGGTACCGGGCCCGGAGCCGGGCGGGTGAGCAGGGTCAGCCAGCGGGCAAGGGTGTCGCGCAACCCGGCGGCCGGCACGATGCCGTCGATGTGCCCGTGCGCGTACTGGGCCTCGGCGGTGTAGGCGGCCGGGTCGGCGCCCGGCGGGCGTACCCGTGAGCCGGCGAATCCGACCTGGGACCCGGGCAGCGCGAGGACGACGTCGCAGCTCGCGCCGACGGCCGCCCAGCCGCCGCCGGTGGTCGGATCACGCAGTACGGCGATCTGGGGCAGTCCGGCGTCCCGGGTGAGCGCGGCCTGCCGGGCCGCGCCCTGCAACTGCGTCAGGGCGCGCATGCCCTCCTGCATGCGGCTGCCGCCGGTGGCCACCAGGACGACCAGGGGCAGCCGCTGGGCGCGGGCGTGCTCGTGGGCCGCGGTGAGGAGGGCGCCGGTGCGTTCGCCGATGGAGCCGCCCAGGAACCGGAATTCGAAGGAGACCAGAACGGCGGGTGCCGTGCCCACCGTGCCGACACCGCACACCACGGATTCGTCCTCGCCGGTGCGTTCCGCCGCGCGGGCGTGCGCGGCTCCGTAACCGGGCCAGCCGATCGGGCCGTCCCCGCTCAGGGGCCGGTCCGCCAGGGGCGAAGGCAGCGGGGCGAAGTCGTCGGCGAGGAGCGCCAGGACTTCACGGGCCGTCAGGACGGGGGCTCCGCCGACGGCGTTGAGGGCACGGTCGTCAGTCACGCAGGGCCTTCTTCGTGGTCGTCCCCGGGTTCTGGTACCGGGTGAGGGGCCGGTTGCAGGCTTCTGGTACGGAGTGAGCGGGCGGCGTCGTTCCTGCGGGGCAACCTCTCATGATCGGGCAGCGGCGGAACAGCGTCCGGCACGAGTCATGGGGAAGCTCACACCCGAGCGGCCCCTCGATCGCCCCCCCCGGCGGAGTCAGGAGGGCTCGCGGGCCGCCGCCCTGCCCACCAGGGCGATCGGGACCGTCGCGCACTGGGTCGCCGAGGCGACCGTCATCGTCCGCACTCCGGTGCGCGCGGCGATGTCGAGCAGCCGGGCCGCGTCGCACCGCAGCGGGCGGCCGTGCACGATGTCGCGGGCGCAGGTGGCCTCGTCGGCGAAGGCGGGCAGCCAGGGCTTGGCGTCCTGGCCGTGAATGAAGACCACGGAATCGGCCTCGTCGACCGCGATGATCACGCCTGCGGCGACGACGGCCGCCAGGAGTTCTTCGTGGTCGGGGTCGTCGCCCTCGAGGATGTCGGCGAGGGGCCTGTGCGTGTCGGTCATTGCTTGATCCTAAGCGGGGCGCAGGCCGGTGCGGGCCCGGGCACGGGCCGGCTGAGGAGCACGGGAGGGCCGCGCAGCACACCCGACGGCATCGTCGGCCCCTCCGGCTCGCCTCACCGGTCCGGCGCCGCTCAGGTGGTCCCGTTCGCCACCCGGTCTTCGCCCTTCCCGCGGCGGGCCGCGAACACCCCCAGGACCACGCCCACCACCAGTACGAGCCCGCCGCGCAGCCACACCTCCGCCTCGACCTGCGTGGCCAGCAGGACGCAGGAGAGGGCGCCCAGTACGGGGATCGCCGTCGGCACCCGGAAGTGGCCGGGTGCTCCCGTGTCGCGGCGCAGGACCAGCAGGGCCGTGTTGACGAGGAAGAACACCACGAGCAGGAGCAGCACCAGTGTCGAGGCCAGTGTGTCGACCTCGCCGGTCAGGGCGAGCAGCAGGGAGAGCAGGGTGGTGGTGGCGATGGCGGCCACGGGGGTGCGACGGCCGGGCAGCACCCTGGCCAGGAAGGACGGCAGGAGTCCGTCCTTGGCCATCCCGTAGGCGAGGCGGGAGGACATGATGCCGGTGAGCAGCGCACCGTTGGCCACCGCGACCAGGGCGACGACGCTGAAGAGCGCCGGCGGCACCCCGCCGGCCGCCTTCACCACTTCCAGGAGGGGGCCGCTGGATTCGGTGAGGGTGGCGGTGGGTACCGCCGCCGAGGCCGCGATGCCGACCAGGACGTAGACCGCGCCCGCGGTGAGCAGGGCCCAGAAGAGAGCGCGGGGGTAGGAGCGGCGGGGGTCAAGGGTCTCTTCGGCGACGTTCACCGAGGTCTCGAACCCCACGAAGGAGTAGTACGCCAGTACCGCGCCGGCCAGTACGGCGGTCACGGGCCCTTTGTCCGCGGTGCCGAGCTCGGTCAGCCGCCCCAGGTCTGCGTCGCCGCGCAGGATGATCCAGGCTCCGAGCCCGATCACCAGCACGAGCCCGCCGACCTCGACGAGGGTGGCCGCGACGTTGGCGCGGGTCGACTCGCTGATCCCGCGCGCGTTGAGCAGGGCGAGGGCGGCCAGGAAGACGACCGCGACCAGGAGGACAGGGAGGGTGACGAACTCGGCCAGGTAGTCGCCGGCGAAGCCCCGGGTGAGCGCGGCGACGGAGACGATTCCGGCCACGAGCATGCAGAAGCCGGCGAGGAACCCGGTGAACGGCCCGTAGGCCAGATGGGCGTAGTGGGAGGCCCCGCCTGCCCGGGGGTACTTGGTGGCCAGCTCCGCGTACGAGGCCGCGGTCAGCAGGGCGAGCGCGAGCGCGAGGAGCAGCGGCGCCCACACGGCGCCGCCCGACTCGGCGGCTACCTGCCCCACCAGCACGTATACCCCGGCGCCGAGCACGTCTCCCAGGATGAAGAAGTAGAGGAGCGGGGTGGTCAGGGTCTTCTTCAGGGCGGGGGCGGTGGTCGCGGCGGGCGACGGTTCGCTTGATCGTTTCACGCGGCACGTATACCCCGGTCCGCGCGTTTTTCCCGCCGCCCGGGGCCACGTGGCGGGCTCAGAAGGCGTATCGGACACGCAGCCACGGTGTGTGCTCCGCGAGCAGCTGCCGGAGCCGGACGAGGGACTGCTGCTTGACCTCCTGCGCGTAGCGGATGTTGAAGGCGCCGTTCTGGGAGCGTTTGGTCTCCTGGGCATCCGGCTGCCAGAGCACCTCCTCCGCGCGGGGGTGCCAGCCCAGGTTGACCTCGTGCAGGGCCTGGTTGTGGGTGAGCATGATGATCTCGGCCGCCGCCTGCTCCTTCACCCGGGACGGCAGTACGTCGTCGAGGTGGCGGAGCAGATCGGCCCAGTCCCGCTGCCATCCCGGGCGCAGCACGACGGGCGAGAGGTTGAAGTGGACCTCGTAGCCCGCGTCGAGGAAGTCGGCAGCCGCGGCGATGCGTTCCGCGACGGGACTGGTGCGGATGTCCAGCAGCTTGGCGTCGTCGGGCGGCATGACGGAGAACCGCACCCGGGTGCGCCCCTGGGGGTCGAGCGCGAGCAGGTCGGGGTTGACGAACTTGGTCGCGAAGGAGGCCTTCGCCGTGGGCAGGGTGCGGAAAGCGGCGACGAGGTCGGCGGTGTTGTCGCAGACCAGGGCGTCCACCGAGCAGTCGCCGTTCTCGCCGATGTCGTAGACCCAGGCCCGCGGGTCGCACTGGTTGGGCTCCTTCTTGGGGCCCTGGGCCCGGACGTGGCGGCGGACGTGGGCGACGATCGCCTCGATGTTGGTGAACAGGGTGATGGGGTTGGCGTAGCCCTTGCGCCGGGGGACGTAGCAGTACGCGCAGGCCATCGCGCACCCGTTGGAGGGGCCGGGCGCGATCCAGTCGGCCGATCTGCCGTTGGGGCGCGTCGTGAGGGTGTGCTTGACGCCGAGGACGAGGGTTCCGCTCTTGATGCGGACCCAGCGGGCGATGTTGCCCTCGTTGCCGTGCAGGGCGGGGATCCGCCAGTGGCTCGCGACCTCGGTGACGCGCACGCCGGGCAGCCGGGCCATGATCTGGCGGCCGCGCGGGGAGTCCAGGGCGGCCGGTTCCGCGTACACCTCGCGCACGTCGAGCATCCGGCGTGCCTGCGGGCTGTCCCGGAAGGCCGGGTGCGCGGGTGGCGGGGTGGTGCCGGCCCCGGTGTCCGACCAGTCGAAGAGGGCCTGCTGTTCCGGCTCCCCGGCGGGGACGTGCTGCCCGCTCTCCCCGGCGGGGACGTGCTGCCCGTACTCCCCCGAGGAGATGTGCTGTCCGGGCTCCCCCGAGGGGGGTTCTGCTCCTGGCCGGCCCATCCGTTGTCCCTCTCCGCGTGCCTTCGTCCGCTGCGCCGGGTGGCGGCCGTCCCGTACGTCGTACAGGACGGAGCACTCACCGAGCCCGCCCGTACGGTACGCCGAAGGTCCCCAGGAGGCGCGGCGACGGCGCTGGTCGGGGGCTGGAAAAGCCTTGCGGCGGCACCCGCCCGGCGGGGCATGCCCCGGCGCGCGTTCTGCCGCGGCACGCCCCTGCGTCGGCGCTCACTTCTCCGGCGAGGCCCGGTTCTCCGGTGAGCCCCGGCGGCTGCCTTCCGCTGTGCCGTCCTCGCTCAGCCCTGCCGCCGCCGGGTCGAGCAGGCGGGCGAGGAACGAGCGGGTGCGGGCGTGGCTCGGGGACCCGATCACCTGGTCCGGGGTGCCTTCCTCGACGATGACTCCGCCGTCCATGAAGACCACCCGGTCCGCGACCTCCCTGGCGAAGCTCATCTCGTGGGTGACCACGAGCATCGTCATGCCCTCGTCGGCGAGGAGGCGCATCACGGCCAGCACGTCCCCGACCAGCTCCGGGTCGAGTGCCGAGGTCGGCTCGTCGAAGAGCATCAGCTGCGGGTCCATGGCCAACGCCCTCGCGATGGCGACGCGTTGCTGCTGGCCGCCGGAGAGCTGCGCCGGGTAGACGGACTCCTTGTCGGTGAGCCCGACGCGGGCCAGCCGCTCGCGTGCGATGCGGGCGGCCTCCGCCTTGTCCCTTCCCAGCACCCGCCGCTGAGGGAGCGTCAGGTTCTCCAGGGCGGTCAGGTGCGGGAAGAGGTTGAACGACTGGAAGACCATGCCGATCCCGCGCCGTACCTTGTCGATGTCCACGTCGGGGTCGGTGACCTCGTCGCCCGCCACCAGGACCGTTCCCGACGTGGGCTCCTCGAGCAGGTTCACGCAGCGCAGCAGTGTCGACTTGCCGGAACCCGAGGGGCCGATGACGCACACCACCTCGCCCGGTGCGACGGTGAAGTCGATGCCGGACAGCACTTCCAGCGTGCCGAACGACTTGTGCAGGTCACGCACCTCGATCGCCGGCGCGCCCCGTGACGTGTCCGGCGCCTTCGCGGCCGGGGAGTCCTTCACCGTGCTCACCTCGCCCTTGACGTACGTGCTTCGAGCCGGCGGACGAGATGGCCCAGCGGCAGGGTGATCACCAGATAGCAGAGTCCGGCGATCAGGATCGGGGTCAGGCTGCGGTTCTGGTTCAGCGCGTCCCTGCCGAACTTGGCCAGCTCGTACTGGGACAGCGACAGACCGAGCAGGTAGACCAGGGAGGAGTCCTTGGTCAGCAGTATCAGCTCGTTGGTGAGCGGCGGCAGTACGATGCGCAGCGCCTGCGGGATGACGATGGAGACCATCGCCCTTCCCTGCGACATGCCGAGCGAACGTGCCGCCTCCGTCTGCCCCTTGGGGACCGCCAGGATGCCGGCCCTGATCGTCTCTGCCATGTACGCGGCGCCCACCAGGCCGAGCGCCAGCATGACCGTCACGTACTGGTTGAGCGCCACCTGGAAGGCCAGCGGGACACCGAAGCCCAGGGCGATGAAGACCAGCAGCGCGGGCACACCGCGGAAGAACTCGATGTACGCGACGGCCAGCCAGCGGTACGGCGGGACCTTCGAGAGCCGCATCAGCGCGAGCAGCAGCCCCAGGGTCAGGCCGAAGCCGAAGCCGAGGACGGTGTAGATGAGGGTGTTCACCAGCGCGGTGGTGATGATGTCGGGGAACTGTGCCTTGGCGACCTCCAGGTCGAAGAAGGCACGCCGGATCTCGCCCCAGTCGGCGGCCAGGGCGACCACGAGGAGCACGGCGATCAGTACGGCGTACTGAACTCCCCGTACGGCGCGGGTCCGTTGTCGTCGGGACATTGCCATCGGTGGGGCCCCTCACTTCTTCGGAGCGGCGGGGAACCACTTCTTGTAGAGGGCGTCGTACCTGCCGTCGGCCCGTGCGGCCTTGATGACCGTGTCGATCTCGTTGCGCAGGGCGGTGTTGCCGGTCCGCACTCCGATGCCGTACTTCTCGCCCGTCTCGAACTCGGCGGTGACCGCCGTGTCCGGGTTCTTGCGGGCGTACTCGAAGAGGACACCGTTGTCGTTGACGGCGGCGGCGACCTGTCCCGTCTTGACGGCGGTGAGCAGCAGGGCGACGTCCTCGAACTGCGTCGTTTCGATACCCGCGCCGTTCTTCTTGGCGTAGGTCTCACCGGTGGTGCCCTGCTGGACGCCCAGCTTCTTGCCCTTGAGGGAGGCGAGCGAGGTGTAGGGGGAGCCCTTCTTGGCGATCAGGGCCTGGGTGGCGTCGAAGTAGGGACCGGAGAAGTCCAGGTTCTCCTCGCGCACCGGCGTGATCGTCATGCCGGCCGCCGCCAGGTCGCACTTGCCCGCGTTGAGGTCCTCGCCGGTCTGGATGCCTTCGAAGGGCGTGTCGACGATCTCCTGGGTGACCTTGAGTTCCTTGGCGACCAGATCGACGATGTCGACGTCGAAGCCGACGACCTCGTTGCCCTTGCGGGACTGGAAGGGCTCGTACGGAAGGTGGGTGCAGGTGGTGAGTTTGCCTGCGTTGACGAGTTTGATCTCGGAGCCGCCGGTGGTGGAGGGCTTCGTACTCGTGCAGCCGGTGGTGACGACGGCGAGGGCGGCGACGGCGGCGATGAGGGGCAGCGCGGTGCGAGCGGACAAAACGCCTCCAGCGTGAGGTTCGGCCGCGGTCCGGCGCGAGCCGGGGGCTCGCAGGACCGCACGGACTCAACGGATCACAGGGACTCGCGGGGCCACGGGACCTGACGGGCCTGTGGCGCACGCGAGTTGCGCAGATCTTGCCATCACAGGTGCCGGTTGTCTGCTGGTTGGCGAAGGGCGGAGCAGGCCGCCGGACCGGCTCCGCCCTTCCTGCCCCGTCAGGGGGTGACGCTGAACATCATGCGTTTGCCCGGGTATTCGGTGAGTGTCCACAGGCGGTTCGGGGAGCCCGGCCAGACGGTCAGGTCCTCGATGCCGATGGCCATCTCCCGGCGGGCGGTGGTTTCCACGAGCCGTCCGTCGCTGCCGGGTCTGGCGATGATCAGGTGGCCGTTGTTGGTGGACCCCCGGCTCTGGCTGAGGTAGTACGTGCCGTCGATGACCGCGCCGCCCTGGATGCTGCCGTTGTCGTCGTACGCCGTGTCGTAGGGGACGCGGTGGGCGGCGGTGGCCGCCCAGTTGCCGTTGCTGTCGGTGGCTGGCGTGCCGCCGTCGGTGTTCATCGGCCAGCGGATCACCCGGCCGGTGGTGAGGGCGCTCGTGACGTCGTTGCGGTTGCAGTACTCGCCGGTCACGATGTGCCGCCGTGCCGCACTGCGGTCCAGGCTGGCCCAGCTGGTGGTCGGCGCCGTGTCCGTGGCCGTGCAGTTCTTCTTCGGGTCGTAGATGTCGCACGGCGTGCCGGGCGGCGGCTCGTTGGTGTCGCAGGCGGTGTTGGTCCAGCCGTCGCTCTGCGGAAGTATGTAGCGGTAGCCGTGGGAGTAGTACTTCCCGTCCTGGCGGCCGATGGCGGTCTTGGTCAGGCCGCGCTCGTCCTCGGGCAGGGCACCGAGGTCGACGATGTTGCGCAGGTCGAAGACGCGGAAACCGCGCGAAGTGTCCGCCACGTAGAGGTAGTTGCCGTACCAGACGATGCCACCGGCGTGCAGCGAACTGTACTTGCGGCCGCCGTTGTCGTAGTGCTGCGAGTTGCGCACACTCATGTACGTGGTGTTGCCCGACGCGTTGGTGAACGGGTACACCAGCAGGATATGGGCGTACTTGCCCGTGCTGGAGTCGATGACGGAGATGCGGACGCCCTTGCGTTCGGTGTTCGTCCCGCCTTCGTCCGTGTCGGTGGGCGTGGTGCTGTTGTCGTCGGTCCAGTCGTCCCTGTTGTACCAGGTGGCGATGAAGGGCCGGTGCTCCGCCGGGTTCCAGCCGGGCTCGGCGTCGCCCCAGGTCTGGTCCTGGTCGGCGTCGGCGACGCTGGTCAGGCCCTGGGGCCACCACTCGGAGTTGGGCTGGCCGTTGTCGTCGGGGTCGAAACAGAAGCTCCTGCCGAAGTTCTTCGGGGTCGAGGTCCCCGCGGTGGCGCCGTCGTTGCAGACCGTGTTGTTCCACTGGCCGACGTTGGCGTTGCCGCTGTTGGCCTCCTTCAGGATCGAGTTCAGGCCGACGTTGGGCAGGTCGGCGTTGAGGCTCGCGACCCTCGCCTGCAGGGCGGCCTTGTTCCCGATCGGGCGCTGTACGAAATTGGACAGGTCGAGCCCCGGGTCGGCGGCAGCCTGCGCGGGCGCCGTCGCACACAGCGAAGCCAGGACGGCGGCCACGGCGACGAGTGCTGTCCTTGGTTTGTATCTCTTCTTCACACGATCCTCCTACGCATCATCGGGGCACATGATCGCAGAAGCGTTCGACCGTGCGCGCAAGGAGGGAGCACATCGGGCCGGCCTAGCAGTTGCCAATCCTCCTCTCGCCCGGATGGGTTGGCGCATCCTCCGCGCTGAGCGTTTCGTCCAGGAAGTCCCGGATGTGGGCGAGGACCTGGTCGCGCTCCGACCCCGGCAGGCCCATCGCCACATGGGTGCTGAACCCGTCGAGCAGGGCTCTGATCCGTGTGGCGGAGCGCTCCGCGTCGACCGCCCGCAGCTCGCCGCGTGACGCGCCTTCCACGAGCAGGGCCACCAGGTCGCGGTGCCAGGACAGTTCGATGTCCAGGAGCCGGCCCCGGGTCTCGTCGTCAATGGCCCGCACCCGGTTCCACAGCTCCAGCCAGAGGGTCCAGTGCGGGTCGCGCGGCGCCCGGGGCACGTACAGCCGCACAAAGGCGTCGAGCCGCTCCCGCACCGGGACCTGCCGGGCCAGTGCGGAGCGCCGCTCGACACCGAGCTGCTCCTCGCTCCACTCCAGGGTCCGCAGCAGCAGCTCGTCCTTGGAGTGGAAGTAGTAGAGGAGATGCCCGCTGCTCATCCCGACCTCCCGCCCGAGACCGGCCATCGTCAGCTTCTCCAAGCCGTCGTCGGCGATCGCGGCCATGGCGGCGGCGAGCACGGTCTCACGCGGCGGGGCGGTCTTGCGGCGCCGGGGGGCGGAGGCTTCCTTCACCCGTATGTTCTACCTGATCCGCGCTCCGCGCCCTGGCTCGCCCGAGGTGCTTCGGGTGGCCTCACCCGAGGGACTTCGGGCGGCGGGCGGGCTGCTGCTGGGTGACACAGTGGATGCCTCCGCCGCCCGCGAAGATCGTGCGGGCGTCCACGAGGACGACCTCGCGGTCGGGGAAGAGCCGGCGGAAGAGTGCGGCGGCCTCCTCGTCGCGGGGGTCGTCGAAGGCGCACAGCACGACGCCGCCGTTGCAGAGGTAGTGGTTGATGTAGGAGTGGTCGACCCAGTGGCCTTCCTCGTCCTTGAGGCTTTCGGGCGCCCGGACCTCGATCACCTCCAGCGGGCGGCCCTTGGCGTCCGTTTCCGTACGCAGCAGGGCGGCGATGGACGTGCAGAGCTCGTGGTCGGGGTGGGCCGGGTCGGGCTGGGAGTGGACGAGGACCACGCCCGGGGCGGCGAAGGCGGCAACGATGTCGACATGGCCAAGGGTGCCGTAGCCGTGCGGAGGGTAGTCTCCGGTGAGGCCGCGCGGCAGCCAGATGGCCTTGGTGGTGCCCAGCTTGGCGTGGATCTCCGCCTCGACCTGCTCCCTGGTCCAGCCGGGGTTGCGCTCGGGCCCGAGCTGGACGGTCTCGGTGAGCAGGACGGTGCCCTCGCCGTCGACGTGCAGCCCGCCGCCCTCGTTGACGAGCGGGGAGCCGTGCACGGGGACGGAGACGAGGTCGGCGACATGTGCGGCGATCTTCGAGTCGTGCTCCCAGGAGGCCCACTCCTGGGCACCCCAGCCGTTGAACACCCAGTCCACTGCTGCCAGTTGGCCCGCCCCGTCGGTGACGAAGGTCGGGCCGATGTCGCGCATCCAGGCGTCGTCCAGCTCGCGCTCGACGAGGTCGACGCCCGGTCCGAGAAGGGCCGCCGCACTTTCCGCGTCACCGGGGGCCACAACCATGGTGACGGGTTCGAAGCGGCGTACCGCACGGGCGACGGCCGCCCAGGCCTCGCGGGACTCGGCGAGTTCGGCGGGGTCGGAGAAGGTGGTGTTGGGGCTCGGCCAGGCCATCCAGGTGCGCTCGTGCGGGTCCCACTCGGCGGGCATACGGAACATGGCGGTCCTTAGGGAGGAGTGCGGGAGGGGTGCGGGAGAGGCGGGGCTGCGTCAGAGAAAGTAGAGCCGGTTGAGCGAGACGGAATCCGCGGGCTCCGAGCGCAGCGGATCGCCGTCGAGGGTGACCAGTCCGGTGCGGCCGTCGACGTCGACGGAGCCGGTGCGGGAGTTGAGGAGCAGGTCGGCCGGGCCGATGCCCCGGGTGTGGCGGACGGCGACCCGGCGGCGGCGGGTGGGCATGGTGTCGTTGCCCAGGTCGAGTGCCGCCTGCGCGACGAAGGCCACCGAGAGGTCGGCGGGGGCCGTGCCGTGGGCGCCGAACAGCGGGCCGAGGACGAGGGGTTCGCAGGTGTCGGTGGCGGCGTTCGGGTCGCCGGTGACGCCGTACGCGGGGAAGCCCGACTTCAGCACCAGCTGCGGCTTGGCCCCGAAGGAGTCCGGGCGCCACAGCACGAGGTCGGCCATCTTGCCCACCTCGACCGAGCCGATCTCGTGGGCGAGACCGTGGGCGATGGCCGGGTTGATGGTCAGCTTGGCCATGTAGCGCAGTACCCGGGCGTTGTCGTCGTCGCCCTCGGCGCCGCGTTCGGCCTTCATCTTCCCGGCGAGCTGGAAGGTGCGGCGTACCGTCTCCCCCGCCCGGCCCATGCCCTGGGCGTCGGAGGAGGTGATGCCGATGGCCCCGAGGTCGTGCAGGACGTCCTCGGCGCCCATGGTGCCGGAGCGGATGCGGTCGCGGGCCATCGCGGCGTCGCCTGGCAGGTCCGTCTTCAGGTCGTGGACGGAGACGATCATCCCGTAGTGCTCGGCGACCGCGTCGCGCCCGAAGGGGAGCGTGGGGTTGGTGGACGAGCCGATCACGTTCGGCACGCCCGCCATCTTCAGGACGTTGGGCACGTGCCCGCCGCCGCAGCCCTCGATGTGGAAGGCGTGGATCGTCCGGCCTTCCAGGACCTTCAGGGTGTCCTCGACGGACAGGCACTCGTTCAACCCGTCGCTGTGCAAGGCCACTTGTACGTCGTGCTCCTCGGCGACCCGCAGCGCGGTGTCCAGGGCGCGGGTGTGGGCGCCCATGTCCTCGTGGACCTTGAACCCGCTGGCCCCGCCCTCGGCGAGCGCCTCGACCAGGGGCGCGCTGTGCGAGGACGAACCCCGGGCGAGGAAGCCGATGTTGACGGGCCAGGCGTCGAAGGCGCCGAAGGCGTGCCGCAGCGCCCAGGGCGAGTTGACGCCCACTCCCCAGACCGGCCCGAACTCCTGGCCGATGATCGTGGTGACGCCGCTCGCGAGCGACGCCTCCATGATCCGGGGCGAGAGGAGGTGGACGTGGGTGTCGACGGCTCCCGCGGTGGCGATGAGGCCCTCGCCCGAGACGATGGTGGTCCCGGTGCCGACGACGACGTCGACCCCCTCGAGGGTGTCGGGGTTGCCGGCCCGGCCGATGCCGGAGATACGGCCTTCCCTGATGCCGATGGACACCTTGCGGATGCCCTGCACGGCGTCGATGAGCAGCACGTTGCTGATCACCACGTCGCAGGTGTCGCGGACGGCGGCGGCCTTGAGGTGCAGTCCGTCGCGGGCGGTCTTGCCGAACCCGGCGAGGAATTCCTCGCCGGGCTGCTGCGAGTCGGCCTCCACGCGGACGACGAGCCCGGAGTCCCCGAGCCGCACCCGGTCGCCGGCCCGGGGGCCGTGCACGGCGGCGTACTCGTAGGGGGTGATGGCAGGGCTCATCGGGTCGCCTCCGTCGGCTGCGGGGTGGGGTGGGCGGTGACGCGGCCGGAAGGGGAGGAGTCCGGGCGGCAGGGCGTTCGGGGGTCCTGGGAGCCGGGACCCTCCGGGTTCGGGCCGCTCCTCACGGCGTCGCTCCGAGGTAGCCGCAGGCCGCCGCCCTGCGCAGGGCCTCCTCCTTCGCGCCGGGTGCGTCGAGCGGACCGTCCACCAGTCCGGCGAAGCCGATCGCGACACGGTCCCCGCCGATGGGCACCAGGCCCACGTCGGCGCTTTCGCCGGGCCCGAAGCGGAAGGAGGACCCCGCGGGCACGGCGAGCCGCATCCCGTAGGCGGCGGCCCGGGGGAACTCCAGCCGGGGGTTGGCCTCGAAGAAGTGGAAGTGCGAGGTCACCGAGACCGGGACGGCGGAGGTGTTGCGCACGGTGATCCGTACGTCCGGCTCCGGTTCCTGGTACCCGGGCCCCGGCAGCAGGGCTCCGGGGGCGTCGTCCCCGAGCGTGCCGCCGCCGAAGGGGTCGCTGACCACGGCGAGCCGCGAACCGTCGTCGAAGACCGCCTCGACATGGACTTCGGTGACCACGTCGGCGACGCCGGGCAGCACGTCGTCGGGGCCGAGCACGCCGCGCCCGGTCTCGATGGCTTCGGCGAGCCGTCGTCCGTCCCGCGCCGCCTCGCAGACGGCGTCCGCGATCAGGGCGGTCGCTTCGGGAACGTTGAGCCGCAGCCCGCGCGCCCTGCGGGCCCGCGCCAGCTCCGCAGCCCCGAAGAGCAGCAGCCGGTCACGTTCGGTCGGGGTCAGTCGCACGCCGTCACTCCTCCACACACCATTTAGAGCACCACTCTAAACATGCGGCAGGCTCGACGGGAAGGCCGGGCGCCATATGGGGAGATAGGTCACGTGGATGAGCGGGACGCCCTACAGCAGGCCGCCCCCATACGGACGGGCAAGTATTGAGCAGCACTCAATACTTACCCGGCTGCGGAGGGGGCGGCACCTACCCGGCTGCGGGGGGCCACCTGCCGCGCCTCACTGGACGGCACCCTCCGGGATGCAGACGTAGCCCTCGCCCCACAGGTTCGGCTCGACACGGCCGGGCGCCTCGCAGCCGAGCCAGGCCTCGCGGTACCGCGGGTTGTTCTCGATCAGCCGCTGCTCCTGCGGGGACGCCGCCAGGAAGCGGGCGTAGCGCTCGTCGGAGAGCAGCAGGGTGGCGGGCTCCGGGCAGTGGGCGCGCGCGAGGGCGGGCGAGGCCACCCCGAGCACACCGGAGGCGGCCAGCAGCAGGACGGCGAGAGTGGTACGGGTACGGGACACAGAGCCTCCAGGGAGAGCCTTCGGACGGTACGCATGCTCCAACCGGCCCGCCCCCGGGAAGTCACGCGACACCGCTTCGCGCGGTGCGGCCGTGGTGTGCGGTACCCCCACCTTGCCCGCCATACGGGGGAATGGCGATAACCAAAGGAGCGGCACCGGAGTTCTGCAGAGGGCTCCGTATCCGGGGCGCCCGACGAACAAGAGGGAACCCAGAGATGAAGAAGGTCATGGCAACCGCCGCACTCGCAGCGACCACGCTGGGCTTCGGTGCCTTCGGCGCACCGCAGGCGATGGCGATCGCGGACGACACCGGCACCACCTCACAGAGCGGCAACGGCGCGGAGCAGCACTACGGCAACTCCGAGACCACCGGCAACCTGAGCCCGCAGCTGTACCCGGTCCAGGGCTCGCTCAACAAGCTGTGTGTGGGCGTTCCCTTCAAGGCCAACCTCCAGTCCCTCGTCGCCCTGGTGAACGTCGGTGTCCAGGACATCCCGATCCTGTCCGCCCCGCAGAACCAGCAGTGCGCCGAGAACGCCACCCAGGCCAAGGGCGACGAGCCGCTCTCCCACATCCTGAGCGACATCCCCGTCCTCGCGGGCAACGGCGACGGCAACCACTGACTCTCCGCCACACCCGGCGCCGCGGTCCCGCTGTCCCCCACCGCCCCGTAAGTCCTCATCGTCCCCTCAGCCCCCGCTGTCCCCCAGCACAGCCCCCGGTCGGCCCGCGCCCGGGGGCTGTCCGGCGTCCATCGGGCATCGGGCATCGGCGCACCGGGTATCGGGTATCGGCGCACCGGGCAAAAGCGCACCGGGCCGGCGGAGCCGTCAGTCGGCAACGGGGTGGCCCGCCGTCACGTCGAGGGCCTGACGGAGCATCAGTACGTCGGGGGAGGCGTCGGGGCCGACCTGGGCACCGGTCGGGGCGAGGAGGAAGCCCACGTGGTCGCCGGCGTCGAACCGCTCGACGATGCGCCCGGTGAACCAGGCGCTGGCATCGCTGAGCAGCGGTGTGCCCTCGGGGCCTTCGGTCCAGTCGAGGCCGTCGAACTTGTCGTGCTCGGCTCCGCACTCGCCGCCGAAGCGCTCGGCGAGGTCGTGGCGCTGCGGCAGCAGATGCACGGCAAGGGAGCGTGCCCTGCACGCGAGACGGTAGGTGTGGTTCTCCCGGGAGAGCCAGACGACGAACCGTGCGGGGCTCATCGAGCACTGGCCCGCGAAGCCGACCAGGCATCCGGCCCTCACGCCGTCGGCGGCGACGGTCACCACGTAGACCGGCGAGTTCACCAGGTCGAGGAACGAATCGAAACTCACGGGTGCGCCTCCGGGGCGATGCGGTACTGACTGCGGGACGTGACTCCCGCCGCGGGCAGGGGTCGGGGCATGCTGTCCTCTTCCCGGCCCAGGGCCCGCCCACTCGTGCCGGTCCTGCCCGGCCACACGGACGGGCTATCGCACCGCCGCTTAGCCACCGGGGCGGATGCGGGGCCTCTCTCGCCGGGCGCCGCGGGGGGTGGCGGGCCGCTTCACCCGTGCGGGTGCCGTTAAGCGGCTGATATCTCCATCGGGCTAAAGGTGCGTACAGGTGGTGTCCGGTGCCCGGCGGTTTCCCCCCACGGGTTTGCGGCGAGGGGGCCCGTCATGAAGTCCGTAACGGAAACAGCGCAGGCCGGCCGCTCCCCCGTCCGCCCGTTCGGCGAGTACCGACTCGACGACGCTCCGACCGGGCTGTCGGGGACGTACCGCTGCGGGTGCGGCCCCGCCCGTCCCGAACCCGGCACGCCGCGCCCCGCCGTCCTGTGGGGGGCCACCGTCGCCCTGACCGCGGGAGCCGTCGGCTTCTCCGGGGCACTGGCCCTCCTGGGCCGGTGTTGACCAGAATCCCGGGGGGTTCCTGTCACCCACGCGCGGATGCCGGGCGGCGCATGTGCGTACGGGCGCATGTGCGTACGCAGTACGGGATCAGCCCCGCCCCTCCTGGTAGCCGCTCGCCTGGAGGGTGAACAGGTCGGCGTACACGCCCCCGCCCAGGAGCAGCGCGTCATGGGTGCCCTGTTCGGTGATCCGGCCGTCGGACAGGACCACGATCCGGTCGGCATCGCGCACAGCGCCCAGGCGGTGGGAGATCAGCAGGCTCGTGCGACGGGCGCGGTGCTCCCGCAGCCGCAGATGGACGTCGTGTTCGGCGGCGGCGTCCAGGCCCGAGCTCGGTTCGTCGAGAATGAGCAGATCGGGTTCGTCCCGCACCAATGCCCGCGCCAGTGCCACGCGTTGCCACTGGCCTCCGGAGAGTGCGGTGCCGGTTTCGTCGTCGTGCCCGGTGTCCCGGGTGTACACCCGGGACAACATGGTGTCGTAGCCCCGGGGAAGCCGTGAGAGCAGGTCGTGCACTCCCGCCCGGCGGGCCGCCCGTTGGATCCTGTCGGGTTGGCCGAGCGTCCCGACGTCGCCGATCGCGATGTTCTCCGCCGCTGTGAGGGCGTAGGGCACGTAGTCCTGGAAGACCGCGCCGAGACGCTGACGCAGCTGTGGCACCGGAATCTGTGTGAGGTCGATGCCGTCCCAGAGGACGGTGCCGCGCGTGGGGTCGTAGAACCGGCAGAGCAGTTTGACGAGGGTGCTCTTGCCCGCGCCGTTGCACCCGACCACGGCGACCGCCTCGCCGCAGGGGACGAACAGGTTCACCCCGCGCAGGATCCAGGGCTGGTCGTCGGCGTACCGGAACCAGACGTCCCGGAACTCGATGCCGGTACGGAGGGCAGGAAGGGGCTTTCCGGTACGCGGTGAGCCGGGCGGCGGAGGCGGAAGGTCGGGGCCGGCCCGTACGACGGCCAGATAGTGCCCCATCAGCAGCAACTGCTGATGCACATCGGCGAGGGACCTGATGAGACTGGCCAGGGCCCCTTGTACGCCGACAACGGCCGCCACGAACATGGCCACTTCACCGACCGTCAACTGGCCGCGCCTGGCCGCCAGCGCCGCCCAGATCAGGCCCGCACCGGCGACCAGCGCACTGAGCAGGGCGAGCAGCCCCTGGGTCAGGAACTCACGGCGATCGGTGCGATGGGTCACGGCATCGGCGCTCCGCCGCTCCACAAGCATCCGTTCCTTGAGAAATCCGCCGGCCCCGAACAGCCGGATCTCCTTGGCCGCGTCCAGGTCGGACAGCAGCATCTGGTAGAAGAACTCACGCCGTTGGGCAGCGCTGACACGCCACTCGGTGCGGGCCCTGCGGTGGGAGATCTTCAGCTCGGCCACCAACGCGGGCAGGGCGGAGAGCGTGACCAGGACCGTCATCGTCGTATCGACCGCGTAGAGGGCGGCCAGAAAGCCCAGCGTGGTCAGCGTCCCGCCCGCGATGCGCAGCCCGCTGTCCGTGAAACGCCCGATCGCATGTCCGGCCGCCGAGCGCGCCATGCGCAACCGGTCCTGGAAGGCGGGGTTCTCGAACCGGGCCAACCCGTGGAAGGAGTTGACCGTGGTGTACAGACGGTCCACCGCGCGCAGGCCGGCCGCGCGGTTGAACCGCGCGAGCAGGAACTGCGCCCACAGCGGAAGCAACGCCGCCACCAGCCCCGTCCCGGCGAGCCCCATTGCCAACGTGAACAACGCTTCTCCCCCGGTGCCGGTGAGGCGGTCGAGGATGAGCCGGGTCAGCCAGGCCGTCGCCACCGGCACGGTCGCCAGAGCCACCGTGAGCACCACGAGCACCACGAGCGTCCACGGAGCCGCCCGCCAGGCAAGAGCGCCGGTGGCGCGGGCGGTGTCCACCGCGACCCCGGCCGTGAGCCGCTCCCGCGCGCCGCTCATGCGTCGATGTCCGCCCGGGGCCGGGGCAGGGAGGGGTACGGGTCCGCGGTCGGGCCTGGGCCCGAGGTGGAGGGCCTGCGCGGCAGGATGCGCCCGGTGTCCGCCACGTGCCCGGCCGCGCCCATCCCGACGTACGCGGGCAGCCCCTGGATGTCGAAGGCCGTGGTGAGTTCGCCGCCCATGTCGGCGAGGACGACGCGGGCCACCGGGCTGAGCCGGTCCACGTAGGGCCCCGGATCGCCCGGGTCGGCCCCGTCCCGGATGACGACGGCGAGCACGTTGCCCGGACCGTACTCTTCGGCGCGCTCCACCACATGGGGCAGCGTCTCCTCGCACGCGGGGCAGTCCGGCGATACGAAGACCACCACGAGCCCCTCGTGCAGACTCGCGTCCGTGAGCGGGCGCCCACCGGTGTCCACGGTGGAGAAGGTGCCCACCCTGGCCCCGGGCGACAGCCCGGTGGCCCGGTCCCAGTCGCTCCGCGCCGTTGACGCGGGTCGCTCCCTCAGCCGCCGTACGACCCCGAACGTCAGGACCAGATTGAAGACGCCGAGGACTCCCAGCAACAGCACAGCGACGGTCAGACAGGACATGACACAGCTTCCTTTCCTAAGGGGCGATTGCCACGAAACCGGTTGCCACGAGGACGAGTTGAGCTGAGCGCGGGGGGCAAGGGGCGGATCGTGAGGGGTCGGGCGTAAGGGCAGCGGCTCACGCCCTGCGCGGCAGGTGCCGGACGACAACGCCGAGGATCTGGTGCTCGCGGAAGTAGCCGCAGAACCGGGAGTCCAGACTCTCGTCGGGGTTGTCCCCGAGCAGGACGACGCGGCCCGGCGGCACGAGCGCCCCCGGCACTCCCCCCACCGCTGCCACGACATGCGGCGGCACCGGGTCGCCCGGCACGGCCGCAGCACGTTTGATCAGCCAGCGGGGCAGGAGCATCGCGTCCCAGCGCGCACCGGCCGGCGGCCGGGAGACCACCAGATCGTCCGGGCGGACCCGGTCGAGCAGGGTGCGCCGGATCAGCACCCGGTCGCCGTCGGCCAGGGCCGGCGCCATGCTGGCTCCGCTCACGCCGATGACGACGTACCTGCGCCTCGCCACCAGCAGCAGGGCCCCGGCAGACAGAGCGGCCAGCCCGGCACCGGCCACGAGCGGGTTCGTCCGGTTCATCCGCCGGTCCTTCCCGCCCCGGCTCCGGCAGCGCCGTGCGCGTCACCTCGGCCGAAGAGGTGGGCGAGGTCGTCCAGGGTCACGGTCACGACTGTCAGCAGCAGGGCCGCACCGACAGGGAGCAGCATCGCGGCCGGCCCCCCTGCGGTGTCGGCCACCGGACGCACCGGATCGCTCGCCGTGAGCTGTGTGAGCTCTACGACCAGTCCGGTCAGTGCGGCACCCAGCAGGCCCGCGTTGCGTACGACGTGCCGGCGCGCGATCGGTGCCCCGCCGCCGAAGCAGTGGCACTCGACCGGGGCGCTCCCCCGCAGCGCCCCGGTCAGCGCACCGGTGAACACCGCCAGCAGCACGGCAGCCAGCGCGAACCCCGCGACCGTGGTGGTGGGCACCGCCAGCGCTCCGACCACCGCCGCCTCGGCCCCGACGACGAGCACCGCCACGGCCCGGCTCCAGCCGCGCAGAGCCGGGGCCAGCCGCACCACCGTGGCCCGGAACGCACCGAAGGCGGCGGCACTGCGCAGCTTGCCGACCACCGAGCAGAGGAAGACCAGACCGAGGAAGATCCGGCAGACATCGATCAGTTGGTTCACTGGCGAGTCCTTCGCTGGAACGGCTTGAACGGCTTGAACGGCTTGAACGCCTGGAACGGCTGGAACGGCTGGAACGGCTGGAACGGCTTCGGCAGCCAATTCGGTCGGGCCCGGGGCCCGGCTCCCCGGAGGCAGCCGGACCCCGTACCCGGTCGAAGTCCGCGTCAGCAGCCGCACCACTTCTTGTAGTCCCGGTCGTTGCACGGGTCGTAAGCCCAGTACGCCTTGCGCTGGGCGCACCCGCTGTAGGGGATGCACTCGTACTGCCAGCAGGACACTGCCGACGCCTGTGCCTTGGGAGCCACCGCCTCCAGCAGACGGTCCGACACCGCTCGGATGAGCTGCATGATCCGTTCCTCCTTCTTGGGTGGGACGCGCAGGGCTGCCCGCCCGGCGTAGTCATGGAGGTTGCCGGGCTCTCGTCGTACGTCACAACCCTCGCCGCCTGTCCCGGACTGTCCCGGACGGGCGAGGACGGCATACGGCCTGGCAGGAGGAGCTTTGAAGGGCCGCACGGGACGCTTCGCAGGGTCCGCGCGGTATCCGCGCACCGTGATTGGCCTGATCGGCCCGGTACGGGATCACCTCGCCTCACTAGAGTGGTCGGCGTGACGACAGCTTGTACTACGACGTGACGGCGCCGCCTCACGGACCCGACGCGGTACGGAGCACAGCTGAGTTCGTGGCCCTGCTGAGCGCGGTGAAGGCCCGCTCCGGACTGTCCTTCCGCGCACTCGAGCGCAGGGCCAGGGACCGCGGCGACCACCTGCCGGTCAGCACCCTGGCCGCCGCGCTGAACCGGGGCTCACTGCCGGGCGAGCCCCTGGTGTCGGCGCTGATACGGGCATGTGGCGGGGACGAGGAGGCGGTGACCGAATGGGCCCGCGTACGGGGCGAATTGGCCGGTGGCGGCGGTACGCGGGCGACGGAGCGGCCCCTCGACCCCGCTGCCGACGGCCCGGGTCCCGGCGGCCGCGAGCACCGCCCGGGACAGGCTGGTACAGGGGAACGGCCGCTGGTGCCTTCCCTGTTGCCTCCCGACCAGCCGTTCTTCGTCGGCAGGCGGGACGCGCTGGAAGAGGGCCGCGCACTGCTGGGCAGGCAGGAGAGGGGGCCGCAGACCCTGCTGGTCACCGGCCCCGCCGGGATCGGCAAGACGGCCTTCGCGATCCGTGTCGGTCACTTGCTGGTCACCCGTTTCCCCGACGGCCGCCTCTACGCCGACCTCCAGGGCTACGGTGGCGAGCCGGCCGACCCCTTCACCGTGCTCGGCGCCTTCCTGCGCGCACTGGGCATCCAGGGCGGGGCGGTGCCCGCGGACCCCACAGGACGTGTCCACCTGTACCGCACCCTCCTCGCCCAGCAGCGCGTGCTGGTCCTGCTGGACAACGCGGCCGACGCCACCCAGGTACGGGACCTGCTGCCCAGCGGCGAGCACTGCGCAGCCGTCGCGACGAGCCGGACCACCCTCGCGGGCCTGAGCGGCGCCCGGCTCCCGCTGAGCGTTCTCGACGCATCGGCGGGCCTCGCGCTGCTACGCGAGATGATCGGCGCGGCCCGCGCCACCGAGGAGGCCGAAGCGGCACGCTCCATCGTGGAGGCCTGCCACGGCCTTCCCCTGGCGGTCTGGGTCGCCGGAGCGCGCCTGGCCGCCCGCCCCCACTGGCCCCTGGGCAAGGTCGCCCTCGCCCTCGCCGACGAACTGCGCAAGCTCGACGAACTGGCCGTCGGCCACATCGCCGTACGGGCCAGCCTCGAACTCACCTACCGGGGCATGGCCCCGGCCGGGAGGCACGCGCTGCGCATGGCCGCGCTGCTGCCGCGCCCCGACTTCGCTGGCTGGTCGCTGGCCGCGCTGCTGGGCACGAGCGTGGCGCGGGCGGAAGCCCTGCTCGACGACCTGACCGAGGTGCACCTGGTGGAAGCCCGGCCGGTCGCACCGACCGGGCTCCGCTATCGGTTGCACGACCTGGTGGGGCTGTTCGGCAGGGAGCGGGCGGAGCGGGAGGACGGCAAGGAGGTCCGTGCCCGCGCGCGGGACCGGCTGCTCGGAGCGAGTCTCCATCTGGCGGACCGGGCGGCGGACACCCTCAGCGTCGACTTCCAGCGCTTCTCGCAGCGGGACCTGGCCGTCTGGACACCCACTGCCGCCGATACGGACCAGCTCCTTGCCGACCCGCTTGCCTGGTTCGACGAGGAACGTCAGTTCCTCATCCGCGTCGCGGACCAGGCGCTCGACCACGCACAGGTGGCACCGGCCGCCGGGCTGGCCACCGCGCTCACGACGCTCTTCCAGGTCCGCAGCCACTTCGACGACTGGGAACGGCTCCAGAGCCGGGCCCTCGAAGCGGCCCTGCACTCCGGCGACCGCCACAGCGCGGCGACGCTCCACCGCTGCCTCGGCGAGCTCACCACCATCCTCGACCGCTATCCGGAGGCGGTTGCGCACTTCGAACAGGCGCTGCTGCTCTCCGAGGGACAGGACCCCTCCTACCGGGCCGGCGCCACCGCGGGCCTGGCCTACGTGCACCGGCTGCTGGGCCAGTACGCGACGGCCGTCGCCCACTTCACCAGCGCCGTCGACCTCGCCCGCGCCGCGCACAACGTCAACTGCCTGGTGTACGCCACCAACGGCATCGGCGTCATCGACCTCGAGCAGGGCCGCGTCGAGGCGGCCGTGGCACGGTTCACGGAATGCCTGCGCCTGAGCCAGGAGGCGGGTTACGGGCCGGGAGAGGCGCAGGCCCTGCGCTGCCTGGGCCAGAGCCACCGCAAGCGGGGGGACCTTTCCGCCGCGGCCGACTGCTACCGGCAGGCCGCCGGGATCAGCACCGCCCTCGGCGACCGGCTCACCGCCACCCACGCCAACTGCTGGCTCGGTGACGTCCTCGTACGGTCGGGTGAACACCGGGAAGGGTTCCAGCTGCTGCACCAGAGCCTGGCGACCTACCGGGAATTCGGCAATCTGTGGGGCGAGGCGGCCACGCTGCTCGCGCTCGCCGAGGCCGGGACGGCCACCGGCGACGCGGTCTCCGCCGTCCGGCAGGCAGGCGCGGCGGTCGGGCTCTGGCGCCGGATCGGCTCCCGGACATGGCTCGCCACCGGCCTGGAGGCCCTGGCCGACGCGTGCACCCGCGCGGGCGACCACCGGGCCGCCCAGAAAGCCAGGGCCGAGGCGGCGGAGCTGTCCGGTACCACACCCTGACGTCCGTCTCCGCCCAACGGGCCCGGCACAGGAAATTCACCATGCGCACCTGTGTCGGGTGTTCTCCGCCTGCCAGCGGCCGTCCGCATTCCCTTATCCACCTTTCGGGTGATAGCGAAAGTTCGCGGGAAAAATTGAGTTTCCTAGATTCCGCCAGGTCGTTACGGATATCGACCTGGCGCTACGGGATTCTGAATCAGGCTCGTGCAGCACGAAATACGTCGCTGATCACGGCGCCGTCGAAGGAAGGCTCAAAATGAAGCACATGAAGATCGCCGCGGTTGCCGCCGGTTCGCTGATGGCCCTCGGTGCGGCCTCCCCCGCCATGGCCGACGCCGAGGCCGAGGGCGTCACCTCGAACTCCCCCGGCGTCATCTCGGGCAACAGCGTGCAGGTTCCCGTGCACGTCCCGGTGAACGTCTGCGGCAACACGGTCGACATCATCGGCCTGCTGAACCCCGCGTTCGGCAACAACTGCATCAACAAGTAACTCCGCATTCCGGACCCTCGGGTCCGGGCCTGGCCGGCCCCCGGACGCACACCACGCGTCCGGGGGCCGACGACCGACGAGCCGCCGGCCGACCAGCCGTCTGCCGACGAGCCGTCCGCCGGCGAGCTTTGGTCAGCGGGCCCCCGGAGCGTCGGCCGCCGGCCGGGCCCACCGGGCCGGCCACCAAGGCGAAGCCGGCCGCTCCGGGCAGACCGGGGCTCCGGCCCGGCCGAGCCGTGGCCCGGCAGGCCCACGGGCAAGCCGGTCGAGCGGCCCGGACTCCGTACACCTCACTGATACACCTCTGAAAGGACCCACCATGCAGTACAAGAAGATCGCCGCAGTCGCCGCCGGTTCGCTGATGGCCCTCGGCGTTGCCTCCCCCGCCATGGCCGACGCCGAGGCCGAGGGCGTCACCTCGAACTCCCCCGGCGTCATCTCGGGCAACGCCGTCCAGGTTCCCGTGCACATCCCGGTGAACCTCTGCGGCAACACGGTCAACGTGATCGGTCTGCTGAACCCCGCCTTCGGCAACACCTGCGTCAACAAGTAACTCCGCATTCCGGACCCACGGGTCCGGATCCGGCCGGCCCCCGGACGCACACCGCGTCCGGGGGCTTTGCGTGGGGCAGCCGCTAGTTCCCCGGGCCCGTCGCGCCGGCGCGCGTCGCGTCCGCTCCCCAGCTGGCGAGCAGCCGCAGCCCCTGGGCCGACGCCGAGTCCGGCTCCGCGTGGTACGTCACCAGTGCCTGGTCGTGGTCGTCGGGCAGCCGCAGGGTCTCGTACGACAGGGTCAGCTCGCCCACCAGGGGGTGGTGCAGGCGCTTGACTCCGTGGCCCTTCTCCCGCACGTCGTGCGTGGCCCACAGGCTCCGGAACTCCTCGCTCTTCACGGAGAGCTCACCGACCAGGGCCGAGAGCAGGGGGTCGTTCGGGAAGCAGCCCGCCTCCATCCGCAGGAAGCTCACCATGTCCGAGGCCTTCTGCTCCCAGTTCACGAACAGCTCGCGGGTCCCCGGGTGCAGGAAGCAGATGCGTGCCCAGTTCCGCTCCTCGGGGGGCAGTGCGGCCCAGTCGCCGAAGAGGGCGGCGGCCATGCGGTTCCAGCCCAGGATGTCCGAGCGGCGGCCCACCACATAGGCGGGAACGCCGTCCATCGCGTCCATCAGATGGTGCAGCGCGGGGCGCATGTGCTGGGGGCGGGCCGGGCGCCGCTTCTTGTGCTGCTTGGGTTTGGCCAGGTGCATCAGATGGGAGTGCTCGGCGTCCGTGAGGCGCAGCGCGCGGGCGATCGCGTCCAGGACCTCGCCCGAGACGTTGCGGCCGTTGCCCTGTTCGAGGCGGGTGTAGTACGCCACGGAGACGCCGGCGAGCTGCGCGAGCTCCTCGCGGCGCAGGCCGGGCACCCGCCGGTGGCGTCCGAAGTTCGGCAGACCGACGTCCTCCGGCTGCAGCCGGGCCCGGCGGGTGCGCAGGAACTCACTGAGCTCGGCGCGACCGTCGAGGGGCTCCGGAGCGGGCAGGTCCGGGGCGGGCGGATGGGTCGGCGAGTCGTCCATGGTGTCCAGTATCCAGGGTCGTACGCACAGCATCCTGTCCCCGCCAGTAGTAGGACCACTGGACGTAGGCAGGACGGTGACCTGGGTGAATGTCTCCGAGGCTGGCACCGTGGACGGCATGACCGCACAGACCAGCACCACGACCGTTTCCGCTTACGCCGCACCGTCCGCCAAGGCCCCCCTGGAGCGGACCACCATTCCGCGCCGCCCGGTGGGCGAGTCCGACGTACTGATCGACATCAAGTACTCCGGCATCTGTCACTCGGACATCCACCAGGCGCGCGACGGCTGGGGCGAGGGCATCTTCCCGATGGTCCCGGGCCACGAGATCGCCGGTGTCGTCACCGAGGTGGGCTCCGCCGTCACCAGGTTCGCGGTCGGTGACCGGGTGGGCGTCGGCTGCATGGTCGACTCCTGCCGCGAGTGCGAGAACTGCGTGGCCGGCCTCGAGCAGTACTGCGTCAAGGGCAACGTCGGCACGTACAACGCCCTCGACAAGAACGGGGAGCCCACGTACGGCGGCTACTCCACCCACATCGTGGTGGACGAGGCCTTCACGGTCCGCATCCCCGACGGCCTGTCCCTGGATGTCGCCGCGCCGCTGCTGTGCGCGGGCATCACCACGTACTCCCCGCTCGCCCACTGGAACGCGGGCCCCGGCAAGAAGGTCGCCGTCGTCGGCCTCGGCGGTCTCGGCCACATGGCCGTCAAGATCGCTCACGCGATGGGCGCCGAGGTCACCGTGCTCTCGCAGACCCTGCGCAAGAAGGACGACGGCCTGAAGCTGGGCGCCGACCACTACTACGCGACCAGTGACGAGGCGACCTTCGAGCAGCTCAGGGCCGGCTTCGACCTGATCGTCTCGACCGTCTCCGCGCCGCTGCCGCTGGACAAGTACCTGAGCCTGCTGCGCACGGACGGTGCGATGGTGAACGTCGGCGCTCCCGAGGAGCCCGTTTCGCTCAACCTCTTCTCGGTGATCGCGGGTCGCAAGACCCTCGCGGGCTCCGGCATCGGCGGCATCCAGGAGACCCAGGAGATGCTGGACTTCTGCGCGGAGCACGGTCTGGGCGCGGAGATCGAGCTGATCGACGCCGACCAGATCAACGAGGCGTACGAGCGGGTCCTGGCCAGCGACGTGCGCTACCGGTTCGTGATCGACGCGTCGACGATCTGAGAGACGTGGCTCAGGCCCTCCCCGCTCCGTGTGCCGACGGGCGGGGAGGGCCTCTGCCGTGGTGACGTCCTTCTCAGGAGAGGCGGGCGGCGACGGTCCTCGCGATCTGGGGCAGGACCTTTTCCATCCACAGGTCCCTGCGCTTCTGTACGGCCGCGAGGTTCTCGCTCTTCTCCGCTCCGGGCTCCGGCATCTGCGCCACGCCCGCGGCGTCGGTGTCCCCGTCCACCTCGAACACGTACGCCCCCTGGAGGCAGGTCACCTTGGCGCTGAACCCCTCCCCGACGCGGTAGCAGTCCTTCGCCCCCCACGACCCGGCCAGGTCGGCGAAGCCCTTCTCCTTCTTGACCGCCCTGTCCTTGTCCTCGCGGTACTCCTTCGCGACCAGGGCGGGGTCGGCGATCGTGGTCACCAGGAGGCTGAAGTGGCTGTTGGGGAACTCCTTCTCGCCGTCGGAGGGGAGGTGGAACTCGTACTTGCAGCCGGCCCGGGGCACGTCACCGGTGGTGCCGGGGGCGGCCTCGACCAGCGGGTTGAAGTTCATGATCGTCAGCTTCCGCGGCTCGCGGGTGACGGATTTCGCCTGGGGCAGCACGGCGCGCAGCTCTTCGTCGGTCACCAGCTTGCAGCCGTCGGGCCACTGCGACAGCGTGACCGCCGAGCCCCGGGGCGGCTTCAGTCCCAGGGTGTCCCCCGCGGGCCTGGCCGAGCCGTACTCGACGGGCGTCGGCGGCTCTTCCCCTGCGCACCCGGTCAGCAGCGCGGTGCCCGCCGCCACGGTCAGCGCGATCAAGCCCGTTCGGTATTTCATTTCTTCTCCCCGTCCCATGCCGTCACGGTCACCCGTCCGCCCCCGAAGGCCCGCACCGCCCCGAAGGCGGTGCGGGCCACGCGCGGCGCGGACAGTATGCCCGACGGATGTGGAGGTCCGGGGCCGGACGGGTGGGAAGCGTGCTGTCAGCCCGCCGGCAGCCGTTGCGCCGCCGCCCTTCCCGTCGCGACGCAGGCCGCCACTCCCACGCCCTCGTACAGCGCGCCGCAGACCTGTACGCCCGGCAGGGCGCCGGTCGCCTCACGGATCGCGGCGACCCGGTCCGCGTGGCCGACGTCGTACTGCGGGAGTCCGCGGTACCAGCGGGTCACCTTCGAGGCGAGGAGGTCCCCCAACGGGCCGACGGCTGCGGTGAGTTCGGTGCGGGCGAGGGAGGTCAGCCGGTGGTCGTCCAGGCCGAGCAGGTGCTCCTCACCGGCCCTGCCGACGGAGGCGCGCAGGACGAGGGCCGAGGGCGCCGCGTCGCGCTGCCAGGGCCACTTGCGGGTGAGGAAGGTGGCGGCCTTGATCGTACGGCCCTCCACCGGCGGGACGAGGAAGCCGTTCAGTCCGGGCGGCGGGCCGTCCCCCCTTCCGTCGAACGCCATCGTGAGGACGGCCGATCCGGCGTGCCGGACGGCCGTGAGCGCGGCGTGCGCGGCGGGTGAGTGCGGGCGCAGGAGGGGCGCGGCGGCGTGCGCGGGCAGGGCGAGGACGAGGGCGTCGGCGTCGAGCGCGAGCGGGCCCTGCGCGGTGACGGAGTGCACCCGCCAGCGCCCGCCGGGGATGCGTTCGAGGCCGAGTGCGGTGGTGCGGGTGAGGACGCGGGCGCCGCTCGCGCGGGCGACGGCGAGCGGGAGGCGGCCGGTGCCGCCCGCGAGGCCGCGCACCACTTGGGGGGTGCGTCCCGGCGCGGGGCGGGGTGGGACGCGGTCGCGCAGGGCGGCCAGGAGCGAGCCGCCCGAGGCGGCGATCGCCGCGATGCCGGGCATGGCGGAGCGCAGGGACAGGTGGTCGGTACGGCCCGCGTAGATGCCGCCGAGGAGCGGTTCGACGAGGCGGTCGAGCGCCTCACGGCCGATGCGCGGCGTGAGGTATTCGGCGACGCTGAGGTCACCGGTGACGGGCGCGGCCGGTACCGCTTCTTCCCGCGCGAGCCGTGCGAGGCCCTCGTCGGACAGCAGGCCGGTGCCGGCCAGGACGCCGGGGTCGGGCGGGAGGCCCAGTACGTGGCCGGCGGGCAGCGGGCGGAGGGCTCCGCGGGTCCACAGGGTCACCGGAGCGGGGGCGGGGTCGCACAGGGCGTCGCCGAGCCCGACCTCCTCGGCCAGGCGTACGGCCTCCGGGCGCATCGCCATCAGGGATTCGGCGCCCTCGTCGACGGGGATGCCGGCCAGGGTGCCGGTGCGGAGTTTGCCGCCGACGACCTCGTGGGCCTCCAGGACGGTGACGTCGGCCTTGCCGCGCAGTTCCCAGGCGGCGGCGAGTCCGCTGATGCCTCCGCCGATGACGATCACTGAGCGCACGGGGTCTCCTTCGTGGTCTGCTGACATGCGGCCGTGGTCTGCTGACATGCGGCTGTGGTCTGCTGACATGCGGCCGTGGTCTGCTGCCACGCGGCCGTGGTCTGCTGCCACGCGGCCGGCTGATGGGCGCACCACGGGTCGGCGGCGAGGTGGTCGCCGGTGACGGCGTAGGCCCGGGAGCGCGAGCCGCCGCACACCGCTGCGTACTCGCAGACGCCGCACTTGCCCCGTAGCCGCGACGGGTCGCGCAGCTCCTGAAACAGGGGTGATTCACGGTAAATGTCCGGCAATGGGCGGCGTTTGGTGTTGTCCGCGGACAACGGAAGGAACCCGCTGGGGGTGACGTCGCCGGTGTGCGTGATGAAGACGAAGCCGCGCCCGGAGGACACGTCCATGGGTGGGCGGCGGACCGCCCGGTGCGCGCCGTCGAAGAGCCCGAGGGCGGTCGCGCGGGCGGTGAGGCGGGCGTGCAGCGGGCCCGTGCGGGGCTGTTCCCCGCGTTCGGCGAGCGCGGCACGTTGCAGGACGACGCGGCGGAAGTGGTGGCCCTCGGTGGCCTTGGTGGCCATGACCGCGCCGCAGTCGTACAGGAAGTGCAGGACGTCCTCGGTCTCCTCCGGGGTGAGCGAGGCGAGTTCCGCGCCGCGTCCGGTGGGCACCAGCAGGAACCCGGACCAGAGCATCGCCTTCTCGCGGTGGACGAGGGCGGCGATGTCGGCGAGGTCGTCCAGGCTGTGACGGGAGACGGTGGTGTTGACCTGCACCTTGAGGCCGAGTGCACGGGCCGTGCGCCAGGCGTCGAGGGTCAGGCCGAAGACCCCTTCGACACCCCGGAAGGTGTCGTGGCGGGCGGCGGTCGAGCCGTCGACGCTGAGCGACAGGGCGACCGCTCCCGCGTCCCGTACGGCCGTCAGGTTCTGCCGGGTGAGGGTCGGGGTGCCGGACGGGGAGACGGCGACGCGCAGGCCCAGCGCCGTGCCGTACGCGATCAGTTCGGTGAGGTCGGGGCGCTGGAAGGGGTCGCCTCCGGTGACCACGAAGAGGGGGTGGGGGCGGCCGAAGGAGGCGATCTGGTCCATCAGGTCGCGGGCCTGCGCACTGCTCAGCTCGCGCGGGTCGCGCCGTGGGATGGCCTCCGCCCTGCAGTGCAGGCAGGCCAGTGGGCAGGCGCGGGTGGCTTCCCAGATGACCAGGAAGGGGCGCTCCGCGACGGCGTGGCGGGGGGTGCGGACCAGTCGGGAGCGGGGGGCGGCGGGGGCCGGGGCGGGCGTCGTGGCCGCGCCCCCCGTTCCGTTTCCGGCCGGGCCGGGGTGCGTCACCGCGTGTGCGTACGTCATCGGGTGTGCTCCCAGCCCCGGCGCTCCGCGCGCTGCCCCACGGTCCGGGGGTCCCGGCTGCGGTAGACCACGTACGGCCGGAAGAGGTACTTCACCGGGGCGCTGAACATGTGCACCAGCCGCGAGTACGGGATCAGCGCGAACAGGGTGAAGCCGAACAGGATGTGCAGCTTGAAGGCAAGCGGGGCGCCCGCCATCAGCGCGTAGTCCGGCGAGAGGGCGAACAGGGAGCGGAACCACGGGGAGATGCCCTCGCGGTAGTTGTAACCGTGCGTCGCACCGGTCGAGTTGAGGATCGTGGCGAGCAGGCCGAGGGTGATCGCGCCGAGCAGGAACGTGTACATCAGATGGTCGCTGCGCAGCGTCGCGCGGCGCACGGCCGGCACCTTGAGGCGGCGGTACACGAGCAGTCCGATGCCGACGGCCGCCGCCGCGCCCGCGACCGCGCCTGTGCCGACGGCGACGAGGTGGTACGTGTGGTCGCTGACGCCGACGGCGTCGGTCCAGCTCCGCGGGATCAGCAGTCCGACGACGTGGCCGAGCACGACGAAGAGCATCCCGAAGTGGAAGAGCGGCGAGCCGACGCGCAGCAGTTTCGACTCGTGGAGCTGGGAGGAGTGCGTGGTCAGCCCGAACTGGTCGTAGCGGGCACGCCAGACGGTACCCGCGATCAGCAGCGCGATCGATACGTAGGGCAGGACGCCCCACAGGAGCAGGTCACTCATGCCGAGGGCCTTTCGGGGATGCGGGCGCCACGGCGGCGGGTGCGGGCGCTGCGGGCTGCGTGCCCGGGACGGCGGGCGCCGCGGAGGCCGTGCCCGGGAAAGGCGGAACTCCGGCAGCGGAGGGCGCAACCGCGGAGGGTGGAACTCCGGCAGCGGCGGAGGACGCGGGCACCCCGAGGGCTGGCCAGGGCAGGTCGGCGCCCCGGCCGAACGGCGTCGGCGGGGAGCCGATGCCGACGAGTTCGCGCGGCGGCCCGTTGCGGGCCATCGCCTTGGCCTCCTCCTTCGTCTGCGGGGAGGGGCCGGGGAGGGTGGTGCAGAGCGCTTCGAGTACGGCGGTGTACGGGGTACCGGCCGAGGTGACGGCCAGGCGCAGCAGTTCCAGGCCGACCCGGTGCTCCTCCAGGAGGGCGGTGCCCGCGTCCGGGTGGCGGGCGGCGAAGTCCAGGGCGACGGGGAGGAAGTCGGGCAGTTCCTCGTCGGCGTACTCCAAACCCTTGTCACGGTAGATCTGCTTGATGCGGACCAGGGAGAGGCCGCGCCGCCGGGTGTCGCCGTCGGCCCACCAGGTGAGGTACAGGCAGCGGCGGTTGCGGGTGTCGAAGGTGGCCGTGTAGTGGGCGCACAGGTCGAGCGGCTCGGTGGCGGCGACGTGGTCGAGGAAGCCCCCGAGCAGAGCGGCGGCCTCGGGTCCGGCGCCGTCCAGCGCGCCGCGGAGCTGCGGCAGGTCCGCGTACAGCCGGGAGTCCGGGTACTCCAGGCAGCGTCCGGCGATCAGCCGGGTCACGGAGTCCGACGTCAGAAGGGTGCTCATGCGCTCCTCCTGGTGGTGCCGAGGTTGAGCATCACCCGGGTGGGGGTTTGCACCGGGAGCGCGGCGACGGGGCAGGCGGCGTCGCCCGCCTCCTCGAAGGGGTGGCTGTCGGCGAGCGCGTCGGCGTCGGCGCGGGCGGCGCTGGGGACCACGAAGCGGTCCTCCAGCTTGGCGACGGCAAGGAGCCGGAACATGTCCTCCATCTCCTCGCCGGTGAGACCGACCGCGCGGGCGATCGACTCGTCGCGTTCCTCGCCGAGGTTGACGCGCCGCATGTAGGCGCGCATGGCGGCCATCCGGTGCAGGACCGCGTCCACGACGCCGGTGTCACCGGCGGTGAGGATCCCGGCGAGGTACTCGACGGGGATGCGCAGGGCGTCGATCGCGCCGAACAGGTTGCCGGCGTCCTCGCCGTCGTGGCCGGTGGCGGCGACCGCTTCGACCACCGGGGACAGCGGCGGCACGTACCAGACCATCGGCATGGTGCGGTACTCCGGGTGGAGCGGGAGGGCGACCTGGTAGGTGGCGATGAGGTCGTACACCGGGGAGCGGCGGGCGGCGTCCAGCCACTCCTCGGTGATGCCGGACGCGCGGGCGGCTTCCTGGACGGCGGGGTCGTGCGGGTCGAGGAAGCACCCCAACTGGGCCGGGTAGAGGTCGTGTTCGTCCTCCACGGCCGCCGCTTCGGCGACCTTGTCGGCGTCGTACAGCAGCACGCCGAGGTAGCGCATGCGGCCCACACAGGTCTCGGAGCAGACCGTCGGCATGCCGGCTTCGATGCGCGGGAAGCAGAAGGTGCATTTCTCCGCCTTGCCGGTGGAGTGGTTGAAGTAGACCTTCTTGTACGGGCAGGCGGAGACGCACATCCGCCAGCCGCGGCACTGGTCCTGGTCGACCAGCACGATGCCGTCCTCGGCGCGCTTGTACATCGCGCCGGAGGGGCAGGCGGAGACGCACGCCGGGTTGAGGCAGTGTTCGCAGAGGCGCGGCAGGTAGAACATGAAGGACTGCTCGAACTCGAAGCGGATCCTCTCGCCCACCTCGTCGCGGATCTTCTCCACGACCGGGTCGCGGGGGCCGTGCTCGACGGCGCCGCCGAGGTTGTCGTCCCAGTTCGGACCCCATTCGATTCTGTCGAGGGGAGCGCCGGTGACCGTGTCGACGGGCCGGGCGGTGGGCAGGTCGTTGCCCGCCGGGGCGTCGGTGAGGTTCTTGTACTCGTACGTCCAGGGCTGGTAGTAGTCGGAGATCTCCGGGAGTCCGGGGTTGGCGAAGAGGCTGCCGAGGCGCTTGAGCCGGCCGCCGGAGCGCAGCCGCAGCCTGCCGGAGCGGGTGCGCTCCCAGCCGCCCTTCCACTTCTCCTGGTCCTCCCAGCGGCGGGGGTAGCCCTGCCCGGGGAGGGTCTCGACGTTGTTGAACCAGACGTACTCGGTGCCCTGCCTGTTGGTCCACGTCTGCTTGCAGGTGACGGAGCAGGTGTGGCATCCGATGCACTTGTCGAGGTTCATGACCATCGCGACCTGTGCCATGACGCGCATGTCAGTACTCCACGTTCTGGCTGCGGCGACGGATCACGGTGATCTCGTCGCGCTGGTTGCCGGTCGGGCCGAGGTAGTTGAAGGCCCAGGTCAACTGGGCGTATCCGCCCACGAGATGGGTGGGCTTGAGCATCACGCGGGTGAGGGAGTTGTGGATGCCGCCGCGCCGGCCGGTCTTCTCGGTGCGGGGGACGCCCACCGTGCGCTCCTGGGCGTGGTTCATGTAGACCGTGCCGGGCGGCATCTTGTGGGAGACGATCGCGCGGGCGGTGACGACGCCGTTGCGGTTGACCGCCTCGATCCAGTCGTTGTCGGCGACGCCGATCGACTCGGCGTCCTGCGGGGACATCCAGATGGTCTGGCCGCCCCGGCCGAGCGCCATCATGTAGTGGTTGTCCTGGTACATGGAGTGGACGGCCCACTTGTTGTGCGGAGTGAGGTAGCGCACGGCGACGCTCTTCTCCTCGACGCGGCCGAGCTCCGGTTCCCCGTACAGCCGGTGCATGTTGAGCGGCGGCTTGTAGACCGGGAGTGCCTCGCCGACCTCGTGCAGCCAGTCGTGGTCGAGGAAGAAGTGCTGACGGCCCGTCAGGGTGTGCCAGGGCTTGAGGTGTTCGGTGTTGACGGTGAACGCGGTGTAGCGGCGTCCGCCGGACTCGCTGCCGGACCACTCGGGGGAGGTGATGACCGGGACCGGGCGGGCCTGGGTGTCGGCGAAGGTGACCCGCTTGCCCTCGGCCTCGGCGGCCAGGTGGGCCATTTTCGTACCGACCTTCTTCTCCAGGGTTTCGAAGCCCTGGACGGCGAGGCGGCCGTTGGAGGTGCCGGACAGGGAGAGGATCGCCTCGCAGGCACGCTGGGCGGTGTCCAGACGGGGGCGGCCTGAGGCGACTCCGCCGCGTACGGCCCCGTTCTTCTCGCCCAGGTACGCGACCTCTTCGCCGACCTCGAAGGTGATGGCCTTGGTGGTCACGCCGAGCTTGTCGACCAGCGGGCCCAGCGCGGCGAACTTGTCCCCGATCGCGCCGTAGTCGCGTTCCACGACGGTCAGGTTGTACATGGTGCGCCCCGGCACCGGCTCGCACTCGCCCCTGGACCAGTCGAGGGCGACGCCGCCGGGCTGGGCCATCTCGCCGCCGGGGGTGTCGTGCTGCAGCGCGGTGGCCACCACGTCCCTGCGTACGCCCAGGTGTCCGGCAGCCAGTTCGCTGAAGCGGCGGGCCAGCGCGTGGAAGGCGTCGTAGTCGGAGCGGGCCTGCCAGGGCGGGTCGACGGCCGGGGTGAAGGCGTGCAGGAAGGGGTGCATGTCCGTGGAGGACAGGTCGTGCTTCTCGTACCAGGTGGCGGCCGGCAGGACGACGTCGGCGAGCAGTGTCGTGGACGTCATCCGGAAGTCCATCGCCATCAGCAGGTCGAGCTTTCCCTCGACGTCCTCCTCGCGCCAGGTGACGTCGCGCGGCGTACAGCGGGGGCCGTCGTCGGGGAGGTTGTGGTGGGTGCCCAGGAGGTGCTTGAGGAAGTACTCGTTGCCCTTGGAACTGGAGCCGAGGAGATTGGCCCGCCAGACGTTGAGGACGCGCGGCCAGTTCCGCGGGTCGTCGGGATCCGCGCCCGCGAACCCCAACTCGCCCGACCTGAGCTGGTCGACCACGTGCTGTACGGGGTCCTGCGCCTCGCCGAGTTCGAGGGGGTTGCGGTCGAAGGTGGGGTACGAGGGCATCCAGCCCATCCGGGCGGACGCGGCCAGGCAGTCGGCGCCGGACATGCCGTCGAAGGCACCCTCGGCGAGGGGGGACGCGAGGGCTTCGGCGGGCAGGGTGTCGTACCGCCACTGGTCGGTGTGCAGGTAGAACCAGCCCGCGCCGATCATGTGGCGGGGCGGGCGCGCCCAGTCGGAGGCACTGGCGAGGGTGGCCCAGCCGGTGACCGGGCGGCACTTCTCCTGGCCGACGTAGTGGCCCCAGCCGCCGCCGTTGCGGCCCTGGCAGCCGGTCAGGGTGAGCAGGGCGAGGAAGGCACGGTAGATGGTCTCGGAGTGGAACCAGTGGTTGGTGCCGGCCCCCATGAGGATCATGCAGCGGCCCTGCGACTTCTCCGCCGTCTCACCGAACTCCCGCGCCACGCGGGCCGCTTGGGCTGCCGGTACGGAGGTGAGGGTCTCCTGCCAGGCGGGGGTGCCGGGCTGGGAGGCGTCGTCGTACGAGGTGGGCCACTCGCCCGGGAGGCCGTCGCGGGCGACTCCGTACTGGGCGAGCATCAGGTCGTACACGGTGGTGACGAGGTGGCCGCCGATGCGGCGGACGGGGACGCCGCGCCGCACGGTGCCCGGCTGGTCCTCCTCGAAGCGGGGCAGCACGATCTCGGCGGTGCCCGCCGCGTGGAGGCCCGCCGCGCCCTCTCCGTGGAGAGCCGCCGTGCCCGCCGTGTGGAGACCCGCCGGGCCCTCTCCGTGGAGACCCGCCGTGCCCGCCCTCCGGAGCTCCGCCGGGTCCTCCCCGTAGAGGCTCAGCCTGGGGACGGTGTCGCCGAGGCCGAGGTTCCAGTCGGGGGTCTCGCCGGTGCCCCAGCGGTGGCCGAGGGTGCCGTGCGGGACGACGGGCTCGCCGGTCGTGTCGTCGACGAGGACGGTCTTCCAGCGCGCGTTCTCGGTGTCGGGACCGAGGCCGGCCGCATGGAGGTCGGCCGCGTTCAGGAATTTCCCCGGGACGAGGCCCTGTCCGGTGTCGCGGAGCGTGACCAGGAAGGGGAGATCCGTGTACTGCCGTACGTAGTCACGGAAGAACGGCGTCTCGCGGTCGACGAAGAACTCCTTGAGGACGACGTGCCCCATCGCGAGCGCGAGGGCGCCGTCGGTCCCCGGGTGCGGGTGCATCCACTCGTCGGCGAACTTGGTGTTGTCGGCGAAGTCCGGCGAGACGGTGACGACCTTCTGGCCCCGGTAGCGGGCCTCGGCCATCCAGTGCGCGTCGGGCGTCCGGGTCACGGGGACGTTCGAGCCCCACATCATCAGGTACGCGGCGTCCCACCAGTCGCCCGACTCGGGGACGTCGGTCTGGTCGCCGAAGACCTGCAGCGAGGCCACCGGCAGGTCGGCGTACCAGTCGTAGAAGGACAGCATCGGCGCGCCGATGAGGGAGTGGAAGCGGGCGCCGGCCGCGTGCGAGGCCATCGACATCGCGGGGATCGGGGAGAAGCCCGCCACCCGGTCGGGGCCGTGCTCCTTGATCGTGTGGACATGCGCGGCGGCGGCGATCTCCAGCGCCTCGTCCCAGCTCGCCCTCACCAGCCCGCCCTTGCCCCTGGCCTGCTGGTACGTACGCCGGCGGGCGGGGTCGCGCTGGATGTCCGCCCAGGCGAGGACGGGGTCCTTCAGCCGCTTCTTCGCCTCCCGGTACATCGACAGCAGGGTGCCGCGCACATAGGGGTGGCGCACCCGGGTCGGCGAGTAGCTGTACCAGGAGAAGGACGCGCCGCGGGGGCAGCCGCGCGGCTCGTACTCGGGGCGGTCGGGCCCGACGGAGGGATAGTCCGTCGCCTGGGTCTCCCAGGTGATGATCCCGTCCTTGACGTAGACCTGCCAGCGGCAGGAGCCGGTGCAGTTCACCCCGTGCGTGGAGTTCACGACCTTGTCGTGGCTCCAGCGGTCACGGTAGAACGCCTCGCCGTCCCGCCCGCCGGTGCGGTGCACCGTTCTCAGATCGTCGGACACTTCGGCCTTGGTGAAGTACCGCCCGGCTTTGAGCAGTGCTTCCGCAGCGCCGCCCTGATTCTGCCGCAACTTGACCCTCCAGGAAATGGAACGTCTCCGGAAAAGGGAGACTCCGGCCCTGATCCACCGGCGAAGCGTCGGTCGATTCCTTGGACGCTCCCGAGCCTATGCCCGCATTTCCGCAGGTCGGGGGGACTTTGGTCCCACCAGACAGTGACCTAATTCCGCAATTCCGCTTTCCGGGAGGTGACATGGTGGAATTCGGCAACAAAATGCTTGCGCAAAAGGCCTTTTGGCCCGCAGGCGCGCCGGATCACGGTGGACGGCTTACGAAGGACGGTCGATCGCATGCACTCCTGGGCGCACGCCCGCACGGTGGCGGCCTCGGCCGCACCCGCACTCCTGCCGCGGCGGCTGCCCCCGGCCGAGGCGGTCGGCAGGTCGCTGGCCCGGCCGCTCGTCTCCCTCACCGATCTGCCCGCCTTCGCCACCTCGGCGATGGACGGCTGGGCGGTGTGCGGACCGGGGCCGTGGCAGGTACGGGGCCGGGTGCTGGCGGGCGACTCGGGTGATGTCGGCGATACGGGCGCACGGCTCGGGCCCGGCGGTACCGGCGGGCCCGGAAGCACCGGCGATACCGGCGGGCCCGGAAGCACCGGCGATACCGGCGGTACCAGCGGCTCCCGCGGCAGCGCCGGGCCGCTGGTGCCCGGCAGCGCGGTCGCCATCGCCACCGGGGCGCCGGTGCCCGAGGGCACGGCCCTGGTGCTGCGCAGCGAGGACGGAGAACTCGGCGCCGACGGGCTCCTGACCGCTCGCGGCGCCCTCGCCCCGCCCGGCCGTGACATCCGCCCGCGCGGCCAGGAGTGCCGGGCCGGCGACGCGCTGCTCCCGGCCGGGACGCGCGTCACCCCCGCCGTGCTGGGCCTGGCGGCGGCCTGCGGACACGACGCCCTCACCGTGACCGCGCGTCCCACGGCCGACCTTCTGGTGCTCGGCGACGAACTCCTCGACCGGGGGCTGCCCGGGCGCGGCCGGGTCCGCGACGCACTGGGCCCGCTGCTCGTGCCGTGGCTGGACGCGCTCGGCGCCCTGGTGTCCGCCCCGCGCCGGATCGCGGACGACCTCGGCGCGCTGCGCACCGCGCTGGCCACCTCGACGGCGGACGTGGTGCTCACCACCGGCGGCTCCGCCCGGGGGCCCGTCGACCACGTGCGCCGCGCCCTGGAGTCGCTCGGAGCGCGGCTGCTGGTCGACAGCGTCGCCCTGCGTCCCGGGCACCCCATGCTGCTGGCGGTGCTCCCGGACGGCAGGCCCGTGGTGGGGCTGCCGGGCAATCCGTTCGCGGCGGTCGCGGCGACGGCCACCCTCGCCGTGCCGTTGCTGCGCACCCTGGCGGGACTGCCGCAGGCGGCTTCGGTCGGGCTGCCCGCAGGGGTACGGCTGACCGGGCGCGCTCCGTCCACGGCACTGGTGCCGGTCGCGGTGCGGGCCCGGGCGGTGCACCCGCTCGACTTCCGGGGGCCCGCGATGCTGCGCGGCCTGGCACTCTGCGACGCGCTGGCCGTCGTACCGCCCGGGGGTGTGCGGGGCGGGTGCGGCCGTACGGCTGCTGCCCGCACCGGGGGACGTGGAGGCCCCGGGGGAGGTCCTGGAGGGTGGGGCCGGGCCGGATGGCGTCCTGCCGGATGCCGTGCCCCCGGTGAGTGGGGTCCTGCCGGGTGGTGTCCTGCCGGATGCCGTGCCCCAGGGGGGTGGGGCCGGGCCGGGTGGAGTCCTGCCGGATGCCGTGGCGAGTGCCCTCCCGCCGGATGCCGTCATGTCCGGGCCGGGGCCGGGGCCGGTGCGGCAGGGGGCCGTCGCGTGAGCCGGCGGACGACGTGGGTGCCCGTCCAGCACGGGGCGTGGGCCATGCTGACCGTTCCGTTCGCCGCGGGCACCTTCCTGGGCGGGGCGACGTGGCTGCATCTTCCGCTGTTCGTCTGCTGGTTGCTGGCGTACACGACGGCCTTCCACCTCCAGCAGTTCGTACGGCTGCGCAGGCTGTCCCGCAATCCCCGGGCGGCGCGGCGGCACCTGCGGCCGCTGCTGGTCCTCGGGGCCGTGCTCGCGGTACTGGGCTGCCCCCTGCTGGTGCTGCGGCCGTGGCTGCTCGTCGCGGTCGTCGCCGCGCTGCCGTTCTGCGTCGTGAACACCTGGTACGCGCTGCGCAACCGTGAACGGGCGCTGGTGAACGGCCTGGTGGCGGTCGTGCCCGCGTGCGCCGTGCTGCTGGTCGCGCTGCGGCTGGGCGGCGGGACGCTCGCCGAGGGCGCGGTGCCGCTCGCGCTCTGCCTGCTCTACTTCGGCGGCACGGTGCTGTACGTGAAGACCATGATCCGGGAGCGCCACAACCCCCGCTACCTGTATGCCTCGGTGGCGTACCACGCGGTGGCGCTGGTCTGCGCGGTGCTGCTGCTGCCGGTGTCCGCCGTGCTGTTCGGCTGCTGTCTGCTGCGGGCGGTACTGCTGCCCGGGCGGGGGCTGCGGGTGCGGACGGTGGGGCTGGTCGAACTGGGGTGCTCGGCAGCGCTGCTCGGCATCCTGCTGGCCCGCTGAGAGCGGTCGCCGCCGCCTGCGCCGCCCCTTCCCCGCCGAGCGCCGCTCCCTCGCCCGCATAGGGTTTCGGCATGAACTCCACAGCCGGTTCCATAGCCGTACGCGGCGCCACGATCCAGTACGACGACTTCGGGCCCTCGGCCGGACTGCCGGTCCTGCTGATCCACGGCCACCCCTTCAACCGCACCCTGTGGGCGCCCCAGGCCGAGGCGCTTTCCGAGGCCGGGTACCGCGTCATCACCCCCGACCTGCGCGGGTACGGGGGCAGCAGTGTCACACCGGGGAAGGTCTTCCTCGCAGACTTCGCCGACGACCTGGCCGCTCTCCTCGACCACCTGGGCATCGAACGGGCGGTGGTGGGCGGGGTTTCCATGGGCGGTCAGATCACCATGGAGTTCCAGCGCAGGCACCCCGGGCGTGTCCACGCGCTGGTCCTGTCCGACACCTCGGCACCCGCCGAGACCGACGAGGGCAAGCGGTTCCGCAACGGCCTGGCCGACCGGCTCCTCGCCGAGGGGATGGACGGCTACGCGGGCGAGGTGATCGACAAGATGCTCGCCGCGTACAACGTCACCGCGCTGCCGGAGGTCGCCGCACGCGTGCTGGGGATGATGCGCGCCACCGACCCGCGCGGCGCCGCGGCGGCCCTGCGCGGGCGGGCCGAACGCCCGGACTACCGGGACACATTGGCTTCGGTGACCGCTCCCGTGCTGATCGTCGTCGGCGCCGACGACGTCTACACACCGGTCGCGGACGCGGAACTGATCCACGGCCTCGTCCCGCACGCGGAGCTGACGGTCGTCGAGGGCGCGGGCCACCTGCCGGGAGCCGAGCAGCCCGAGCGCTTCAACGCCGCCCTGCTGGACTTCCTCGCCGGGAACGCGGTCACCGACGGCCGGGGCTGACCGGGGCGGCCGGAGGGAGGAGATGATCAAGACCGTGACCGAACACGGGCGAGCGTCCGAGAGAGAAGGCGGCAAGCGATGAACACGTGTGTGGTGGACCTGAGGGACGTGGACGAGACGCGGACCGCGCTCGTCGGCGGCAAGGGCGCGCACCTGGGGGCACTGTCGCGGATCGAGGGTGTCCGGGTCCCGGACGGCTTCTGTGTGACGACGGACGCCTTCCGGCGGGTCGTGGCCGGTGCGCCGTCGGTCGGTGCGCTGCTCGACCGGCTGTCGCGGGTGGACCCGGAGGACCGGGAGGCGGTCCGCACGCTCAGCGCGGAGGTCCGGCGGGCCGTCGAGGGGATCGCCGTTGCGGACGATCTCGCCGCGTCGGTCACCGGGGCGCTCGCCCGGCTCGGCGAGGGGACCGCCTGTGCCGTCCGGTCCAGCGCCACGGCCGAGGACCTGCCGACGGCGTCGTTCGCCGGCCAGCAGGACACGTATCTGAACGTCGTGGGGCCGACGGCGGTGCTCCAGCACCTCAGCCGGTGCTGGGCCTCGCTGTTCACCGAGCGGGCCGTGATCTACCGCGGGCGCAACGGCATCGACCACCGTACGGTCCAGATGGCCGTCGTGGTGCAGCGGATGGTCATGCCGGAGGCGTCCGGCATCCTGTTCACCGCCGACCCGGTCACCGGAAACCGGAAGGTGGCGGTCGTCGACGCGGGTTTCGGGCTCGGCGAGGCGCTGGTCTCCGGCCTGGTGAACCCGGACGTCTTCCAGGTGCGGGACGGCGAGATCGTCGCCAGGACCATCGCCGCCAAGCAGCTCGCCGTGCGGGCCCTGCCCGGCGGTGGTGTGCAGGAGGTGGCCGTCGGCCTGGAGCAGCAGGCACTGCCCGCGCTGACGGATGAACAGGCCCTGCGGCTGGTACGGCTCGGGCGGCACATCGAGGCGCACTTCGGGCGCCCGCAGGACATCGAGTGGTGTCTGGCCGACGACGTCTTCCAGATCGTGCAGAGCAGGCCGATCACGACGCTGTTCCCCGTCCCGGCCGTCCCCGCTGTCCCTGCCGTCCCCGCCGACCCCGCCGAGGCTTCCGGGGCTCCCGGGGCTTCCGGGGCTCCCGGGGCCGACGAGGCTTCGGGCGCCGACGAGACTTCCGGCGCCGGCGGACGGGAGACCCGTGTCTACGCCTCCGTCGGCCATCTGCAGATGATGACCGACGCCATGCGGCCGCTCGGGCACTCCCTGTGGCGGCTGACGGCCATGGTGCCGATGCAGGAGGCCGGCGGAAGGCTGTACGTCGACGTCACGCCCCGCCTGGCCTCGCCGGCGAGCCGCGCCGCGCTCCTGGAGATGATGGGGAAGTCCGACCCGCTGCTCAGGGACGCGCTGGAGACCGTGGTCGACCGCGGCGACTTCGCACCGTCGCTGCCGGACACGGACGCCGGCGGGACGCCGGGCGGGGGTACACCGGGCGGTGGGGCCACCCCCGCGGGGACCACTCCCGCGGAGGTCGATCCGGCCCTCGTGGCCGAACTGGTCGCGCGCAGCGAGGCGTCCGTCGCCGCCCTGGCGCGCGACATCGCGGCCCAGAGCGGTCCTGCCCTCTTCGACTTCCTGCTGGAGGCCTTCGAGGAGCACCGACGGGTCCTCGCCGACCCGCAGAGCATGCGGGCGATCATGGCGGGGATGGAAGCCACCTGGTGGCTCAACGACAAACTCCTCGAGTGGCTGGGCGAGAAGAACGCGGCCGACACGCTCACCCTGTCCGTCCCCGGCAACATCACCTCCGAGATGGGGCTGGAGCTGCTCGACGTCGCGGACGCGATCCGCCCGTACCCGGAAGTGGTGGACTTCCTCCAGGGCGTCGGGGAATCCGGCGCGGGAGAAGCCGGCGACGGGGACTTCCTGGACGATCTCGCGAAGCTCCCGGGCGGCGCCGAGGCGCGCGCTGCCATCGACGCGTACCTCAACAGGTACGGGATGCGCTGCGTCGGCGAGATCGACATCACCAGGCCGCGGTGGCACGAGCGCCCCGGCACGCTCGTGCCCGCGATCCTCGACAACGTCAGGAACTTCGGGCCCGGTGCCGCCGCACGGCGCTTCGAGGAGGGACGGCAGCAGGCGCTGAAGAAGGAGCTGGACGTGCTGTCCCGGCTGCGCGCCCTGCCGGACGGGGAGCGCAGGGCCGAGGAGACCAAGCGGATGATCGACCAGGTGCGGGCCTTCGCCGGGTACCGGGAGTACCCCAAGTACGGCATCATCAGCCGCTATTGCCTGTACAAGCGGGCCCTCATGGCGGAGGCCGGGCGCCTCGTGCGGGCGGGCGTGCTCTCCCGGCAGGAGGACGTCTTCCAGCTGACCTTCCAGGAGTTCCACGACGTCGTGCGCACGCAGACGGTGGACGAGGAGCTCCTGCGGCAGCGCGAGGAGGAATTCCGCCAGTACCGGGCGCTCACCCCGCCCCGGGTGCTCACTTCGGACGGCGAGGCGGTGAACGGGGCGTACCGGCGCGACGACGTGCCGGACGGCGCACTGGCCGGGCTGCCGGTGTCGGCGGGCACCGTCGAGGGCCGGGCCAGGGTCGTCCTCGATCTGGCGGACGCGGATCTCGCGGCGGGCGACATCCTGGTCACGACCTTCACCGACCCCAGCTGGACGCCGCTGTTCGTCGGCATCGCGGGCCTGGTCACGGAGGTGGGTGGCCAGATGACGCACGGTGCGGTGATCGCCAGGGAGTACGGTCTGCCCGCCGTCGTGGGTGTGGAGCGGGCCACCGGGCTGATCCGGGACGGGCAGTGGATCCGGGTGCACGGCACCGACGGGTACGTCGAGATCCTGCCCTGACCGGCGGGGTGCCCGGGGGCCTGGCGGGTCCCCGGGCACCCGGGCCCCCGGTGTCAGACGCAGGCCGGGCACAGCCCCCGGTAAGTGATCGCCGCCGCCGAGACGGTGAAGCCGTAGCGCTGGTCGGCGGGCAGGGCCTCCAGCGGGTCGCCGGCCGGGTGCACGTCGCGGATGACACCGCAGCCGGAGCACACCAAGTGCTGGTGCGGACGGTGGGCATTGGGGTCGTACCGCTTGGCGCGGCCGTCGGTGGAGAGCTCCGTGACCTCGCCCAGGGAGACCATCTCGCCCAGGGTGTTGTAGACGGTCGCCCGCGAGATCTCGGGGAGCCGCCCCACCGCCCGGGCGTGCACCTCGTCGGCCGTGAGATGCACGTGGTCGCCGTCGAGCACCTCGGCGACGACACGCCGTTGGGAGGTCAGCCGCCAGCCGCGCCCACGCAGCCGCTGAAGCAGGTCACTCATGAGGACCACCCGATCGGAGTTGGTGAAGTGGTTCGAGTTTAGAGCCCGTTGTCAGAATTTTGAGGAAAGATGCATCAGGTGAGCTTCTTGACCTGGAACCTGTCCACCATAGGATCGCTTCTTGGCGACAGGCCCAGGGGCAGGACGCCCAGGGACAGGCCACCGGGCAGTCCGGCGGACAGGGCTCCAGGCATTCCCCTGCGACCGCCCGCTCATTCAACTTGCCCATCCACGCACTCGACTTGCTGGCCCGCCCAGTTGCGAGAGGACCTCCATGGTTGACAACCACGACGCGATCGTCACCGACGCGAAGACCGATGAAACCGGTGGAACGGGCGGGGCGGAGGGCTGCCCCGTCGCGCACGGACGTGCCCCGCACCCCACCCAGGGTGGCGGGAACCGGCAGTGGTGGCCCGAGCGCCTCAATCTGAAGATCCTCGCGAAGAACCCCGCCGTGTCCAACCCGCTCGGCGAGGAGTTCGACTACGCGAAGGCGTTCCAGAGCCTGGACCTGCCCGCCGTGAAGCGGGACATCGCCGAGGTGCTGACGACCTCGCAGGACTGGTGGCCGGCCGACTTCGGCCACTACGGCCCGCTGATGGTCCGGATGGCGTGGCACAGCGCGGGCACGTACCGCATCAGCGACGGCCGTGGCGGCGCGGGTGCGGGCCAGCAGCGGTTCGCGCCGCTCAACAGCTGGCCGGACAACGTCAGCCTGGACAAGGCGCGGCGGCTGCTGTGGCCGGTGAAGAAGAAGTACGGGCAGAGCCTGTCGTGGGCCGACCTGATGATCCTCACCGGCAATGTCGCCCTGGAGTCGATGGGTCTGGAGACCTTCGGCTTCGCCGGCGGCCGGGCCGACGTCTGGGAGCCCGACGAGGACGTCTACTGGGGCCCGGAGACCACCTGGCTCGACGACGAGCGCTACACGGGCGACCGTGAGCTGGAGAACCCGCTCGGCGCAGTCCAGATGGGGCTGATCTACGTCAACCCGGAGGGCCCCAACGGCACTCCCGACCCGATCGCGGCGGCCCGCGACATCCGCGAGACGTTCCACCGGATGGCGATGAACGACGAGGAGACCGTCGCCCTGATCGCGGGCGGCCACACCTTCGGCAAGACGCACGGCGCGGGCCCCTCGGAGTCCGTGGGCGACGACCCCGAGGCCGCCTCCCTGGAGCAGCAGGGCCTCGGCTGGCGCAACAGCCACGGCACCGGCAAGGGCGCCGACACGATCACCAGTGGTCTGGAGGGTATCTGGACGGACACTCCGATCACTTGGGACAACTCCTTCTTCAACATCCTCTTCGGGTACGAGTGGGAGCTGTTCAAGAGCCCCGCGGGCGCGCACCAGTGGCGTCCGAAGGATGGAGCGGGCGCGGGCACCGTGCCCGACGCGCACGACCCGTCGAAGTCGCACGCCCCGACGATGCTGACGACCGACCTCGCGCTGCGCGTCGACCCGGCGTACGAGGCGATCTCGCGGCGCTTCAAGGACGACCAGGCCGCGTTCGCGGACGCCTTCGCCCGCGCCTGGTTCAAGCTGACGCACCGTGACATGGGCCCGGTCGTACGCTACTTGGGCCCCGAAGTCCCGAGCGAGACGCTGCTGTGGCAGGACCCGCTGCCCGCCCTGTCGCACAGTTGCGTCGGCGCCGATGAGGTGGCCGCCCTCAAGGAGCAGGTCCTCGCCTCCGGTCTTTCGGTGTCCGACCTGGTGTCGACCGCCTGGGCGTCGGCCTCCTCGTTCCGCGGCAGCGACAAGCGGGGCGGTGCCAACGGCGCCCGCATCCGTCTGGAGCCGCAGAGGGGCTGGGAGGTCAACGAGCCCGACCGGCTCGCCCAGGTGCTCCGTACCCTGGAGGGCATCCAGGAGTCGTTCAACTCGGGGCGCACCGACGGGAAGCGGATCTCGCTCGCCGACCTGATCGTCCTCGCGGGCGGCGCGGGCGTCGAGAAGGCCGCCAGGGACGCGGGCTCCGAGGTGGAGGTCCCCTTCACGCCGGGCCGGGTCGACGCGGCGCAGGACCAGACCGACGTGGAGTCGTTCGCCGCGCTGGAGCCGACCGCCGACGGGTTCCGCAACTACCTCGGCAAGGGCCACCGCCTGCCGGCCGAGTACCTGCTGATCGACCGGGCGAACCTGCTGAACCTGAGCGCCCCCGAGCTCACGGTGCTGGTCGGCGGGCTGCGCGTGCTGGGCGCCAACCACCAGGGTTCGCAGGCCGGTGTCTTCACCGAATCCCCCGGGAAGCTGACGAACGACTTCTTCGTCAACCTCCTCGACCTGGGCACCACATGGCACTCGGTCTCCGGTGACGCCGACACCTTCGAGGGCCGGAACGCCGCCTCGGGCGAGGTGAGGTGGACGGGCACCCGTGCCGACCTCGTCTTCGGCTCGAACTCCGAACTCCGCGCGCTCGCCGAGGTCTACGCGAGCGACGACGCGAAGGGGAAGTTCGTGACGGACTTCGTCGCGGCCTGGCACAAGGTGATGAACCTGGACCGGTTCGACCTGGTCTGATCGAGTCCGACCTGGTCCGCCCGGTCGGAAAGTACGAGGTGCGGGGCGGCCGGGGACGGGGGGGCCCCCCCACCGCGGGGTAGGGCCCCCCCCGCGGGGGGGAGGGGCGGGGGGGGCCCGGGG
>NZ_JBHXRV010000009.1:0-55023 GCF_042716745.1 Streptomyces sp. NPDC058663
GAGCGCATGCGCAACCGGCTCGACGACATGCTCATGCTGATCGACGAGATCTCATCCAGCACGATTTAACGCTGGCTCCAGTCAGGATGTCGCATCCGATCACAGTCACTATTTGAAGGTAGGGGCGCGGACCACATGAGTCGTCAACCCAGGCGGTGGTTCCTTCCTCCACCTCTGGTCGTACGAGCCCGTAGGGGCGGCCCGTACCGGAGGTGGACGGGGCTGCTTCCAGCCAACCCCGGGGTGGATTACGCGGGGTTGTCCACAGGGCCTTGTCCACACCCCTTGACGCAGACGCTGGGCATTGTCACATTCATCAATGTCAAGTTACGGACGCGTACCGCTACACGGGACGGACGGGTGGCATGACCTCAGCAGTGATGGGCTCAGCAGCGCCTGCCTCGGCGACAAGGGGCGAACTCACCGCGCACCTGCGGGGGTTCAGGGAAGTCCAGCGCCTGGCCTACGAGTGCGCCGAGGCGGTCGCCGCGCAGCTCAAGCCGGGTGTGACCGAGCGGGAGGCGGCTCGGATGCAGCGGCTGTGGCTGCGGGAGCGCGGGGTGCGCGACTGGTTCCACCTGCCGTTCGCCTGGTTCGGGGACCGTACGGCCTTCACCGGCTTCCGCGTACCGCTCCAGTTCTTCCCGACCAACCGGCGGCTGGAGCCGGGGATGCCGTTCATCCTCGACATGGCACCGGTCCACCGGGGCTTCACAGCGGACGTCGGGTACTCCGGATGCCTGGGGCTGAACCCGGTGCACGACAAGCTGCTGGCCGACCTGGAGGCGCACCGGGAGCTGCTCCTCGCCGAGGTCCGCGAGCGACGGCCGCTCAGGGAGATATACGAGAGCGTCGAGCGGCTCATGGTGCGCCAGGGGTACACCAACCGGCACCGCGCGTACCCGTTCGGCGTCATCGCGCACAAGATCGGCCGGGTGAAGGAACGGGCGTGGTCATCCCAGGTGTTCGGCTTCGGCACCCAGGCGTTGAAGGGGCTGGCCTCGGACGCGTTGCACGGGCACCGGGACGGCTGGTCACCGCTGTGGAGCCCGTACAAGTTCTCCGACCATCCGCCGCAGCCGGGCCTGTGGGCGGTGGAGCCGCACCTCGGCTTCCGGGGTACGGGCGCCAAGTTCGAGGAGATCCTGGTGGTCACCGACTCCAGGGACCCCGAGCAGAGCGCGTTCTGGCTGGACGACGACCTGCCGCACGTGCGGCGCTGGGCCGAGGAGAAGGCGGCATGAGCGTGGGAATCGCGGGACTCGAAGGGGCGCGGGAGCGCCGGGTGCGGACCGGTGGAATCGAGCTGTGCGTCGCCGAGCTGGGAGACACCGCGCAGCCGACCGTTCTGCTGGTGCACGGCTACCCGGACAGCAAGGAGGTGTGGACCGAGGTCGCGACACGGCTTGCGGGGCGGTTCCACGTGGTGCTGTACGACGTGCGCGGGCACGGCGAGTCGTCGGCGCCCAAGCCGCTGCGCGGCGGCTTCACATTGGAGAAGCTGACCGACGACTTCCTTGCGGTGGCGGACGCGGTCAGTCCGGACCGGCCGGTGCACCTGGTGGGACACGACTGGGGATCGGTACAGGGCTGGGAGTTCGCGACGGTCCCGCGGACACAGGGACGGCTCGCGTCCTTCACGTCCATGTCGGGGCCCTCACTGGACCACTTCGGGCACTGGATCAAGAAGCGGATGTCCCGGCCCACCCCGCGAAGGGCGGCCCAGCTCCTCGGCCAGGGAGCCAAGTCCTGGTACGTGTACATGCTGCACACCCCGGTCCTGCCCGAGCTGGCCTGGCGCGGGCCGCTCGGCAAGCAGTGGCCGAAGATCTTGCAACGGATGGAGAAGGTGCCGGCCGACGGTTACCCGACACCGTCGCTGCCCCAGGACGCCGCGCACGGCGCCTGGCTCTACCGGGACAACGTACGGGCGAGGCTGCGCAGGCCACGCGCGGATGCCTACGCCCATGTGCCGGTACAGCTGATCACGCCGACCGGCGACCACTTCCTGTCCCAGCACCTCTACGACGACCTCGATGGATGGGCTCCGCAGTTGGTGCGCCGTTCGCTGCCCGCCAAGCACTGGGTGCCGCGCACCCGGCCCGACCGGCTGGCCTCGTGGATCACCGAGTTCGTCACGGCGAACGAGGACAGTGCGGCCGGGGTGGCCCCGCGAGCCTCGGCGGCGTCCGGACAGTACGCCGACCGCTTTGCCGGCCAGCTGGTGCTGGTGACGGGAGCTGCAAGCGGGATCGGCCGGGCGACCGCCTTCGCGTTCGCCGAGGCGGGTGCGCGGATCGTGGCCGTGGACCGGGACGCGGAGGGGGCGCAGCGGACCGCCGAGCTGGCACGGCTGATCGGGGCGCCGGACGCCTGGCCCGAGGTCGTCGACGTCAGTGACGCGCAGGCGATGGAGAAACTGGCGGCCAAGGTCGCCGGCGACTACGGCATCGTGGACGTCCTGGTCAACAACGCCGGGATCGGCATGGCCGGTTCGTTCATGACCACCACACCGGAGGACTGGAAGAGGGTTCTCGACGTCAATCTGTGGGGGGTCATCCACGGCTGCCGCACCTTCGGCAGGCAGATGGCCGAGCGCGGCCAGGGCGGGCACATCGTCAACACCGCTTCGGCAGCCGCCTACCAGCCGTCCAGGGCCCTCCCCGCCTACAGCACCTCGAAGGCCGCGGTGCTGATGCTCAGCGAGTGCCTGCGCGCCGAACTGGCCGGGCAGGGCATCGGCGTCAGCGCCATTTGTCCCGGCCTGGTCAACACCAACATCACCGCCACCTCCCGCTTCACGGGGGTGTCCGAGCAGGAGGAGAAGCGCCGGCAGAAACGCTCGTCGCGGCTGTACGGGCTCCGCAACTACCCCCCGGAGAAGGTCGCCGAGGCCGTCCTGAGGGCGGTGGTGAAGAACCAGGCGGTGGTGCCGGTGACGCCGGAGGCGCGTGGCGTCCGTCTGATGTCCCGCTTCGCTCCGAAGGCTCTCCGGGCACTCGCACGGATGGAGCCGCCGCTGTGAGCAACGGGGAGAGCGAGGCGAGCGGACGGAAGAGCGGGGCGGGCCGCCCGGACGACCCGGCGAGTGGGACTCGGCGCGCGGTGAGTCGTCCGGAGGGCGAGCGGAGCCACCTCATCGCCGCCCCGCCGGGTTTCCTTCGACTGGCGCGGGACGCCGCTGCACTGGATACCGCGAGAACCCGCCGTCACCCACGTGATCAATGTGCTGCACCTGCTACTGCCGGCCGGGGAGCGCTGGTTCGTACGGGTCTTCAAGGAGGCGCTCCCCGTGGTTCATGACCCTTAACTCCTGCGGCCACTCCTAGGGTTCGTGGGGCAGGAGGCCACACACAGTGGGAGCGGCGACACCCCGGTACGTCCGGCGGTCGTACCATCCGTCACAGGGAGGGTCACTGTGCAAGGCCGTCGCGTACCTGGTGTCCTCGCCCGCGGTACGCGCCGCGGCAGGGGCTGCGGGAAGGGCGGCACTGCGGCCCCGATCCCGTGGCAGAACCGTACAGACCCGTGCGAGGGAGGGGAGCAAGCGTGTCCGGTCGACCGGCCGAGGCCGAGTACCGGATCGAGGACCTGGCACACCTCAGCGGTGCCACGGTCCGCACGATCCGCGCCTACCAGGACCGAGGGCTGCTTCCCAAGCCCGAGCGTCGCGGCCGGGCCAATGTGTACGGCGAACCGCACCTGGCCCGGCTGGGGCAGATAGCCGATCTCCTGGAGCGTGGCTACACCCTGGCCAGCATCAAGGAGTTGTTGGAGGCGTGGGACTCGGGCCGCGGGCTGGGCGGGGTGCTCGGTCTGGTCGCTGAGGTGGGCGGCCCCTGGACCGACGAGGAGGCCGGCCGCATCTCACGCAGCGAACTGGACGAGCGGTTCGGCGGGCAGCCCAACGACGACGCGGTGACCGAAGCCATCGAACTGGGAGTACTGGAAAGGATTCCGGGCCGGGAGAACGAGTTCCTGGTGCCTTCACCACAGGAGTTGGCGGTGGCCGCCGAACTGTACGCGGCCGGGGTACCGCTGAAAGCGATCTCGGGCCACTTGTGGGAACTGCGCGGCCAGGTCGAGCACATCGCGGCAAGGTTCCTGGAATTCACCACCGAGCACGTCTTCGCACGGTATCTGGAGCACCGCCCCCCGACGGACGCAGACGCGACGGAGGCTGCTGACCTGGTACGACGGCTCCGTCCGCTGGCGCAGCAGAGCGTGGACGCGGAACTCGCCAGGGCCATGCGGTTGTTCGCGACGCGCCACCTCCAACAGCATCTGGGTGCCGCGCCGGTGGCGGACACAGAGGTGGAACCGGAGCCGGAGCGGGACAGCGCCCGGCCCCCCACTCCCGAGACCGACAGGGGACCACGCAATTCCCTGCCCGCGGTCGAATCGGTCGCACTTCCGGCAGCAACGATCGCCGCCGTTCGGGCGTTGGTTGGGGAAGAGAACGCCGTGGCTTTCATTGTCGCGTCGGCTGAACGGGAGTTGCACGCGCGCGCCTTGGACACTCTCGCCCCAATCCCCCCTACGATCACAAAGGTTGACGAAACCCCTTAATCTGGACGCTAGTTATCCACAGATCCTGCATTTCTCCTGTGGAAAAGGGTTATTGGCTGTGGATGAGTGTGAACTGCCCTGTGCGCACCGGGAATTCGGATGCGGTCGGTGGTCGGTTCCGCGACCCTGTGGGAATGAATGAACACCGCGTCGTGAAGGTGTCGAAATACCTCTCGAAGCACCTGCGACATCAGCCCGAGCGCATCGGGCTCACCCTCGACGACCACGGCTGGGTGGAGATCGGCACGCTCCTTCGGGCCGCCGACGAGCACGGCTTCCGGATCACCCGCGCCGAGCTGGACCACGTCGTCGCCACCAACGACAAGCAGCGGTTCGCGGTACGGGACGACGACCCCGCGCGAGGCCCCCTGATCCGCGCCAGTCAGGGCCACACTGTCGACGTCGATCTGGCACTCCCGCCGGCCGAGCCGCCCGCGTACCTCTTCCACGGAACCCACCCCCGCGCCATGGCGGCGATCCGCGCCGAAGGTCTGCGGCCGATGAACCGGCACGACGTACATCTGTCGGCCGACCAGGAGACCGCCACCCGTGTCGGGGCCCGCCGGGGACGCCCTGTGATCCTGGCCGTCGGTGCCGGCGCGATGCACCGCGCCGGCCATGTCTTCCGGGTCAGCGCCAACGGGGTGTGGCTCACCGCACAGGTTCCGGTGGAGTTCCTGCGCTTCCCGGCCGGCTGAGCGTAGCGACGGCCCGGCCGTGGAAGTCCAGGCCGTGCGAAGCCCAGGCCGCTCGAAAGCCAGGCCGCTCAGAGGCCAGGCGGCCTCCCAATCGGCCGCTCGGGCCGTCAGCCCAACTGCGCGAGTGCCTCGGTCGCGATCTTCTCGAAGACGGCCGGGTCGGTGGCGAAGTCCGAGTCCGGGATCGGGGCATGGATGACGATCTCCGTGATGCCGAGCTCCGCGTGCCTGCCAGCGAAGTCCACGAAGGCGTCGACGGACGCCAGGGGCCGGTTGCGGTCCGGGGTGAAGCCGGTCAGCAGGACCTTGTCCAGTCCGGCCACGTCCCTGCCGATCTCCGCGCACGCCTTGCCCAGCTTGCCGATCTGGCCGCGGATCGCCTCGCGCGACGCCTCGGGCGTTCCCGTCGCAAAGAGCTTCGGGTCCCCCGTGGTCACCCACGCCTGTCCATGGCGGGCCGCCAGCTTCAGGCCGCGCGGGCCGGTGGCCGCCACGGCGAAGGGCAGCCTCGGGCGCTGCACGCACCCCGGGATGTTGCGGGCCTCATTGGCCGCGTAGAAGGTTCCCTCGTACGTCACCGAGTCCTCGGTCAGCAGCCTGTCGAGCAGCGGTACGAACTCGCCGAACCTGTCGGCACGCTCGCGGGGAGTCCACGGTTCCTCGCCACCGCGCAGCAGGGTCGTGGCGTCGAAACCGTTGCCACCTGCGCCGATGCCGAGGGTCAGCCGCCCGCCCGAGATGTCGTCGAGCGAGAGGAGCTCCTTGGCGAGGGTCACGGGGTGCCGGAAGTTGGGCGACGTGACGAGCGTGCCGAGGCGCATCCGCTCGGTGGCCGCGGCGGCCGCAGTCAGCGTGGGCACGGCGCCGAACCACGGGCCGTCCCGGAAGCTGCGCCAGGACAGGTGGTCGTAGGTGTACGCGGCATGGAAACCCAGCCCCTCGGCGCGCAGCCATTCGTCGCGGCCGCCCTCGTGCCAGCGGCGTACAGGAAGGATCACGGTGCTCAGGCGCAGACTCATGCTCCCGAGCTTACGGCGGCCTCTGCCCCGGCCCCATGGGAGTCCGGGCCCGGTCCGCCCGGGCTGCGGAGATCGAATCGCTGGGTCCTCCTGACGAACCGCGACGACCGTCCGGCCCGTGCCACCGGCCACAACACGCGGGGCGGGACCAGGAAGTGAGACACATCGTAGGCGGGGGCACTGACAACCCCCGGGGAGTTCCGTCGGCCCCGGCCGGCCGCGGGCCGTCCGGTTATCGGAACACCTGCCTCCTCAGATGTGCACCCTTTCGCACGTCCGTGCGCTCCATGCGCGAGGATGAAGGGGTGACCTCAGCTACCGACCCTCTCTCCCGCCCGGCCGCCGCCACCGGGACAGCTCCCGGTGCCACCGGCACAGCCCCCTGGGCCGCCGTCGCGCCCCGTCTGATCGCCACGGACCTGGACGGCACGCTCCTGCGCGACGACAAATCCGTCTCCGCGCGCACCGTCGCCGCCCTGGCGGCAGCCGAGGAAGCCGGTATCGAGGTCTTTTTCGTGACCGGCCGCCCGGCCCGCTGGATGGACGTGGTCAGCGCACACGTCCACGGCCACGGCCTGGCGATCTGCGCCAACGGAGCCGCCGTCGTCGACCTGCACGCGGGCGGCGAGCTGATCGGGGTGTACCCCCTGGAGCGCGCCGACGCCCTCTCCACGGTGGCCGCCCTGCGCGCCGCCGCGCCAGGCACCTCGTTCGCGGTGGAGCTGACCAGCGGCATTCACTACGAGCCGGAGTACCCGCCGTTCCAGTTCGACCCGGCCGCGAGCATCGCCACCGCCGAGGAACTGCTGGGCGGCAACGCCCCCGGCAACGGCGACCCCGTGATCAAGCTGCTGGCGCACCACCCCACGCTCACCCCGGACGACTTCCTGGACCTGGCCAGGGCGACCGTCGGCGACTTCGGCTCGGTCACCCGCTCCAGCCCGACCGCCCTCCTGGAGATCAGCGGCCACGGTGTCTCCAAGGCGAGCACCCTGGCGCGCTGCTGCGCCGAGCGGGGCATCGCCCCGGACGAGGTCGTCGCGTTCGGCGACATGCCGAACGACATCGAGATGCTGGCCTGGGCAGGTCGTTCGTACGCCATGGGCAACGCCCACCCCGCCGTCCTGGCCGCCGCCTCCGGGCGTACGGTCGCCAACAACGAGGACGGCGTCGCGGTCGTCATCGAGCGCATCCTCGCCGGGGAGTGACCGGCACACCGCCTTCCGGGTAAGGAGCGCACTCCCGGAGCGCACTCCTTACCGGCACCGGCACCGGCACTTCAGCGATGCCTCCCCCTACCGGCACCGGCTCCGGCACCGGCACCGGCACTTCAGCGATGCCTCGCCTACCGGCGCACGGAACCTCCGGCGTTGCCTCCCCCTCCCGCCCCGGGTTCTACAGCGGTGCCTCCCACACCACCGCCGTCCCGCCACCCCCCTCGCCCAGCCCCGGCCCGTACGAACTGGAGCCGCCCAGCGCCTCCGCCCTGCGGCCCAGGTTCCGCAGCCCGCTGCGCCTGCCGCCCTCCGGGATGCCGACCCCGTCGTCCGCAACGGTGAGCCGGACCGCGCGCTCGCCGTCGGGCAGGCTCACCGTGGCGTCCACGACGACCTCGATCCGCGAGGCGTCCGCGTGCCGGAAGGCGTTCGACAGGGCCTCCCGCAGTGCGGCGATCAGGTTCTTGCCGGTCAGCTCACCGACCAGCGCGTCCACCGGACCGACGAAGTGATGCGCGGGCTTGAAGCCCAGCGGCACCGCTGCCATGTTGATCTCCCGCAGCACCCGGGTGCGCAGTCCTGACGGCGCCTCGGCAGGGCCCTGCTGGAGTGCGAAGATCGCCGTACGGATCTCCTGGATCGTCACATCCAGCTCGTCCACCGCCTTCCCTACGCCGGTCTGCACCTCCGGCACCACCGACCTGCGCTGAGCGCTCTCCAGCATCATCCCCGTCGCGAACAGTCGCTGGATGACGAGATCGTGCAGGTCACGGGCGATCCGGTCACGGTCCTCGTAGACCGCAAGGCGTTCGCGGTCGCGCTGCGACTCGGCCATCATCAGCGCCAGCGCCGCCTGCGAGGCGAACTGCGTGGCCAGTGTCCGCTCGGCCTCGGTGAAGGGCTTCCTGCCGCGCGCCCGCGGGGTGGCGAGCGCCCCCATCACCCGGCCGCCGCTGTGCAGCGGCAGCAGCATGCTCGGCCCGTACTGCCCGGACATGTCCGTGATCATCCGCGGATCGGTGGCGGCATCGTTCACGAACACCGATTCGCCGCCCATCAGCAGGGCCACGACCGGACTCTCCGCCGGAACGATTCTTCCCAGCGACTCCCCGGGCTGGTCCGCGGAGACCGCGGCGATCTCCAGGCCACCTTCCTCGGCGGGCAGCAGCACCATCCCCGCGGCCGCGTCCGCAAGCCGCCGGGCCTGCTCCGCGACCACGGACAGCGCGTCGTCCACGTCACCGCCGGACAACAGCGCGGTGGTCACCGCCACCGACCCGTCGATCCACCGCTCGCGCTGCCGGGCCGCCTCGTACAGCCGGGCGTTGCCGATGGCGATACCGGCCTCGGTGGCCAGCACCCGCAGCATGTGCAGGTCGTAGTCGTTGAACTCCTCACCGCCGTGCTTCTCCGCGAGGTAGAGGTTGCCGAAGATCTTGCCCTGCACCTTGATCGGTACGCCGAGGAAGGTGCGCATCGGCGGGTGGTGTGGCGGGAATCCCTCGAAGCGGGAGTCCGCCGTCAGGTCCGCGAGCCGAACCGGCACCGGGTTGCGGATCAGCGCCCCGAGCAGCCCCTTGTGACCTCCCGGCAGCTGCCCGATGGCGGCCGCCTGCGCCGCGGTCACCCCGTACGTCACGAAGTCGGAAAGCCCGTCGCCCTCGTCGTCCACCACCCCGATGGCCGCGTACCGTGCGCCGGCCAGCTCCGCGGCGGTCTCGCAGATCCGGTCCAGGGTGGAATGCAGCTCCAGGCCGGTACCCACCGAGCGCATGGCCTCCAGCAGCTGCGGCACGCGCGCGGTGAGCTCGGTCGACAAGCCCTGGAGGCTGCGGGTGGCCTCGGTCGCGGCGTCGAAGGAGTCGTGGGGGACCGGGTCCTGCTGCGCTGACATGCTCTTGAGCCTAGTAAGTCCTATTTGAAGGGGAAAGTCGACCAGTGGATGTTTGCCCCCTTTGCGCTTCCTACGCCACCGGCTCCGCAGCCCTCTCGCGCTCCAGCATCCGCCGCAACGGCCCGTCCTCCACGGCCAGCGACGCGAACGTCCCGCGCTGCACGGCCCGTCCCTCGTCCAGCACGACCACTTCGTCCACGGCCTCCAGCCCCTGAAGCCGGTGGGTGATCAGCACTGTCGTGCGCCCTTCGGTGGCGGCGAGGAGATCGGCCGTCAGCGCGTCCGCGGTCGCCAGGTCGAGGTGCTCGGCCGGCTCGTCCAGGACCAGTACGGGGAAGCCGGCCAGCAACGCCCTGGCCAGGGCGAGCCGCTGGCGCTGCCCGCCGGACAGCCGTGCCCCGTGCTCGCCGACGAGGGTGTCCAGCCCGTCCGGCAGTGCCTCCACCCACTGGCGCAGCCGGGCCCGCCCGAGCGCGTCCAGCAGCTGGGTATCGTCCGCGTCGGGCCTGGCCAGTCTGAGGTTCTCTCGCACCGAGCTGTCGAAGAGGTGCGCGTCCTGGGCACACAGCCCGACGATCTCGCGTACGTCGTCCCCGTCGAGCGAGTCGGCGGCCACCCCGCCGATCGTGTAGGTCCCCGACCCCGCGTCCAGGAACCGCAGCAGCACCTGGGCCAGGGTGGTCTTGCCTGCCCCGCTCACCCCGACGACGGCAACCCTCTTGCCCGCCTCCAGAGTCAGGTCGAACCCGGTGAGGGCATCCCGCCGCTGTCCCGGATAGCTCGCGGACAGCCCGCGTACCTCCAGCGGGAAGAGCACCTCAGGCACCTGCCCCGGCGTCTCCAGCTCCCGTACGGGAACGGGCGCGTCCAGTACTTCGTACACCCGCTCCGCACCGCGCCGCACCCGCTGCCGGTACTGCACCGCCAGCGGCAGCCCGGTCACCGCTTCGAACGCGGCCAACGGCGTCAGCACGACCACCGCCAGCTGCACCCCTGCGAGCCGGCCGTCGGCCACCGCCTGGGCCCCCGCCCAGGCGGCCCCGACCACGGTCAGCCCGCACACCAGCGCCGACAGCCCGCCGCCGAGCGCGGTCGCCGACGCAGCCCGCGAGGCGATCCGGGTGAGCGTCCCGTCCGCCTCCCGTACGGCAGCGAGACGACGCCGGAGCGCCCCCGCCACCGTCAACTCGCCGACGCCACCGAGCAGATCGGCCACCCGTACCGCCAGCGCACCACGTGCCGGAGCCAGCTGCCGCTCCGCCCGCCGCGCCACGCCCCCGCTCACCAGGGGTACCACCACCCCGGCCAGCAGCAGTCCCACCGCCAGCACGGCCCCGGCCTCGGGCAGCATCCAGCCCGTGAAGGCAACGGCGGCGACGCCCACCACGACGGCGGCGCCCACCGGCAGCGCCCACCGCAGCCAGTAGTCCTGCCACGCGTCCACATCGGCAACCAGCCGGGACAGCAGGTCCCCCCGCCGGGTCTCGCGCAGTCCGGCGGGCGCGATCCGCTCCAGCCGCCGGTAGACGGCGACGCGCATGTCAGCCAGCATCCGCAGCACCGCGTCGTGCGACACGACCCGCTCCGCATAGCGGAAGACGGCCCGCCCGATCCCGAACGCCCTGGTCGCGGTGACCGCCATCATCAAATAGAGCACGGGCGGCTGCTCCGAAGCCCGGGAGATCAGCCACCCGGACACCGCCATGAGCCCCACGGCCGAGCCCAGTGCGAGGCTGCCGAGCAACAGCGCCAGCCCGAGTCGCCCTCGTTGCTTGCCCGCGTCCCGCCGCACCCGGCGCAGCACTCCGCCGCGTGTTTCACGTGAAACACCGTCGGCCCGCGCCGTGCCGGCCAGTGCACCGTCACCCAACGCCCTGTCGGCCGGCACTCCGTCAGCCAGAGGCCCGTCCAGCCGTACCCGGTCAGCCGCCGACTCGGACGCCCGCATTCCTGCCGTCCGCTCCACCGCACCACGCGAGGGCGTCACCGCGCCGGAGATTGCCGCGTCCTCGCCGAGGCGCACCACCCGGTCCGCCACCGCCAGCAGCGCCGGCCTGTGCACCACCAGGACGACGGTCCGCCCCACCGCCAGCCGGCGGACGGCCTCCACGATCCCCGCCTCGGTCCCGCCGTCCAGCGAGGCCGTCGGCTCGTCGAGCAGCAGCACCGGCCGGTCGGCCAGGAACGCCCGTGCCAGCGCGAGCCGTTGCCGCTGCCCTGCGGAGATCCCGGCCCCGTCCTCCCCGAGCAGGGTCTCCGTTCCCTGCGGCAGCGCCGCCACGAAGTCGTACGCTCCGGCACCCCGCAGCGCTTCCACCACGTCGGCGTCATCGGCCTCGGGCCGCGCCAGCCGCACGTTGTCCGCGACCGATCCGGCGAACAGATGCGGTCGCTGCGGTACCCACGCCACGCGCTCCCGCCACTTCTCCAGGGACACGGACGCCAGGTCGGTGCCCCCGACCAGCACCCGCCCCTCGGCCGGCGGTACGAACCCGAGCAGGACGTTCAGCAGCGTCGACTTCCCGACACCGCTCGGCCCGACCAGGGCGACCGTCTCCCCCTCGGCGACCTCCAGCGTGGCCGCCTCCAACGAGGCAGCGCTGCGGCCTTCGTGCCGTACGGTCACGCCTTCCACCCGCAGCGCCACGGAGTCCGGGACCTCACCCGAACCACCCTCGGGCAGGGCGGTCTCCAGCACCGCGAAGATCTCCTCGGCAGCCGACAACCCCTCGGCCGCCGCGTGGTACTGCGCTCCCACCTGCCGCAGCGGCAGATACGCCTCGGGGGCCAGGATCAGGATGACCAGCCCGGTGTACAGGTCCAGTTCGCCGTGCACCAGCCGCATACCGATGGTGACGGCGACCAGCGCCACCGACAGCGTCGCCAGCAGTTCCAGGGCGAACGACGACAGGAAGGCGATCCGCAGCGTCTTCATGGTGGCGCGCCGGTACTCGGCCGTGATGGTCCGGATCGACTCCGCCTGCGCCTTGGCCCGGCCGAACACCTTGAGCGTCGGCAGTCCGGCGACCACGTCGAGGAAGTGCCCGGAGAGCCGCGACAGCAGCTTCCACTGGCGGTCCATCCGGGCCTGGGTGGCCCATCCGATGAGGATCATGAAGAGCGGGATCAGCGGCAGGGTCACCACGATGATCGCCGCGGACACCCAGTCCTCGGTCACGATTCGGGCGAGCACCGCCACCGGGACGACGACCGCGAGTCCCAGCTGCGGCAGATAGCGCGAGAAGTAGTCGTCCAGCGCGTCCACACCCCGGGTGGCCAGGGCGATCAGCGAGCCGGCCCGCTGCCCGCCGAGCCAGCCGGGCCCCAGGCCCGCAGCCCGTTCCAGCAGCCGCCCCCGCAACTCGGACTTGACCGCCGCGCTCGCCCGGTGGGCGGCCAGTTCGGTCAGCCAGGCCACCAGGGCCCGGCCGGCCGCGACCGCCGCCAGCAGGAGGAGCGGCGTCCGCAGCCCGCCGGCGTCCGCCCCGTCCTGGAAGGCCCCGACCACCACCTCGGCGATGAGCATCGCCTGGGCGACGACCAGGCCCGCCCCGGCGAGACCGAGGGCCACCACCGCTGCCAGGAAGAAGCGGGTGGCACGGGCGTACCGGAGCAGACGCGGGTCGATCGGTTTCACGTGAAACATCCCCACTGCAGGACGGTCAGGGCCTCAGGGACGGCGCGAACACACCGTCTCAGCGCCGGGCTTCAGTGCGCATCGGCGATGTGCTGCGTACCGATCCGCTTCCTGAACACCCAGTACGTCCATCCCTGGTAGAGGAGCACCAGCGGAGTCGCGATCGCGGCGCACCAGGTCATGATCTTCAGGGTGTACGGGCTGGACGAGGCGTTGGTGACCGTGAGGTTCCAGGCCTCGTTCAGCGAGGACGGCATGACGTTCGGGAAGAGCGTCAGGAAGAGCATGGCGACCGCGGCCGCGATGGTCACGCCCGACAGCGCGAACGACCAGCCTTCGCGCCCGGCAGCGATCAGTGCGATGGCGGCGACCAGCGCGAGAGCCGCGACGATCATCGCGATCAGGCTCTTGCCGTCGCCGTTCTCGGCCTGGGTCCAGATCAGGAAGGCGAGCGCCAGCGCCGCGGTCACGCCGCCCAGCATCACAGCCAGCTTCCGGGCCCGGACCCGGATGTCGCCGACCGTCTTGAGTGCGGTGAAGACCGCGCCGTGGAAGGTGAACAGGGTGAGTGTCACCAGACCGCCCAGCAGGGCGTACGGGTTGAGCAGGTCGAAGAAGTCGCCGACGTACTCCATGTCCCGGTCGATCTTCACCCCGCGCACGATGTTGGCGAAGGCCACACCCCACAGGAAGGCCGGCACCAGGGAGCTCCAGAAGAGCACGTGCTCCCAGTTGGTCTGCCAGCGCTCGTCGGGCCGCTTGTGGCGGTACTCGAAGGCCACCACGCGCACGATCAGACAGAGCAGGATGAGCAGCAGCGGCAGGTAGAAGCCGCTGAACAGGGTGGCGTACCACTCGGGGAAGGCGGCGAAGGTCGCGCCGCCCGCGGTGAGCAGCCAGACCTCGTTGCCGTCCCAGACCGGGCCGATGGTGTTGATGAGAACCCGGCGTTCCTTGCGGTCGCGCGCGAGCAGCTTCGTGAGGACGCCGACACCGAAGTCGAAGCCTTCGAGGAAGAAGTAGCCGATCCACAGAACGGCAATCAGGACGAACCAGACGTCGTGGAGTTGCATGGTGGTCTCTCCTCCCTCAGTACGAGAAGGCCATGGGGCGGTCGGCGTCCTTGCCGTCCCCCCCGATCCTGGTGGGCGGGTTGAGGTCGTTCTCGTCGAGTTCCGGCGGGCCGGCCTTGATGTACTTCACGAGCAGCTTGACCTCGACCACCGCGAGGATCGCGTACAGCGTGGTGAAGGCGATCATCGACGTGAGGACCTCGCCCTGCGAGACACCGGGGGAGACGGCGGCGGAGGTCTTCAGTACGCCGTACACGACCCAGGGCTGGCGGCCCATCTCGGTGAAGATCCAGCCCCACGAGTTGGCGATCAGCGGGAAGAGCATCGTCCACAGCGCGACGATCCAGTAGACCGAGGCGAGCCGGGGGCTCAGTGCCTTCCGCCGGAACAGCACCAGGTTCGGCACTTCGTCCTCGCCGGTCCGCAGCCCCGGTGGGAGCAGGAACTTCTTCCGGGTCAGCCACAGGCCGAGGATCCCGAGCCCGAAGGACGCCATGCCGAAGCCGATCATCCAGCGGAAGCTCCAGTAGGCGACGGGGATGTTGGGCCGGTAGTCGCCGGGCCCGTACTTCTCCTGCGCGGCCTTGTTGAGCTCGTTGATGCCCGGGACGTACTCGGTGAAGTTGTTGTGGGCGAGGAAGGACAGTACTCCGGGGACCTCGACGGCGACCCGGTTGTGGCCCTTGTCGACATCACCGATCGCGAAGAGGGAGAACGGCGCGGGCGCCTCGCCCTCCCAGAGGGCCTCGGCCGCCGACATCTTCATCGGCTGCTGCTTGTACATGACCTTGCCGAGCTCGTCTCCGCTGATCGCGGTCATCAGACCGGCGATCACGACGGTGACCAGGCCGAGCCGCAGCGAGGTGCGCATCACCGGGATGTGCTTCCTGCGTGCCAGGTGGAAGGCCGCGATGCCGACAAGGAACGCTCCGCCGACCAGGAAGGCGGCGGTGATGGTGTGGAAGAACTGGGCGAGCGCGGTGTCCTGGGTGAGGACCTTCAGGAAGTCGGTGAGCTCGGCCCGGCCCCGCTCCTCGTTGATCCGGTATCCGGTCGGGTGCTGCATCCAGGAGTTGGCCGCCAGGATGAAGTACGCCGAGAGGACCGTGCCGAGCGACACCAGCCACATGCAGGCGCAGTGGATCTTCTTGGGCAGCTTGTCCCAGCCGAAGATCCACAGTCCGATGAAGGTGGACTCGAAGAAGAACGCGATCAGGGCCTCGAAGGCGAGCGGTGCGCCGAAGACGTCACCGACGAACCGCGAGTAGTCGGACCAGTTCATACCGAACTGGAACTCCTGCACGATCCCGGTCGCGACGCCCATCGCGATGTTGATCAGGAAGAGCTTGCCCCAGAACTTCGTAGCCCTGAGGTACTTCTCCTTGCCCGTCCGTACCCACGCCGTCTCCAGGCCGGCCACCAGAGCCGCGAGCGAGATCGTCAGGGGGACGAAAAGGAAGTGATAGACGGTGGTGATACCGAACTGCCATCGCGCCAGGGTCTCCGGCGCCAAAGCCAGGTCCACGTCGCCCTCTCCTTACGTCGCCGTTGTCGTCGGCATTTCGCCCCACTTGCCCCACTGATCCCGGGACGAACAGGGACACGCTTGTGAACGCGTTCACATTCACAAGCATTATGTCGCACGCCCATTCGGAGCAGCCAGGGGGGTACCCCCTTCACGACGCGGTGCCCCTGCGAACCTCACACGGCTCGCAGGGGCACCACCCGCCCCACAACACCAGCACCAGCACCAGCACCAGCACCGACAGCGGACCCCCTGCCGCCGGGACGCGCTAGAGCTCCTTGCGGAACGCCGCCGCCGCCCCCAGGAAGAGATCGTTGGCCTCGACCTCGCCGATCGTCACTCGCACACCCTCACCCGCGAACGGCCGCACCACGACGCCCGCCTTCTCACAGGCCGCCGCGAAGTCCGTCGTCCGCTCCCCCAGCCGCAGCCACACGAAGTTCGCCTGCGTCTCGGGCAGCGTCCAGCCCTGTCCGCGCAGTTCCTCGTGCACGCGCGTGCGCTCACCGATCAGTGCGTCCACCCGCTCCAGCAGCGCGCCCTCCGCCCGCAGCGAGGCGACCGCCGCCTCCTGAGCGATCTGGCTCACCCCGAAGGGCACCGCCGTCTTGCGCAGCGCCGCCGCCACCGGCTCGTGCGCCACCGCGAAGCCGACCCGCAGGCCGGCCAGCCCGTACGCCTTGGAGAAGGTCCGCAGCACGGCCACATTCGGCCGGTCCCGGTACAGCTCGATCCCGTCCGGCACCTCCTCCACGCCGTCGCCGGAGCGGATGAACTCCCGGTACGCCTCGTCCAGCACGACCAGCACGTCGCCCGGCACCCGGTCCAGGAACCGCTCGAGCTCCGCCCTGCGCACCACGGTGCCGGTGGGGTTGTTGGGGTTGCAGACGAAGATCAGCCGGGTCCGCTCGGTGATCGCGTCCGCCATCGCGTCCAGGTCGTGCACATCGCCGTCGGTCAGCGGCACCGGCACCGCCGTCGCCCCGCTGACCTGCGTGATGATCGGGTACGCCTCGAACGACCGCCAGGCGTAGATGACCTCGTCGCCGGGGCCCGACGTCGCCTGCAGCAGCGACTGGGCGACACCGACCGAGCCGGTGCCGGTCGCCAGGTGCGAGACGGGCACGCCGAAACGCTTCGCCAGCTCCTCCATCAGCCCCGTACAGGCCATGTCGGGGTAACGGTTGAAGCCGCCCGCCGCCTCGACCGCGCGCTCCATGACACCCGGCAGCGGGGGGTAGGGGTTCTCGTTGGAGGACAGCTTGTACGCCGCCGGGCCTTCGGCGTCCGCGACCGCGGCCGGCTTCCCCGGCTTGTACGTGGGAATGCCGTCCAGCACCGCGCGCAGCTTGGGGCTCGTCTCGCTCACTTCAGGGGCCTCCTCGACCGTACGTACCACCAATGCTCCTCACCTTATGAGGATTGGGCGGCGCTGCGAAGGGGCTGCGGGCCCCGCCCCGGTGAGGGCGTGACGGCCGGGGGGCGCGCCCCCACCACTTGCGTGCGCCGGTGGCTCACGCCGTGGCGCGCGTCCCTCGAACTGGTGAGTTGAGACCTGCCCGCAACCTCTGGCAGGTGCCGGACGCACACCTTCGGCCACCTGCCTCGACAGTGCTACTCCCCCCAACTCCCTTGGGTTCCATGGTCCATGAGGGGCTTGACCCATGCAGAAACGTGCCTGTCAATCGGCGCATATGCGCGCAGGCCAATCGGTCCCCAGCGCCCTACTATCGGCTCGCCATGACAGCAGCAGGGAAGCATCAGGTGAGCCGGACCGAGACACCCCGGCGAGGCAGTCGGTCAGGACGTGCGGGCATCCGGGATGTTGCCGCCGCAGCCGGTGTCTCCATCACGACTGTCTCCGACGCCCTCAACGGCAAGGGCCGGCTCCCGGACGCCACCCGTAGCCACGTCCGCGAGGTCGCCGACCGGCTGGGCTACCGCCCGTCGGCCGCGGCCCGCACGCTCCGTACCGGAAAGTCGGGCCTCATCGGCCTGACCGTCACCACGTACGGGGATGAACCTTTCACCTTCACCGAATTCGCGTACTTCGCGGAGATGGCCAGAGCCGCGACCTCGGCCGCGCTCGCCCGCGGTTACGCGCTGGTCATCCTCCCCGCGTCCTCCCGGCACAGCCCCTTCGACGTGTGGCAGAACGTCGCACTCGACGGGACCGTCGTCATCGACCCGTCCGACGACGACCCGGTCGTCACCGAGCTCATGCGCCAGGGCCTGCCCGTCGTCTCCGACGGCCGCCCCTCCGGGGCCCTCCCGGTCACCGCCTGGGTCGACAACGACCACGAGGCGGCCGTACTCGAACTCCTCGACCACCTCGCCGACGCCGGAGCCCGCCGTATCGGCCTGCTCACCGGCACCACCACCGACACCTACACCCGGCTCTCCACCACCGCTTACCTGCGCTGGTGCGAGCGCGTGGGACAGGACCCGGTGTATGAGTCCTACCCGGCGCACGACCCGTGCGCAGGCGCCGTCGCGGCCGACCGGCTGCTCGCCCGGCCCGACCGCCCGGACGCCGTGTACGGACTCTTCGACCCCAACGGCACCGATCTGCTGGCCGCGGCCCGGCGCTACGGACTGCGGGTCCCCGAGGACCTGCTGCTCGTCTGCTGCTCCGAGTCGACTGTGTACGCGACCACCGAGCCGCCCATCACCACACTCTCGCTGAAGCCCCGGCGGATCGGCACCGCCGTCGTGCAGCTCCTCATCGACGCCATCGAGGGGCTCGACACGGGGCACCCCATCGAGCAGGTGATACCGACCGAACTGATCATCCGTACCTCGTCCCAGCGACGCCCGCCGCGCACCACGGTGAGCGCCCCGCGTTCGCCCTCGGGGGACTGAATTCCGGCGGGCGCCGGGGCGGCGGAGGGGACCGCCCCGCGCCGACGGGAGACCGGCACGGGTACCGATCTCCGCAATCCGGACGAAACAACCGGTGAACTGCCGGTGTACCCGGATTCACCACCCCTGGTGCCTCACACAGCGCGGGCCGCATTCCTATGATGGGCGCACGACACGACGGACCACCGGGACCAGGTGGGATCCCAAGGTGTACGGCGGCGCGACGGTGGTGGAGGGGTCAATGACTCAGGGGGCCGGTCAGGGACCCGCAGTGCGTACGGCGACGTTGCGGGATTTCCGGGTGCCTCCTTACGCCCAGGCTCCCGTCGCGACGTACGACGCCTCGCAGGTGTACGACCAGGAACAGGCGTACGACCACGAGCAGGCACATGCCGGGCAGCAGGCCTACGAGCAGGCACGTCCCGGGCAGCAGGCCTACGGGACGGCGCGGGGTCTCGTTCCCGAGCAGGCGCGGACGGCCGCACCCGCGGTCGCGCCCGAGCCCGACCGCGAGCCGGGGCAGTCCTACGGCACGGAGGGACCGGTGCAGTCCTACAGCCCGGAGGGAGCGGTGCCGTCGTACGGCGCGGAGGGTCCCGTGCAGTCCTACGGCGCCGGGACAGCCGTCCCTTCGTACGGCGCCGAGGGAGCCGTGCCGCCGTCGAACACCGCCGAGGACTCCGTGGCGTCGTACGGCCCGGCGCGACTCGCACAGTCGTACGGCCCGGACGGTGAGCCGGAGCCTGCGGGACCGATCGCCGACGAGGAGCCCGAGGGCTACACGCCCACCCAGCGCGATCTCCCGGTGATAAGCCGCCACGACCGCGGCGGCCCCGGTGACACCCTGCGCATCCCGCAACCCGACTTCCCCTCCGCGCAGGACGGCGAGGGGCTGGGTCCCCTGTTCGTCGTCGGCGATGTGCACGGCTATCTGGTGGAGCTGCTCGACGCGCTGCACGAGCAGGGCCTCATCGACGACGAGGGCCATTGGGCCGCGGGCAACGCCCGGCTCTGGTTCCTCGGCGACTTCACCGACCGCGGCCCGGACGGCATCGGCGTCATCGACCTGGTGATGCGGCTCTCCGCGGAGGCCGCCGCCGCGGGCGGCTACTGCAAGGCCCTCATGGGCAACCACGAACTGCTGCTGCTCGGCGCCCGCCGGTTCGGCGACACCCCCGTCAACTCCGGCGCCGGAACCGCCACCTTCCAGGCGGCCTGGCTGCTCAACGGCGGCCAGAAGCACGACATGGAGCGCCTCCAGGACGTGCACCTCCAGTGGATGGCGCGGCTCGACGCGGTGGTGCTGGAGGACGGTCACCTCCTGACCCACTCGGACACCACCGCCTACCTCGACTACGGCGACACCATCGAGGACGTCAACGACAAGGTCCACGCCATCCTCACGCGCAACGACGCGGACGAGTGCTGGGACGTCTTCCGCAAATTCACCAAGCGCTTCGCTTTCCGTGACGAAGGCGGTGCCGATGCCGTGAGGGAACTGCTGGCCGCATATGGCGGCGAGCGCATCGTCCATGGTCACAGCCCGATTCCGTACCTGCTCGGCGAGGTCGGCGGCGAGGACGCCGGGGACGGAGAGGGCAGCTCGGGGCCGGTGGTCGAAGGTCCGCACGTGTACGCGGACGGACTGGCCATCGCGATGGACGGCGGGGTGACCATGGCCGGAAAGCTGCTGGTCGTGCAATTGCCGTTGAATGACGGAGCGTGACGCGGGAAGTCGTACATCCTACGAACGCGCTCCCTGCGCCGGACCAATTTCCGGAAACCCCCTGTCACCCCGTGACGTAGGCGCTCTACCATCGGGTTATCCGTAGCAGGCTCTCCTCCGTTTCCGCCCAACTGCCCCACCGAAGCGGGCAACCCGGCCCTACGGAGCATCGGGGGATGCACATGAACAGCGTTCCGCATCTGCTGGCCGAGGACCGCCCGGAGTTCGAGCGGACCCTCGACGAAGCACTGCGCACCGTGCACGAACGCCCGGACCTCGCCGCGCTGGAGCAGCGGCTGAACAGCGAGCAGCTGCGCACCGCGGCGCTCAACGCCAGAGAGATAATCGCCGGCCACGCCTCGGCCGAGTACGACCACTACGTCAAGGTGCGCCGCGAACTGCGCGCCCCCGCCCTGCCCGTGGCAGGCGGCCTGCTCCCGCCCGGGATGGGAGAGCACGCCGAGACCTCGGGGGCGGGCGCGGTCGCGGTCGTCGCGGTGCTGACCCCCGTACTGGCCGGGGTCGCCGCCGTGGTGCTGCTGCTCATCGGCTATCTGCTGAGAATGCTCAAGCCCGAACCCGCCGCGGCCGACGCGCTGGTGACCGCCGGCTGGGTGTTCGGCGCGCTGACCGCGGCGGGCCTGCTCGGTGCGGCGATCGGACTGCTCTTCACCGCCCTGCGCAACGGCTCGACCGCGGTCCTGGTCGGCCGCCACGACCGCGGCACCGAGGAGATCGACCGCGCCAGGGAAGCCTGGAAGCACGCCCTGCTGGAACGGGGCATCGTCCCCTTCCTGCGGGACGCGCTCACCCGGCCGTCCGAGCCCGCTGCCGAGTCCGCCCCCGCCCCGCCCCGGCGGACGGGCCGCATCCCCGGCCTGGGCTATTCCCGCCCGGACTTCAGCAGCCCCAGCGAGAACAGCGGCAACAGCAACGGGCACAAGACCCGCCCCAGCTTCTCCAGTCCGGATTTCTCCAGCCCCGACTACGGCGGCCCGGACCACAAACCGGAGTGACGGGAGTGGCCCGGAGCCGCAGATTCCACCGGGATTCAGGGACACCGGGACTCAGGGACACCGGGACTCAGGGACACCGGGGCTCAGGGACGCCGGGGCTCAGGGACGCCGGGACTCAGTGGCGCCGGGACTCAGTGGCGCCGGTGCCCAATGGCGCCGGTGCTCAGTCCGCGATCGGCAGGTAGACCCGGTTGCCCGCGGCGGCGAACTCCTTGGACTTCTCCGCCATGCCCGCCTCGATCTCCTCGGGCGTCCCGCCGTGCTCCCGCCGGATGTCCTGCGAGATCTTCATCGAGCAGAACTTCGGACCGCACATCGAGCAGAAGTGCGCGGTCTTCGCCGGTTCGGCGGGCAGCGTCTCGTCGTGGAACTCCCGCGCCGTGTCCGGGTCGAGAGCCAGGTTGAACTGGTCCTCCCACCGGAACTCGAAGCGGGCGTCGCTCAGCGCGTCGTCCCACTCCTGGGCACCGGGGTGCCCCTTGGCCAGGTCGGCGGCGTGCGCGGCGATCTTGTAGGTGATGACGCCGGTCTTCACGTCGTCCCGGTTGGGCAGCCCCAGGTGCTCCTTGGGCGTCACGTAGCAGAGCATCGCGGTGCCCCACCAGGCGATCATCGCGGCGCCGATGCCGGAGGTGATGTGGTCGTAGGCGGGGGCCACATCGGTCGTCAGCGGGCCGAGCGTGTAGAACGGCGCCTCCTCGCAGATCTCCTGCTGGAGGTCGATGTTCTCCTTGATCTTGTGCATCGGGACGTGTCCCGGGCCCTCGATCATGGTCTGTACGTGGAAACGCTTGGCGATCGTGTTCAGTTCCCCGAGCGTCCTCAACTCGGCGAACTGGGCCTCGTCGTTGGCGTCCGCGATCGAGCCCGGCCGCAGGCCGTCGCCGAGCGAGTACGTCACGTCGTACGCCGCGAGGATCTCGCAGAGCTCCTCGAAGTTCTCGTACAGGAACGACTCCTTGTGGTGCGCCAGGCACCAGGCCGCCATGATCGAGCCGCCGCGCGAGACGATGCCGGTCTTGCGGCGGGCGGTCATCGGCACGTACGCGAGGCGCACGCCCGCGTGGACGGTCATGTAGTCCACGCCCTGCTCGGCCTGCTCGATGACCGTGTCCTTGTAGATCTCCCAGTTCAGGTCCTCGGCGCGGCCGTCGACCTTCTCCAGTGCCTGGTAGAGCGGCACGGTGCCGATCGGCACGGGGGCGTTGCGCAGGATCCACTCGCGGGTGGTGTGGATGTTGCGCCCGGTGGACAGGTCCATGACCGTGTCGGCGCCCCACTGGGTGGCCCAGGTCATCTTGTCCACCTCCTCCTCGATGGAGGAGGTGACCGCGGAGTTGCCGATGTTCGCGTTCACCTTCACCAGGAACCGCTTGCCGATGATCATCGGCTCGATCTCCGGGTGGTTCACGTTCGCCGGCAGCACGGCACGGCCGGCCGCGATCTCCTCCCGTACGACTTCGGGTGCGACGTTCTCCCGGATCGCCACGTACTCCATCTCCGGCGTGATCTCGCCGCGCCGCGCGTACGCGAGCTGCGTCACGGCCTGCCCGTCGCGGCCCCGGCGGGGCTGACGGGGGCGGCCGGGGAAGACCGCGTCGAGGTTGCGGAGCCCGCCGCGCGGCGAGGTGTGCTTGATGCCGTCGTCCTCGGGACGCACCGGGCGTCCGGCGTACTCCTCGGTGTCACCGCGGCCGATGATCCAGTTCTCCCGCAGCGGGGACAGCCCGCGCCGCACGTCCGTTTCGACCGTCGGGTCGGTGTACGGGCCCGACGTGTCGTAGAGCGTCACGTCCTTCCCGTTGGTGAGGTGCACCTGACGGACCGGCACCCGCAGGTCGGGGCGCGAGCCCTCGACGTACCCCTTGTGCCAGCCGGGCTTCCGCTCGGCCCCGGCCGTGCTGTTCTCGCCGTGGGCAGGCGTGCGTGCATCCATGGTGGTCATGAGACCTACTCCCTACGCCGGCATTACCCGGTAACAGGTTCGGCGGTCGACGCAGCCGTGTCCGTACATGGGTGTACGGAGGTCAGCGCCCTCTCAGCCCGGTGCTCCGAGCTCCCGCGTGTACAAAGGTTTGACCCCCACGCTAGCGCCACCCCGGCCGCGCTGAACAGAGGGCCCCTGCCGTTCTTGCGATGATCGTGCGGTGACCCCACCACAGCCGCCCCCGCAGCCGACGCCCCCGCCGACGCCTCAGGGCCCCCCGACCCCACCCGCTCCCGCGCCGGGCCACGGCCACGGTCACAGCCATGGCCACGGCCCGTCCCTCCCCGTCTCCAAGCATCTGCGCAAGGTGATCGCGGCGGTGCTGATTCCGTTCGCCACGGCCGTCCTCGTCGGGCTCGCCGTGCTGTGGCCGGGGGGCGCACCCGCCCACGAGCGCACCGGGGTCGGTTTCGACCGGCAGACCCAGCAGGGCCGGGTCGTCCAGGTGGACGAGATCGACTGCAAGGACGCCAATGTCGCCCAGCAGCCCCCGCAGACCGCCCCTCCCGGTACGGACGACCCCTCCGGACGGCCGTCCCGGGGTAGCTGCAAGAAGGCGACGATCGAGGTCGCCTCGGGGTCGGACAAGGGGCGCACCTTCACCGAGATCGTCCAGCCGGACGCCTCACGGCAGTTGCAGGAAGGTCAGGGTGTGGTGGTCGCGTACGCCCCCGACGCGCCCCGCGAACTCCAGTACTCGGTGACCGATGTGGACCGGAAGCTTCCGCTCGCTCTGCTCGCCGGCATCTTCGCCCTGGCCGTGGTGCTCGTCGGCCGGATGAAGGGGGTGATGGCGCTGATTGCGCTTGTCGCCTCGTTCGCGGTGCTGACCCTGTTCATCCTGCCCGCCATCCTCCAGGGGTCGAATCCGCTGGTCGTGGCGGTGGTCGGGGCAAGCGCCATCATGCTGATCGCGCTCTACGCCTGCCACGGGCTGAACGCCCGGACCTCCGTGGCCGTCATCGGCACGCTCATCTCGCTGCTGCTGATCGGGCTGCTCGGTTCGCTCTTCATCGGCTGGGCGTTCCTGTCCGGCAACATCGACGACAACACGGGCCTGATCCACAGCCTCTACCCGTCGATCGACATGAGCGGTCTGCTCCTGGCCGGCGTCATCATCGGCTCGCTCGGCGTACTCGACGACGTGACCGTCACCCAGACCTCGGCCGTCTGGGAACTGCACCAGGCCGACCCCAGGATGGGCCCGCGCGCCCTCTACCGGGCGGCCATCCGGATCGGCCGCGACCACATCGCCTCCGTGGTGAACACCCTGGTCCTGGCCTATGCGGGCGCCGCCCTTCCGCTGCTGCTGCTCTTCTCCATCGCCCAGAGCAGCGTGGGTACGGTCGCCAACAGCGAGCTGATCGCCGAGGAGATCGTCCGGACCCTCGTCGGCTCCATCGGCCTGGTCGCCTCGGTGCCGGTGACGACGGCGCTCGCCGCCCTGGTCGTCTCGGCGGACCGCTCGGGACCCGGTCGGGGCGGATCCCGGCTGCGGCCCTTTGGCCCCGGGACATCCGGCCGGGGCGCTTCCGGTCCGGCGGCGTCAGGTCCGGGGACCTCCGGCCCGGCGGCCTCCGGTTCCGGGTCATCCGGTTCCGGGTCATCCGTGGTCGCGCCGCCGGTACGGACCGGGCGCGGGCGCCGCAGGAAGACCTGAGGCGGTGGCCGGAAGGATCCCGGCCACCGCCCCCGACGCACCGCCCGCCGGTCTCCCGCGGGGTCACGTGCGTGCCATAAACCTCGCGAACCAGCCTATTCCGGGCCGCACTTCAACCGGCGTTCTCCTCGGCGAGGATGCGGCCCAGCTCGCTTTCCAGGCACCCGGCATAGTCACTCTGCGTGTGCTCCTGGCCGAGTGCCACGAGCTTGTCCGTACGGTCCAGGAACGCCACGAGCGGTGCCGCGCTCGCTCTGAACAGCGCGCGGTCGCCGCCCACCTGGAGCCGGATGTGGACGTCGGCCAGCTCGTCCGGGTCGCTCGGCGAGATGTGCACATCGCCTTCGCCACAGGGCTCGTTGATCCCGTCCACCAGCAGCTCACGCCCGAAAGCCCAGGTCACAGGGGCATCACCGGGCAGATGGAAGGTCAGGCGAATCGCGTACGGGTCCTTCGCCTCGTACATGAGCTCCACCGGAATACGAAAGGAGAGCTCCTCCGAGACGAGGAAGCTCATCATCACCTCTGCCTGAACCGACTCGCGCATCGCCAACCCTGCCGTAGATGAAGTGGCCGAAACAATCGCTTTCGGCCCTCTTGACGCCATCGTGCTGGAAGCAGTAACAGATCACAAGGAGTGAGTTTTCAGATACTGATAGAGAACATGAGCGAACGGACCACCTCGCTGATTTCATAGCGCAGCCGTTCGACCGCCGGCCCGAGCCTGGCTTCGTGCGCGAGGGGTACGGATACGGCCATCACGGCGGCCGTCTGTCCGATGGTGAGGGGAATCCCCGCGCAGACCGTGCCGAGCGCGTACTCCTCGCTCTCCCACATCGTCTGCATCCGCTCCACCGCGGCGAGCCGTTCCAGCAGGGCCGTGTCGTCCCGCACGGTGAAGGGAGTGATCGCTTCGACGGGGTGCCTGGCGAGGTGGTCGAGGCGGGAGCGGGTGTCCAGCTGGGACAGCAGGCACTGGCCGATCACATGGGCGTGCGCAGTCTCGCGGAAGTCCGCCCACTCCCCGACCGCGGGAATATCGGTGCTCTCGGCGAGGGCCGCCAGTTCGATCTCGCCCTCGCGATAGACGGCGAAGTACACGGCCACGCCGAGCGTGTCGCGCCAGCGCTCCATGGTTTCGACGACCACGTCGCGGCGGAGTTGCCCGGCCCCTGCGCACCCGAGGCGGCTCGCGGCCGCACCGAGCACGAAAACACCCTGCTCACGACGGAGATATCCCTCGTGGGTCAGGGTGCGCAGCAGGTGGTACGCGGTGGGCAGCGGCAGCCCGGCCTCGCGGGCGAGCTGCTTGGCGGGCGCGCCGTCGGGGTGCGCGCTGACGGCCTCCAGCAGACGCAGGGCGCGCTGCACGGATCCGATCAGGGTGGGTGCGGGGCCGTCGGCGGGGGCGGGCGGATGTGCCGGCGCGGGCGGTTGCGCCTGTGCGGGCGGTTGTGCCGAGGCCGGCGGTTGTGCCGGGGTCGGCACAACGGCTGCTCGTGCTGCCGAGGGGGTGGTGCGGCGGGTGGGTGGGGTGGCCGGGCGAGCGGTGGCTCGTGCGGTGGGCTGGGCCGTGGCCATGGGGCACTCCCGGGGTCCCGAGGGGCAGTGCCGCCGCCGGAAAGCGGGAGTCCCGGGTGGCGGCAGCGGTTTTTCACCCTAACTGCCGTGCCCGGGGGCTCAGTTGTTTTCACGTGTCAGGTTCCCCCCGGCGGGCTAATGCCCGTACGGGCTGCTGACCCGCCCCGCGGCCGGGGCGGGTCAGGTCGCACCCCCTGGAGGGACCGCGGCACCGTGCGCCCGGGGTACCTCCCCAGCGGTCGCGCGAGCTCACCAGTCGCGCGAGGAGGAACTGCCCGGGGAGCTGGAGGAGGACGGCAGGAACCGCCGTACGACGTAGATCAGACCGCCCACCAGGGCGACGAGCAGCAGCAGCTTGAACAGCAGGCCGATCAGCGTGCCGATCGCGGCCAGGATCGTGCCGCCGAACACCAGCAGGACGAGGGCCGGAATCGCGACCCACTTCACCCAGCCCGGCAGGCCCGTGAACATCTCCCGTGCAGCCATTGTCTTGCCTCTCCCTCGGTCCGGGCCCTGCCCGGTGCGGCGGTGGGTCCCTTGGTTTCCCTGGCTTCGATGCTAGGCGGGGAACCACCCCCGGCAGGGGGCTCGCAGCCCTTGAAGACCCCTGATCCACCCCCTAGGGAACCCGGGGTGTTTCACGTGAAACCGTCGGGGGACGCCGCCGGCCGGGGAGGGCCCGTTCAGCTCTCCGGCGGGGAGAACACCACCAGGACCCGCAGGTCCTCCGAGATGTGGTGGAACTTGTGCGGCACGCCCGCCGGTACGTACACCACACTGCCGCGCGCGACCTGTGTCGTCTCCGTGCCGACGGTGATCGCCGCCCGGCCGCTCACGACGAAGTAGATCTCGTCCTCGTGGTGCGGCTGCTGCGGGTCGCTCTCGCCCGCACCGAGCGCGTACAGGCCGGCGGACATGTTCCGTTCCTTGAGGAACTGCAGATACGCGCCGTCGTTGGCGGCGCGTTCCGCCTCCAGCTCGTCCAGTCGGAATGCCTTCATGCCCGTCCGCTCCTCAAGGGGTGCCAGTGTCCTGCCTGCCTGACACCGATCATGTCTGCCACGATCAGACACATGATGAATTTGCTAGTCAAGACGATCGCCAACGCGGTGGCCCTCTGGGTGGCCGTGTGGCTGGTCGACGACATCAAGCTCACCGGTGCCGACACCGGCCACAAGGTGGGCACGCTCATCGTCGTCGCCCTTCTCTTCGGACTGGTGAACGTGCTCGTCAAGCCGGTGGTGCGGCTGTTGTCCTTCCCGCTGTTCGTGCTCACCCTCGGCCTGTTCACACTGGTGGTGAACGCCCTGATGCTGCTGCTCACGTCGTGGCTGGCCGACACGTTCGACCTGGCCTTCCACGTCGAGGGATTCTGGACGGCCGTCATCGGCGCCCTGATCATCAGCATCGTCTCCTGGGCGCTCAACCTGGTACTGCCCGACGGAAAGGACTGATCCGATGCCGATATCCGACGAGGACGGCGACGGCACCCGGGCGGTGCGCGCCGGTCTGCCCGATGCCGTCGCGTACGAGCCGACCCTCCCCGGCCCGGTCTTCGCCGCGCACTTCCACCTGCCCGGCGAACCCACGGGCCCGTACACCTACGGCCGCGACGAGAACCCCACCTGGACCCATCTCGAGCGCGCCATCGGCGAGCTGGAGGCACCGGACGGAACCCCCGAAGGCCCGGCACACACCACGGTCTTCGCGTCCGGCATGGCCGCCGTCTCCGCGGTACTGCTCTCGCAGGCGCGGACCGGCGACACGGTGGTCCTCCCCGACGACGGCTATCAGGCACTGCCGCTCGTACGGGAACAGCTGGAGGCATACGGGGTACGAGTGCGGACCGCGCCCACCGCGGGCGACGCGCAGATCGCCGAGCTGGCCGGCGCGAAGCTCCTGTGGATCGAGTCCCCCTCCAACCCGGGGCTCGACGTGTGCGACATCCGCCGACTCGTCGACGCCGCCCACGAGGCGGGGGCCCTGGTCGCCGTCGACAACACCCTGGCCACCCCGCTCGGACAGCGCCCCCTCGACCTGGGCGCCGACTTCTCGGTGGCCAGCGGCACCAAGGGGCTGACCGGGCACGGCGACATTCTGCTCGGGTACGTGACGTGCCGGGACGCCGAGCGGGCGGCGTCGGTACGGCGATGGCGCAAGGTCGTGGGGGCGATCCCCGGTCCGATGGAGGCGTGGCTCGCGCACCGCTCCCTGGCCACGCTCCAGCTGCGGGCCGACCGGCAGGGCGCGAGCGCACTGGCCCTGGCCACCGCTCTGCGCAGCCACCCGCGGGTGAGTGGGCTGCGCTACCCCGGGCTCCCCGAGGACGCCGCATACCCCGTCGCCTCGCGGCAGATGCGGCGGTTCGGCTGCGTGGTGTCCTTCACGTTGCCCGACAAGGACTTCGCCGAGAGGTTCCTGGCCGCGCTGCGGCTGGTCGACGACGCCACGAGTTTCGGCGGAGTGCGTTCCACGGCCGAGCGACGCGGACGGTGGGGCGGGGACGCCGTACCCGAGGGGTTCATCCGCTTCTCGGTGGGCGCGGAGGACGTCGAGGACCTGATCGTCGACGTCCTGCGGGCACTCGATGCGGCAGCCAATTAAGTAGCTGCGCGTAACTGTGGTGTGCAGGACGGACGGTCCGAACCTCCCCCCTCGTGGCTCGGACCGTCCCGGTTCTGCGCGCGAAGAACCGCCTGCACAAGGCTAGTTGACTCTGCGTCAGTGTCCAATCACGCTAGCGACAGAGACCTATCGACATATTTATACTGCGTCTTCGGGCACACCGGCGGGGACCGGACCACGGTGCCTGGACGGCGGGACGAGACGGAACAGCCATCCGTCCTCACCACCCGACGGCCGAGCACCGCGCAACGCGGAAGGCATGACATGGACCTGGCCCTGCTGCGCACCTTCGTCACGGTCCACCGGGCCGGCTCCTTCACCCGGGCCGCCGCGCTCCTGGGGCTGTCCCAGCCCGCCGTGACCGGCCAGATACGCACCCTGGAGCGGCAGCTGGGCCGTCCGCTGTTCCTGCGCCGGGCCCGGGGCGTCACCCCCACCGCCATCGGTGACGAGCTCGCCCACCGGGCCGCACCCCACCTGGACGCCCTTGTCGAGATCACCGAGCGCGGACTCGACGACAACTCCGGCGTGCGCACCCTGCACCTGGCGGGCCCGCCGGAGTTCACCTCTCTGCGCGCCCTGCCCGCGCTGTCCCCGCTCACCGCCCAGGGACTGGCGCTGCGGGTGTCCTTCGGCAGCTCCGAGGAAACCTTGGAGGGGCTCGCCGCGGGCCATCACGACCTCGCCCTCACCACCGACCGCCCGCGGGGCGGGCTGCTGACTGCCACCGCTCTGTGCGACGAGGAGCACGTCCTGGTGGCCGCACCGCGCTGGGCCAAGCACCTCACCCCGGAACTGCTCGCCGACAAGGGGGCCGTCGTACTGGAACAGCTCCCGGTGGTCGAGGTGCACGAGAGCCTGCCGCTCGTCGCCCGTTACTGGGCCGCCGTCTTCGACACCCCGCCCGCGGCGGCCGGCACCGTCATCGTTCCCGATCTGCGCGCCGTACTCAAGGCCACCGCCGCGGGTGCGGGCCTGGCGGTCCTGCCCCGGTACCTGTGCGAGGACGAGCTCGCGGCCGGCGAGGTGGTGGCGCTCCACGAGCCGGCAGTGCCTCCCCTGCGCACCTATTTCCTGGCGGTGCGCGCCGGCACACTCGCGCATCCGCACATCGCGCGGGCACACGAATGGCTGCTGCGTGCCGCGGGGGACTGGTGCTGAACGCCCCCTCGCCGGGGGACAACCGGGGCGCGGGAGTTTCGGAGGGGCCCTGGCGGGCCACGTTATTGCCATGACCGAACGTCCCGTGGTCAAGCGCACCGCACGCGCCGTCCTCCTCGACGGCGACCACCTCGTCCTCATCAAGCGCACCAAGCCCGGCGTCGACCCGTACTGGGTGACCCCGGGCGGGGGAGTGGAGCCCGGGGACAGCTCTGTCGTCGACGCCCTGCACCGGGAGGTGGACGAGGAGCTCGGAGCGAAGGTCACCGATGTGGTGCCCTGCTTCGTCGACACCGTCGAGCAGACCGCGGGCGACGCCGGAGAGGGGGCCGTCGCCGGGGTCAAGGTGCAGCACTTCTTCGTCTGCCGACTTGAGTCCATGGACCCCGCCCTGCGGCACGGGCCCGAGGTCGACGACCCGCTCGGCGAATACGAGATCGTCCGGGTGCCCTTCAGCAGGGTCGGTATCGCGGCCGTCCACCTCGTGCCGCTGTCACTGCGCCACTACCTCGACGGAAACATCGAGGGCGTGCGGGCACTCCTGGCTCCGGACCTGGGCTAGCGGCCACCGGCCACTGCCCGGGCTAACGCCCGCTCGGGACCCGTCGGTCCGGCCCCTGGCCCCCCGCGACCACGAGCTCCTCGACCGCGTCGTGGCGTATCCGGTCGCCCGGTATACCGGCCGTCCGCAGCGCGTCGAGTCCACTACGGATCATGCCGGGCGGTCCCGACAGGTAGGCGTCGTACGCGTTCCACGGGCCGAACTCGCGTACCGCGTCGGGGAATTGCGCACGGTCGTCGATCACCGGCCGCACCGACAGCCAGGAGTGCGACTTCTGCAGGCGCAGCATGGTGTCGATGTCGTACAGGTCGAAGTCGGTACGGGCCCCGTAGAACACCTCGACCGGGCGCCGCTCTCCGTGCTCGGCGACATCCTCCACCAGCGCCTTGATGGGCGCGATGCCGGTGCCGCCGCCGATGCACAGCAGCCCGCTGTCCGTGGTGTGGTCGACCGTCATTGACCCGGCCGGCGGTCCCAGCCGCAGTACGTCCCCCGGTCTGGCCCGGTGCACCAGCGCGTTCGACACCCAGCCCGCCGGAACCGCCTTCACGTGCAGGGTGAGCAGACCGTCCGCCCGGGGGGCCGCGGCGAAGGAGTAGTGCCGCCAGATCCGCGGCCACCACGGTGTCTCCAGGCTCGTGTACTGACCTGCCAGGAACGGGTACGGCTGGTCCGGGCGCAGGGTGACGACCGCGATGTCGGGGGTACGCAGGTCGTGCGCCACCACCTCGGCGTGCCACCAGGCAGGGGAGCGCAGTTCGCTCTCCGCCGCGGCGTCGATCATGATCTGCGAGATCGCCCGGTACGTACGCACCCACGCGTCCTCGGCCTCCTGGTCCCAGGTCACCGGGGCGTACCGGGCGAGCGCCCCGATGAGGGCCTCGCCGACGGCCGGGTAGTGGGCGGCCTGGGTGCCGTACTTGCGGTGCCCTGCTCCGAGGTTCTTCAGGTACTCGGTCAGCACCCTGGGGTTGTCCATGTGCTCCGCCGCAGTGAGCAGCGCCTTGAACAACCGGTCCCGCTGGGTGTCCATCGCGGGCGGGAACATCTCGCGCAGGCCCGGATACCGGGTGAACAACAGCGCGTAGAAGTACGAGGTCGCCCGGTCCGCAACCGGTTCGAGCTCGGCCAGCGTGCGGCGCACCCGCAGCGCGTCCGGAGAGGGTTCGGGGGGCGCGGGAGCCGCTGCGGGCAACCCCATGTCCATGGGGGCCCCGTCGCCGGCTCTGCTCACCGGATCTGCCGTACCGCCGCTGCGGCTGCTTCCCGTCGGGCCGCCCTGGCCGTCACCGACCGCCGTGCCACGGGGGCCGGCCGGTACGGCGGTGGTATTCGGAGCATCCATTCCGTGCCTCGCCTCGAACGTCATGTGGTCGCGCTACTCCCTCATTGAGAACAAGGCGGAAAGGCTGCGCGCGTCGACCTCGGACTGCTTCTCGGCCGCAGCTCCCGTCGTCGCAGCGTGTCAGTCCGTACCTCGAATTGGCCGAAGACCGGGAAGTCCGGGTTTCCGGTCTCTCCTTCCCTCTAGGCTGCCTTCCGCCCATGCCTGCACCCCGCCTGTGGCCCTGCGGCCCGGGAGCGCCTTCCCTGGAACGCGGGCACCATTCCCCCGGGCCCGCACTCGGAGCAGGCTGTGATGTTTCTCGTGAAACACCCGGCAAAGGAGGGTTGCGCCCCCATTGGCCGCGGCGGGCCGAGCCGATTCACCACGCACGGCGACTGCGTTCACCTGGTGTACGGGCCGACTTCAGCGGCGATGTTTCACGTGAAACGGGTTCCGGTAAAACGGTGGACGAACGATCTCCGCATCCGACAGCCTGGCCACCATGCCCTCGCCGCTCGCCGAACTTCCCGTCCGTCGCCTCACCCTGCGGGACCTCGCCGCCTGTGCAGACCTCAGCGAGGAACACGGTCGGCCACGTACCGAGCGCACCTGGAGTCTGCTGCTCACCGCCGGCACCGGGTACGGCATCGACGCCCCGGACGTCCCAGAAGGAAAGCGACTCCTCGCCGCCTGCACCCTCACCGCCTACGGGCTCGAAGCCCCGCACGCTCCCTCGTACGCGGTGCTGGGCATGCTCCTCGTCTCGCCGCGCCACGAGCGCCGCGGCCTCGGCAGCCGCATGGCCCGGCACGCCCTGGCCCAGGCGGGCAGGGCCTACGTCGCCCTGTATGCACCCGCATCCAGCGACGGGTTCTACGGACGGCTCGGCTTCACCGTCGCGGGCCGGTCCGACACGTTCCGGGGACACTTCCGCCCTTCCGGTCCGTCGGCCTCGGTCGCCACCCGCCCTGCCACTCCCGACGACCTCGCGGCGATCATCCGCCTGGACACCAAGGTGTTCGGCCACGACCGCACCGCCATGATCGCGAGGCTGCCCGCCTTCGCCGACCGGATCCGCGTGGCCGAGGACAAGGACGGACTGCTGGGCTACGCGGCCCTCTGGCCCGAACGGGACGTCGACACCGTAGGCCCGTTGATCGCCCGCGACACTGATACCGCAAAGGCCCTGGTCGCCTCCCTCGCCGACGACACCGGCCATCCGCTGCGCATCGACATCGACACCCGCCACGCCGAGCTGAGCGACTGGCTGCGGGCCGGAGGGCTCGCCAGGGTCTCCTCCAGCGCCACCATGTCGTACGGCGCCTCCGCCCTGCCGGGGGATCCCCGTCGCCGCTTCGCTCCGCTGGCGACCGCGGCGGGCTGAGGCCCCGACCGGAAGCGGTCCCCGCCTCGCAGCCGGGGCCGCGCACCACGAGCGGTGGGCCCGGAACGGGCGACTAATTGCAGGCGCGGGATATTGCGCTCGTCGCCTATCCTGGAGACCAGGCACAGCCTGACTGGCCGCTCCGCAGACCGCGGGACCATTTGCTCCGCACGCCGGAGACGGGGACGAGGAGAGAACCGATGACCGCGACCGATCCGGCACTCACCGCCCTCGCCCAGGGCTGGTGCGCCCTGTCGCTCCTGCACAGCCGCATCGAGACGCACATCGAGAAGGCGCTGCAGGCCCGCCACGACCTCAGCGTCCGCGAGTACTCCCTTCTCGACGTCCTCAGCCGCCAGCACAACGGACCCGGCGGCCACCTCCAGATGCGCCAGGTCGCCGAGGCCGTACTCCTCAGCCAGAGCGCGACCACCCGCCTGGTCACGCGCCTGGAGGACCGCGGACTGCTCACCCGCTACCTCTGCGACACCGACCGGCGCGGCATCTACACGGACGTCACCGACGCCGGACAGGTCCTCCTCACGCAAGCCCGCCCGACTCATGACGCCGCCCTGCGCGAAGCGCTCGCCGCCGCTGCCGAGAACCCCGAACTCGCCCCCCTGGTACGCACCGTGAAAGAACTGCGCACACCCGCCTGAGCTGCGTAATCTGCGGTCATGACCGCTACGAACGGCCCGTCGGCCACCCCGCACGGCACCCCCGCCGCTACGGACGCCCCGTCCACTCCCCCGGATGTTCCGTCCGCTCCCTCGGATGCTCCGGCAGATGTCCGGGCGGATCCCCAGGCGGGCCCCACAGCCGACGCCCTCGTCATACGCCCGACGGCCGAGGGTGACCTGCCCGCGATCGTGGCGATGCTCGCCGACGACCCGCTCGGCGCCCAGCGCGAGTCCCCCGACGACCTCGCGCCGTACCGCGACGCCCTCAGGCGGCTCGACGCCGACCCCAACCAGCGGCTGGTCGTGGCGGAACGCGCCGGCCGCGTCGTCGGCACGCTTCAACTGACGTTCGTCCCCGGCCTGTCCCGCAAGGGCGCCACCCGCTCGATCATCGAGGCCGTGCGCGTGCACGCCGACGAGCGCGGCAGCGGCCTCGGCACCCGCTTCATCGAGTGGGCCGTCGAGGAATCCCGCGCCCACGGGTGCCAGTTGGTGCAGCTGACCTCCGACGCCACCCGCAAGGACGCCCACCGCTTCTACGAACGCCTCGGCTTCACCCCCTCCCACGTCGGCTTCAAGCTGGCGCTCTGACGCCGCTCGCCCGGGCGGCCGGGGGACCCGAAAGCGCCCGCGATCCTACGCAGGCCCGGCGCATGGGGGAACGCGAGCTGGGGCGCCACCCGGCGAAGCCGTGCGACCCTCCACGCCAGGGGCGGAGTGGTTACCTTTCGCTGTGCACCGGGCCCCGGTGGTGTGGTCACCTGCCGCCGTCCACCGGGCCCCGGTGGAGCGGGCCCCGCCTGGCCTCGGTGGAGCAGCCCCCCGCCCCAGCGTGCCCCGCCCGAGCAGGCGCACCCGGGCTCCGCCTGAGTAGCCCGGGCCTCCATTTCGGTGACACCGCACGATCGCCCCCCACCCGAGCCGCACGCGTCTCCGCTCCCGTCCCTCCGCCCCCAGGCCGCACGCACCTCCGCTCCCGTCCCTCCGCCCTCGCACACCAGGAGTCCGCCCGTGCCGCCCCGTCCCACCCTCACCATCCAGGAACGCCGCAGCCGACTCGCCCGCCGCCATCTCCTGACCCCCGCCACACGCGTCACCACCGCTGCCGCTGTCGCCGACGCGCTGGTGGCCCTCCACGCCTCCGACGCCGCCACCGTCTTCCTCTCGACTGCGGCCCGGACAACCTCCTCGTCCCCGGCGGCCCTGGAGCGCGAGATGTACGAGGACGTCGCCCTCGTCCGTCTGCTGTCCATGCGCAACACCCTCTTCGCCGTCTCCCGGGAACTCGCCCCCTACGTCGACGCATCCACAGCCCGTGCGATTGCAGCCAAGGAGCGCAAGACCCTCCTGAAGCACTTCGCCGAGGACGGTGGCGGACTGGACGCCGACTGGCTGGCCGACGCCGAAGCCGAGGTGCACACCCTGCTCGCGCAGCACGGCAGCGCATCCGGCAGCGAACTCTCCGCCGCTTCGGCAGCCCTCCAGACCAAGATCACCGTCTTCCCCGGCAAGAAGTGGGAGACCGTCCAGGGTGTTGCCTCGCGCGTACTGCGCGTGCTGGCCGCCGAGGGCCACATCCGCCGCGACCGCCCGCGCGGCTCCTGGACCTCCAGCCAGTTCCGCTGGACGGCGGCCGAGCCCTGGCCCGAACTGCCCGCCGCCGAAGCGAAAGCGGAACTGGCCCGCCGGTGGCTGCTGTCGTACGGGCCCGCCACCGAGGCCGACCTGAAGTGGTGGACGGGCTGGAGTCTCGCGGACGTACGCAAGGCCCTGTTGGCGTGCACCGCCGAAGAGGTGCGCCTTGAGGACGGCCGCCCGGCCCATGTCGCACCGGGTGACACCGGACCCGAGCCCGAAACGGAACCCTGGGCGGCGCTCCTCCCTGGCCTCGATCCGAGTGCCATGGGCTGGGCCGACCGAGACTTCCAGCTCGATCCGGAACTCCGCACACCCCTCTTCGACCGGTCGGGCAACATCGGTCCGACGGTGTGGTGGCAAGGCGAGATCGTCGGCGGCTGGGCGCAGCGCCCGAACGGCGAGATCATCTGGCGCCTGCTGGCCGACCGGGGCACCGAAGCCGCCCCGGCAATCGAAGCGGAAGCGGCCCGCCTCAGCACATGGGTGGCCGGGGCCCGGGTCACGCCTCGGTTCCGCACGCCATTGGAGCGCGAGCTGTCCGCCACCTGATCACCGAACCGGCGAAAGCGGAACTCGTTGGCACGAAACCGCGCCCCCCGATCGGTCGGGTGGGCGGGCAGTGGGCGGACCCGGCGGCCGGGCGCCCCGGCGACCCGGCGGACCACAACTTCCCTCCCTGACCGGTCCGAACAGCCCGCACGGCCCGCACAGCCCGCACAGCCTGCACGGCACCGTCCGATCACGACCGACCGCACCCGCCCTGACCGGCCCGCACGACCTGCACGGCACCGTCCGAACCGACCGACCGCACCCGCCCCAGAACGCAAGCTCTACCTCGCGAACCGCCAACCGCCACTCCCGACCCGCGAATGGCGAACCGCGGTCCGAGAACCGTCGCGATCCCCGAGCCCCCCGGTCCCCCGATCCACCAACCGACCTCGCCGGACCTCAGACGACCCCGCGCCACCCCCGCTCGTCCACACCCCCCGGAACCGGAGCCTCCGGGTCGTAAGTCTGCCGTGTGAAGACGAAGGATCCGAGGTCGAGGTGACTGACCGCCCCGCCTTCCGGCCGACGCACCACCCGCAGCGTCTCCCCCGCGTAGTACCCGTCGCGCCCGACCCATGTCCCGTCCGGTCGCACCCGGAACCGCGAACCCCGGCCCGCGCCACCGCTCAACGGCTCCAGCGAGAGCTCGCGCCCGGGCAGCAGCCGCAAGCCGTAGGCGGTCGTGCCCCAGTACCAGGCCCCGGTCAGCTCCAGCAGCTCCCTGTCCAGCTCACCGTCAGGCAGCGGCCGCCACTCCTCCGGAATGCGAGGCTCGGCCTCCGCGACGATCCCCACGAGCTCCGCCGTCACTCGCCCCACCGGCACCCCTGACGTCGCATTGGCCAGCACCGCCGCGACCACGCCGTCCGTCACGCTCGCCCACATCCCGGCCACGAACCCCGGCAGCGAGCCGCCGTGGCCCACCAGCTCACGCCCGCCCACGTGCAGCACCTGAACCCCGAGCCCGAAGGTCGCTCCCCATTCCCCGCTGCCGAGCGGCCCGGCCGGGGCCCTCATCTCCCGTACCGATTCGGCACTCAGCACCCGGTCGTCGCCCTCCGCCAGGAAGGCTCCGAAGCGGCACAGGTCGCCGACCGTCGACCACAACTGCCCCGCGGGGGCCATCAGCCCCAGATCCACCACCGGTTCCGGAAGCAGTACATCCGCCCACGGGTGCACCGCCCACCCCTCCGCGTACGGCGCCTGCGGCTGAGCGCTCGTCCGCGTCAGCCCCAGCGGCCCGGTGATCTCCTCCCGCACCGCATCCGCCCACGGCACACCACGCACCGCTTCGACGAGTGAACCGAGCAGCGTGTAACCGGGGTTGGAATAGTGATGCACCCGTCCGGACGGGTGCGGACGCGCCTCTTGGCCGTGTACGTCGCCCAGTACGTCGGCCAACTCGGGGCGCAGGTCACCGGGGGTGCGCTCCCACCACGGTCCAGGGGTCTCCGCTGCCAGGCCCGCGGTGTGACCGAGGAGCTGGAAAAGGGTGACATCGCCGACGCCGGTACCCGGCAGGTGCTTCTCCAGCGGGTCCGCGAGATCCAGCAGCCCCTCGTCCCTCATGCGCATCACCAGCACCGCGGTGAAGGGCTTCGTGATGGAACCGATCCGGTACTGCGTCTCGGAGCCGGCCTGCTGCCCCTCGGACGAGGCCCCCCGCTCGCCGCTCCACACCACCCGCCCCTCCCGTCGCACCGCCGCGCTCAGCGACGGTGTCCGGCCCTCGGACTGGGCGACGGCGATCCGGTGCAACAGGGCCCGGCGGGTGCTGGGCAGCAGAGGAGGTACGTCGGGGTGGTCGGACAATGCGTTCGCAGAAGAAACCATGTGCCACAACTACCTCCTGGGACCCACCTCGTCGAGCTGATTGCGCTCGCCCGAGTACGGAGCGCGCCCACCATCCGGCGCCCCGCCCACCGAGCTGGGTCCGCCGACTGTGGCTCTCCGGCGCGGACCCGGTGGCGTGGGGCCGGGCCGGGCCCAACTGCCCCGTCAGGTGACGTCAGCGACGGGTCGGTGAAGGACATCTCCGGCGCCCACCTCACCTACCGGATCCACCCCGACCACGCCGAACTGGTCGACGAGGTGATCGACTGGTACGAGATCACGTTGGCCGGCCTCGAACGCGCAGTGGTGCCGAGCGCAGCGGACGACTACCGCCGCCAAGGACTGGCACGCGCGCTGCTCGTGCACGGGATGCGGCGGGCGCGGGCCGCCGACGCTCGGCACATGACGGCCGCCTGCCAGGGCGCCCCAGGACACCCCGGGCGCGCGGCCCCTACTACGTGACTACAGCGTGGAATTCCGCGAGTTGGCCCGCGACGTACCCGTCATCAAGCCCGCAGGCCTAGCCCTGCCCGTAGGACGCCCGCCCTCCGCCGGGTCAGGTCTGTGCCATGTCCACGAAGCGCGAGTAGTGGCCCTGGAAGGCCACGGTGATCGTCGCTGTCGGACCGTTACGGTGCTTGCCGACAATGATGTCCGCCTCGCCGGCCCTCGGTGACTCCTTCTCGTAGGCGTCCTCGCGGTGCAGCAGGATCACCATGTCCGCGTCCTGCTCGATCGAGCCGGATTCACGCAGGTCGGAGACCATCGGCTTCTTGTCGGTGCGCTGCTCGGGGCCACGGTTCAGCTGGGACAGCGCGATCACCGGTACCTCAAGCTCCTTCGCCAGCAGCTTCAGGTTTCGCGACATGTCCGAGACTTCCTGCTGGCGGCTCTCGCTGCGCTTGGAGCCACCGGCCTGCATCAGCTGCAGGTAGTCGATGATCACGAGCTTGATGTCCTGCCGCTGCTTGAGCCGTCGGCACTTGGCGCGGATCTCCATCATCGACAGGTTGGGCGAGTCGTCGATGAACAGAGGGGCCGCGGACACATCGGGCATCCGGCGGGCCAGCCGCGTCCAGTCGTCGTCCGTCATTGAGCCGGAGCGCATGTGGTGCAGGGCGACCCGCGCCTCCGCAGACAGCAGACGCATCGCGATCTCATTGCGGCCCATTTCGAGCGAGAAGATCACGCTGGCCATGTTGTTCTGGATCGAACAGGCGCGGGCGAAGTCCAGAGCGAGGGTCGACTTGCCCATGGCGGGCCGGGCCGCGATGACGATCATCTGGCCCGGGTGCAGGCCGTTGGTCAGCGAGTCCAGGTCGGTGAAGCCGGTCGGTACGCCGGACATCTGCCCGCTGCGGGAGCCGATCGCCTCGATCTCGTCGAGCGCACCCTCCATGATGTCGCCGAGCGGGGCGTAGTCCTCCGAGGTGCGCTGCTCGGTGACGGCGTAGATCTCGGCCTGCGCGGAGTTGACGATCTCGTCGACGTCGCCGTCGCCCGCGTATCCCATCTGCGTGATCTTCGTACCGGCCTCGACGAGACGACGCAGCACCGCCCGTTCGTGAACGATCTCCGCGTAGTACTCGGCGTTGGCCGCCGTGGGCACCGACTGCACCAGCGTGTGCAGGTACGGGGCGCCGCCGACCTTGGTGATCTCACCGCGCTTGGTCAGTTCGGCGCTGACCGTGATCGGGTCGGCGGGCTCGCCCTTCGCGTACAGATCGAGGATCGCCAGGAAGACGGTCTCGTGGGCGGGCTTGTAGAAGTCGTGGCCCTTGAGCACCTCGACGACGTCGGCGATGGCGTCCTTCGAGAGCAGCATGCCGCCGAGCACGGACTGCTCCGCGTCCAGGTCCTGCGGCGGTACGCGCTCGAAGCCACCCCCTCCGCCGCCGTCCCAGCCACCGCTGTCGGAGCCGCGGTCGTGCCGGTCGTCACGCCCCCGGCCGTCGCCACCACGCTTACGGGCGGGCAGACGGTCACCCGGACCGCTGTCGGCCCAGGGGTCGTCCAAGGGCTCGGAAATCGTCACCGGGCCCACCTCCTCCCGTCCGCTCCGCGGACCTCGCTGTGCCACTCTTTCTTACGGCACGGCTCTGACAAATGAGACGCCCGACTTCCGCTTCCGGCACAACAAGTGGGACGGGAAGACAGGGCGGGCGCCGGTCCACGGTAGGCCCGCGGGCACCGTCAGCCAATCTGGTTATCCACAGGGTCTGTGAGCAACTCGCCCGTTGCTGTGGAGAACTCCCCAGAACCTGTGCACGGAACGGGGGACAGTGCTGTGGACAAGTTCACAGACCTTCCCACGCAACGCCCCTGACCTGCGGAAACGCCATCCACCGGCTGTGGGGGAGAAAAACTTTCCCCCCGGGCGCAAGATCGCTGCAAACAGCCCACGCACTGACTCCGAAAACGGCCATCCGTAAGGGTCCTAGACCCATTGCATCTCTTACCTGTGGAAGATTAGGTTGAGCGCATGACCCAGGCTCCCGCGGCAACGAAACCAGGCCGCCGTCGGCACGACCGTGAGATTCTCGCGCTCGCGCTCCCCGCCTTCGGCGCACTCGTCGCCGAACCCCTCTTCCTGATGGCCGACAGCGCCATCGTGGGCCACCTCGGCACCCCGCAGCTCGCCGGACTCAGCATCGCCTCGGCGCTGCTCACCACCGCCGTCAGCGTCTTCGTCTTCCTCGCCTACGCCACCACCGCGGCCGTCTCCCGCCGCGTCGGCGCCGGGGAGATGGCCGCGGCCATCCGCCAGGGCATGGACGGAATCTGGCTCGCCCTGCTCCTCGGTGCCCTGGTGATCGCAGCGGTCCTGCCCACCGCCCCCGGTCTCATCGACCTCTTCGGCGCCTCCGACACGGCCGCCCCGTACGCCATCACCTACCTTCGGATCTCCAGTCTCGGCATCCCCGCCATGCTCGTCGTCCTGGCAGCCACCGGTGTCCTGCGCGGCCTCCAGGACACCAGGACCCCGCTGTACGTGGCCATCGGCGGCTTCGTCGCGAACGGCGTGCTCAACGTGCTCCTGGTATACGGATTCGACCTGGGCATCGCCGGTTCCGCCTGGGGCACCGTGGCCGCGCAGTGGGCGATGGCCGCCGTCTACCTCGTGGTGGTCGTCCGGGGGGCCCGCCGCCACAGCGCCTCGCTGCGCCCCGACGCCGCCGGAATACGGGCCTCGGCCCGGGCCGGCGCTCCCCTCCTCGTCCGCACGCTGTCCCTGCGCGCGGTGCTGATGACCGCTACCGCGGTCGCGGCCCGCCTCGGGGACGCCGACCTCGCGGCCCACCAGATCATCCTCACCCTGTGGACGCTGATGGCATTCGCCCTGGACGCCATCGCCATCGCCGGGCAGTCGATCATCGGTCGCTATCTGGGCGCCGGGGACAAGGAGGGTGCCCGTGCCGTCTGCCGTCGCATGGTCGAGTGGGGCATCGCCGCCGGAGTGGTGCTCGGCATCCTGATCGCGCTCTCCCGCCCCCTCTTCGTGCCGCTCTTCACCAGCGACCAGGCGGTGCGGGACACCCTGCTGCCCGCGCTCCTGGTGGTCGCCGTCAGCCAGCCGGTCTCTGGGGTCGTCTTCGTGCTCGACGGGGTCCTGATGGGCGCGGGCGACGGCCGCTACCTGGCCTGGGCCATGATCGCCACACTCGCGGTCTTCGCTCCCGTAGCGCTACTCGTACCCGCCCTGGGCGGTGGTCTGACCGCACTGTGGTGGGCGATGACGCTGATGATGACCGTCCGGATGGCCACCCTGTGGTGGCGGACCCGCTCGGGCCGCTGGATCGTCACGGGCGCCACCCGCTGAGACCCCTCGGCGTTCGAGGGCCATGTTTCACGTGAAACATGCCTTTCGCGAGGAACGTGGAGCACTTCCTGGGAGCGTGCACGCGAAGCACTACCCAGGATCGCGAGAAGGGCCGCACCCCGAGGGGTGCGGCCCTTCTTTCTGCTCAGACCTGCTCAAGCAGAGGTGGTGTGCTGCACTCAGGCAGCAACGACCTCGACGCCGAGCTTCGCGGCCACGTCGTCGTGCAGGCGCACGGAGACCTGGTGCGAACCGAGGGTCTTGATCGGGGCGCTGAGCTCAACGCGGCGCTTGTCGACCTTCGGGCCACCGGCGGAGACGATCGCGGAAGCGACGTCGGCCGGGGTCACGGAGCCGAAGAGACGGCCGGCGTCGCCGGAGCGAACAGCCAGAACGACCTTCGTACCCTCGAGCTTGGCCTTGACCTCGTTGGCCTGCTCGATGGTCGCGATCTCGTGGATCTTGCGGGCGCGGCGGATCTGCGCCACGTCCTTCTCGCCACCCTTGGTCCAGCGGAGCGCGAAGCCACGCGGAACCAGGTAGTTGCGAGCGTAACCGTCCTTGACGTCGACGACGTCGCCAGCGGTACCGAGGCCGGAGACCTCGTGGGTCAGGATGATCTTCATCTGTCGGTCACCCTTCCCTTATCGCGCGGTGGACGTGTAGGGCAGCAGCGCCATCTCACGGCTGTTCTTGACAGCCGTGGCGACGTCACGCTGGTGCTGCGTGCAGTTGCCGGTGACGCGGCGGGCACGGATCTTGCCACGGTCGGAAATGAACTTCCGCAGCATGTTCGTGTCCTTGTAGTCCACGTACTGGGTCTTGTCCTTGCAGAACGCGCAGACCTTCTTCTTAGGCTTGCGCACAGGCGGCTTCGCCATGGTGTTTCTCCTGTGTGATCAAGAAGTGGGAGTTCGAGCTGCCCTAGAAGGGCGGCTCGTCCGAGTAGCCACCGCCGCTGCCGGAGTTGCCGGAGCCGCCGGAGTTTCCACCCCAGCCACCCCCGCCCTGCTGCGGCTGTCCACCGGCCGGCGCGCTGGAGGCCCAGGGGTCGTCGGAGGGTGCTCCGCCGCCCTGCTGGCCGCCACCGGAGCCGCCGCCCCAGTTGCCGCCGCCACCCTGCTGCTGACCGCCACCGCCGCCGTACCCACCCTGGCCGCCGCGACCGGTGGTCTTGGAGACCTTGGCCGTGGCGGTCTTGAGGCTGGGGCCGACTTCCTCGACGTCCAGCTCGTAGACCGTGCGCTTGATGCCCTCACGGTCTTCGTAGGACCGCTGCTTCAGCCGGCCCTGCACGATGACGCGCATGCCTCGCTGGAGCGACTCCGCGACGTTCTCCGCCGCCTGACGCCAGACCGAGCAGGTGAGGAACAGGCCATCGCCGTCCTTCCACTCATTGGTCTGCTTGTCGAAGATGCGGGGAGTGGACGCGACACGGAACTTCGCGACCGCCGCACCGGACGGGGTGAAGCGCAGCTCGGGGTCGTCGACGAGATTGCCGACGACCGTGATGACGGTCTCGCCTGCCATGGGTGAACCTCTCGGCGGGGATTGCTGCTGGCTGCTGTGGTGCTACTCGGGCCCGATTACCGCTGAACCGAAGTTCAGTGGGTCTCGGGGCGGAGGACCTTGGTCCGGAGGACCGACTCGTTCAGGTTCATCTGTCGGTCGAGCTCCTTGACGACCGCAGGCTCGGCCTGCAGGTCGATGACCGAGTAGATGCCCTCGGGCTTCTTCTTGATCTCGTAGGACAGACGACGACGGCCCCAGGTGTCGACCTTCTCGACCTTTCCGTTGCCCTCACGGACGACGGAGAGGAAGTTCTCGATCATGGGGGCGACTGCGCGCTCCTCGAGATCGGGGTCGAGGATGACCATCACTTCGTAGTGACGCATGTGGAACCCACCTCCTTTGGACTCAGCGGCCACGGTCGTTCCGTGGCAGGAGGGTCGTGATGCGTACGCAACGGTATCCACTGCCACTGACAATCCCGCGGGAGAAGCCCACGGATCGTTTTCTGGCAGGGGGGACACCGGTGCAGACCGTCCAGAGTACCCGTAGAGAGGCTTCCGGTTGAAATCGGGCCGGGAGGGGCCGCAATCTGTACTCATCGGGGTGTGAGCGGCGCTACAGTGCGCCGCCTTCTGCCAGGAGGTGCCTCATGGCACAGGCCATGCGACGTGATTCGTCCATCTCTCTCTTCGCGACCGACGGTAAGCCCCACCCGCTCCAGGACACGCTGATGGCGGTGACGCTGGTCCTGGGCGTGCTGGCGCTCGTCACGGCGATGTTCCACGACCTCCACCTGCTGAGTTCCTGGGCGGGGCTGGTCGGGATCCTCACCGGCGGCTACGGAATGTTCGTGTCCGCGACCACCCGCGAGCGGTTCGTCATCATCGTCGGTCTGGGCGCCTCCGCCGTCGGCTTCTTCCTCGGGATGGCGCACGGCGGACTGTTCGGCGGCGTCCTGGGCTGACCGCGGCGCTGCCCCGGCCCCGCACGGCCAGACGGGGCGCTCCTTCGGCGCAGTAGGCTTCGGCGCGAGAGCCGGAGCCCCTGACCCCATGGGGACACAGCTGCCGAGGAGTGCCCCGCATGACGAGCCTGACCCTGAGGACCATCAGCCGAGAGCAGCATCTGGCCTACATCCAGAGCCTGCCCGCGGCGAGCCACATGCAGGTCCCGGCATGGGCCGACGTGAAGGCGGAGTGGCGCTCGGAGAGCCTGGGCTGGTTCGACAGGACCGGCGAACTGGTCGGCGCCGGCCTGGTGCTCTACCGCCAACTCCCCAAGATCAAGCGCTACTTGGCGTACCTTCCCGAGGGCCCGGTGATCAACTGGTACGCCCCGAATCTGGACGACTGGCTCCAGCCGATGCTGGCGCACCTGAAGCAGCAGGGTGCGTTCTCGGTGAAGATGGGCCCCCCCGTGGTCATCCGCCGCTGGAACGCGGCCGCCATCAAGTCCGGTATCCAGGACCCCGATGTGAAGCGGTTGCGCGACGTCGAGGCCTCGCACATCGAGCCGCGTGCCTTCGAAGTCGCGGACCGGCTGCGCAAGATGGGCTGGCAGCAGGGCGAGGACGGCGGCGCCGGTTTCGGTGACGTCCAGCCGCGTTACGTCTTCCAGGTACCGCTGGCCAACCGGTCGCTGGAGGAGGTCCACAAGGGCTTCAACCAGCTGTGGCGGCGCAACATCAAGAAGGCTGAGAAGGCCGGCGTCGAGGTCGTCCAGGGCGGGTACGGCGACCTGGCGGAGTGGCAGCGGCTCTACGAGATCACCGCGGTCCGCGACCATTTCCGCCCGCGCCCGCTGGAGTACTTCCAGCGCATGTGGTCGGCCCTCAACACCGAGGACCCCAACCGGATGCGGCTGTACTTCGCCCGGCACAACGGGGTGAACCTGTCCGCCGCGACAATGCTCGTGGTCGGCGGCCACGTCTGGTACTCCTACGGTGCCTCCGACAACATCGGCCGCGAGGTCCGCCCGTCGAACGCGATGCAGTGGCGGATGCTCCGTGACTCTTACGCCATGGGCGCCTCGGTCTACGACCTGCGCGGCATTTCCGACTCCCTGGACGAGACGGACCATCTCTTCGGTCTCATCCAGTTCAAGGTGGGCACGGGTGGCGAGGCCGCCGAGTACCTCGGCGAGTGGGACTTCCCGCTCAACAAACTGCTCCACAAGGCGCTGGACATCTACATGTCGCGCCGCTGACCTCGGGCGCACGTCTTCTCCATCCACATACGGCAGCAACGGGAAAGGTTCCGGACCGGCTCATGGCGCTCACTCTCTACGTCGACACCGCGCGCTGGCGGGCGCACCAGAAGGCCGTGATCGAGCAGTTCCCGGGCCTGGTTCCGGTCTGCAAGGGCAATGGCTACGGCTTCGGCCACGAGCGCCTCGCCGAGGAGGTCACCCGCTTCGGGTCGGACATCCTCGCGGTGGGGACGACCTACGAAGCGGCCCGCATCAAGGACTGGTTCAGCGGGGACCTGCTGGTGCTCACCCCGTTCCGGCGGGGTGAGGAGCCGGTTCCGCTGCCGGACCGGGTGATCCGTTCGGTGTCCTCCGTGGACGGGGTGCACGCGCTCGTGGGCGCCCGCGTCGTCATCGAGTGCATGAGCTCGATGAAGCGGCACGGGGTGAAGGAGGCCGAACTCGCCCAGCTGCACGCGGCCATCGAGGACGTACGGCTGGAAGGCTTCGCGCTGCACCTGCCGCTGGACCGCACGGACGGGTCCGACGCGGTCGAAGAGGTCATCGCATGGATGGACCGGCTGCGGGCGGCCCGTCTGCCGCTGCACACCATGTTCGTCAGCCACCTCAAAGCCGAGGAACTCGCACGGCTCCAGCAGCAGTTCCCGCAGACCCGGTTCCGCGCGCGGATCGGCACCCGGCTGTGGCTGGGTGACCACGAGGCGACGGAGTACCGCGGAGCGGTGCTCGATGTGACACAGGTGTCCAAGGGCGACCGGTTCGGCTACCGCCAGCAGAAGGTGGCCTCGGACGGTTGGCTGGTGGTCGTCGCGGGCGGTACGTCGCACGGGGTGGGCCTGGAGGCGCCGAAGGCGCTGCACGGGATGATGCCACGGGCCAAGGGGGTCGCCCGGGCCGGTCTGGCCACGGTGAACCGCAATCTGGCGCCGTTCGTGTGGGCGGGCAAGCAGCGGTGGTTCGCGGAGCCTCCGCACATGCAGGTGTCGATCCTGTTCGTGCCCTCGGATGCGCAGGAGCCGAAGGTGGGCGAGGAGCTGGTGGCTCACCTGCGGCACACCACCACTCAGTTCGACCGGTTGGTGGACCGTTAGAGCGTCGTGTTTCACGTGAAACGGCCGCCTCGTTTCACGTGAAACACAGAGAACGGGGTGAGAACGGGGGAGGGCCGCCCGCACGGACAGTGCGGGCGGCCCTCCCCCGTTCCGAGGGGCGCGTTCCAGTCCCGAGAGGAGTGGCCCGCAGGGCTCAGTCCGCCACGGCACTGCCGCCCTGCGCGGTGCCCCACTGGACGCGGGGCCCCTGGACCTGCTGGGCGGCGTGCCGGGGCGCCCGTGCCGTGGCACCGAGCGCGAAGACGTCCGGGGCCCTGTCGAGCACTCCGCCGGACGGATCGTCGGAGCCGTCGCGCCGTACGACGTCCCGTTCCGGCAGCAGGATGTCGCGGACGATGACGGCGCAGAGGTACAGGGTGCCCAGCAGGTGCAGGGCAATGGCGAGGTGATAGCCGTCGCCGGGCAGTCCCTGGTGCTTGTCGCCGCTGGTGGTGTAGGCGAGGTACATCCAGATCCCGAGGAAGTACATGACCTCGCAGGCCTGCCAGACGAGGAAGTGCCGCCAGCGGGGGAGGGCCAGGGCGGCAAGGGGGACGAGCCACAGGACGTACTGGGGGGAGTACACCTTGTTGGTGAGGATGAAGGCGGCAACGACCAGGAACGCGAGCTGGGCGAAGCGCGGCCGGCGCGGTGCGGCGAGGGTGAGCCAGCCGATGCCGGCGCACATCAGGACCATCAGCAGCGTGGCGTAGGAGTTGACGTCCTCGACCTTGAACGAGTGGCCGGTTCGCTGGGTGATGATCAGCCAGAAGGAGCCGAAGTCGACCTGGCGTTCCTGGCTGAAGGTGTAGAACTTCTTCCAGCCTTCGGGCGCGAGCAGCATGACCGGCAGGTTCACCAGCAGCCATGAGCCGGCGGTACCGAGTACCGCCGCCCCGAGCTCCCGCCATCGCCCGGCCCGCCAGCAGAGGAGGAACAGGGGCCCGAGGAGCAGCACGGGGTACAGCTTGGCGGCGGTCGCGAGCCCGATGAGGATGCCGAAGGCGAGGCTCCTGCCGCGTGACCACATCAGCATCCCCGCAGCGGTCAAGGCGATGGCGAGCAGGTCCCAGTTGATGGTCGCGGTGAGCGCGAAGGCCGGGGCGAGGGCGACGAGCAGGCCGTCCCAGGGGCGCCTGCGGTGGGTGCGGGCGACACAGACGGCGATCACGACGGCGCAGGCCATCAGCATGCCGCAGTTGACGAGCCAGTAGATCTGTTCGCGGTATTGCAGGGTGCCGTCCGTGGGGGTCAGCCAGGAGGCGACTTCCATGAACAACCCGGTGAGCACCGGGTACTCGAGGAAGTTCATGTCGCCCTGGAGCCGGTCGAAGTAGGGCACCAGGTTCTCGGAGAAGCCGCGGCCGACGAAGAGGTGCGGGATGTCGGAGTAGCAGGCGTGGGTGTACTGGGAGCTGGCTCCCTGGAACCAGGCCCAGTTGTAGCAGGGCAGCTTCTGCACCATGCCGAGGGCGAACATGCCGATCATCACGAGTGCGACGACCCGTACGGGAGTCAGCCGGCTGCCGCCCGTCCGAGCCCACCGGCCGATGGGACCCCCGATCAGCTCGCTGCCCGCGGCGGCGATTTCGTCCTGCCTCGTGGGGGGTACGGGCCGGTCCTCGTGCACGCTCGTCATGCGGGACATCCTGCCGTACGGGCCTGTGCCCGGCGGGGGCGCCGCCACAACCGGCTTCACACGCGGCGTAGTGGGCGCACGAGGAGGGCCGCCGCACCGGTCTCGGTACGACGGCCCTCGGGTCATTACGCGGCTGTCCTTACGTGCTGCGGCACCTGAGGTGCGCTACTGGTTGCCGCCCAGGAGGCCGCCGTTGCCGTTGCCTCCGTTGGGGCCACCGTTCTGGCCACCGTTGTGCGCGCCTTCGGTCGGGGGCGGCGGTTTGGTCTCACCGCCGCCGATGTCCCCTACTCCGCCGTCGCCGGCTCCGCCGTTGGCGTCACCCGGGTCGTGCTTGCACTCCCAGTCCCACGGGTCGCACTCATCACCGCCGCCGCCACCGGGAGGCGTCTTGCCGGGGGTCGGCGGGGGCGGAGTCGTCGGAGACGGGGTGTTCTCGGGGGTCTTCGTCGGGGTCGGCTCCGGGGTCTTCGTCGGCGTGGGCTCAGGGCTCTTGGCGCCGCCGCCGTAGAGGGTCTCGCCGATGGGCTCCGGTTCGGGGAAGGCCGTCGGCTTCGTGCCCTTCAGAGCATCGGCCATGTAGTCGTGCCAGATCTCGGAGGGGAAGGAGGCACCGTGGATCTCCCTCTCACCACCCGTGCCGAACATCTCCAGGAACGCGCGGTTCTTGTTGTCGGCGTTGTCGTCCATCCGGTACATGTCGATGGCCGTGGACAGCTCGGGCGTGTAGCCGACGAACCAGGCCGACTTGTTGCCGTCGGTGGTACCGGTCTTGCCCGCCACCTCACGTCCCGGGAGCTTGGCGTTGCTGCCGGTGCCCTTCTCGACGACGTTCTTCAGTACTTCGGTGACGTTGTTGGCGACGTTCTCGTCGATACCTGCGGTCCTGGACGTGGGCTCGTACGTCCAGATGTCTTCCCCGTCTTTTTCGACCCTCGTCACCGAGTACGGCTCGTGCTGCTTGCCGCTGGCCGCGAAAGTGGCGTAGGCGCCGGCCATCCGGATGGCGCTCGGGTCCGAGATGCCGATGGAGAACGACGGATTCTCTCCCTTGGCGAGGCTGGATTCCAGAAGGCCGGCGTTGATGGCCGTCTCCCGCACCTTGTCGATGCCCACGTCCATGCCGAGCTGCACGTAGGGTGAGTTGGCGGACACCCGCATCGCTTCACGCAGGTCTATGGCCCCGTACGACTCGTGTCCGTCGTTGGTCTGGAGCCACTCCAGGCCCTTCTCGTTGCGCCAGATACTGCCGTCGTAGTTCTTGATCTTCAGCTTGTTGTCACCGTTGTAAATGCTCTTGGGCGAGACGAGGGTGCGCTGGCTGCGGTCCTGGTTCCTGGGACCGCTCGGGTTGCGCTTGCCGTACTCCATCGCGGCGGCCAGCACAAACGGTTTGAACGTCGATCCGACCTGAGCACCGGTCTGGTCGGCGTTGTTGGTGAAGTGCTTCGTCGCGTCACTGCCGCCGTAGACGGCGACGATCTTGCCGTTCCTGGGGTCGACCGAGGCACCGCCGAACTGGACGTGGGGGTCGGTCTTGGGGCGCTTCTTGGGGTCGATCTTCTTGTCGTAGACGCTCTTCACGGCCTTCTCCAGCCGCGCCACCTTGGCTTTGTTGAAGGTGGTGTAGATGTGATAGCCGCCCTTGGAGAGCTTCTCCGCGTCGATCCCCTGGGTGTTCTTGTTGATGAAGTTGGCCTTGGCGAGATCGACCAGGTATCCGATCTGGCCGCTCAGCACAGCGTCCTTCTTCACCGGAACTACTGTCGGGAACTGCGGGTACCTATCCCGCTCCGCCTGGGACAGACGTCCGTCCTTCACCTCTTCGTTCAGGATCCAGGCCCACCGGTCCTCGGCCCGCTTGCGGTTCTTCTCCGGGGTTGCCTCGGGGTCGATCGCCGTCGCTCCGGCGGGGTCGAAGTAGGTCGCGCCCTTGAGCACCGCCGCCAGGAAGGCGCACTCACTGGGGTTGAGCCCTTCCGCGTCCTTGTTGAAGTACGCGCGGGCCGCGGCCTGCAGGCCATAGGCGCCCCGTCCGTAGTACGAGACGTTGAGGTAGCCGGCCATGATCTTGTTCTTGTCCAGCTCGTCGCCCACCTTGATGGAGATCATGAGCTCCTTGAACTTACGCGTCAGCGTCTGTTCCTGGCCGAGCATCGAGTTCTTCACGTACTGCTGCGTGATCGTCGAACCACCCTGCGTGTTTCCTCCTATAGCCATCTTGGCCACGGCTCGCAGGATGCCGACGGGGTCGACGCCCGGGTCCTCGTCGAACGACTTGTTCTCCGCCGACTTCACGGCGTTCTGCATCGCCGGGGGGATCTTTTCGAAGGGCAGTTCCTGGCGGTTGATTTCCCCACCGGTAGCCACCATGGGCTTCTTGTCGTCCCAGTAGTAGACGTTGTTCTGCGCCGTGGCGGCCGCATGCACCTGGGGGATTTCCACCCGGGCGTACGCGATGCTCCCCGCCGCCAGCACGGCACCGACGAAGCCGATGCACAGCCCCGCCACCTGCTTCCACGACGGCACGAACCTCTTCCACCCGTACTTGGTGGAGCGCGGGTAGTCGATCAACCTCTTCTTCTGCGGTTGACCGCCCCTCCCGCGGCCGCGGCCCGGGCCCTCGTGATCGCCCCGCTCACCGCCGCCTCCTCCGCGCCGGCCGCCTCCGCCACCCCCGCCCCTCTGGGCAGCACGGCGGGCCTCAGCCCTTCCTCCGTACGGACGTTCCTGGTCGTACGAACCTGACGGCGACCCGACGGCGTGGCCCCGGGGCGACGGAGCCCCACGACGGCCTGAAGGTTGCTGGGCGGCTTTCCTGGCCGCGGCACGTCCGCCGCCTTGAGGCTGCGGAGGCTTGCGACGGTGCTCGCTCATCGAACGATTACTCCTCGGGCAGGCGAGATCGCCTGGAAGCGGCAGCTGAGTTCCGGTCCCCCCGAAATGCGGACGCGCCCTCCCACGGGCCCGTCCGTACTGCGACCGGGAACACGACGCCCCCTCGCGTCATGCGGCTCCCGGTGTTTTGCATGCCGCACAGACTACGCACGCTCAAAACCCTCCCAGTGCCGATGTTCACCCCAAATCAGGCAAGTTGCTTCCCACGAATTGATGATGTGACACCGGTCACCATGGCTGGCCTTGTCGCAGGCGGACGGCCGTTCTATCGTCTGGATGTATCGAGTCGATACATCAGCTCGGCATAAGTGCCGGACAGTGAACGGGACTCACGGACAGCGGCGGGAGGCGAAGGATGAGCAGACGCTCCGGCATCCTCGAATTCGCCGTGCTCGGTCTGCTCCGCGAGTCCCCGATGCACGGCTACGAGCTGCGCAAGAGGCTCAACACCTCGCTGGGCGTCTTCCGGGCCTTCAGCTACGGCACGCTGTATCCGTGCCTCAAGTCGCTGGTCGCCAGCGGCTGGCTGATCGAGGAACCGGGCAGTGCGCCCGAGGACGCGCTCGCCGCCTCACTCGCGGGGCGCCGCGCCAAGATCGTCTATCGGTTGACGGCGGAAGGTAAGGAGCACTTCGAGGAGTTGCTGTCGCACACCGGCCCCGACGCCTGGGAGGACGAGCACTTCGCGGCTCGTTTCGCCTTCTTCGGGCAGACGGAGCGCGAGGTGCGGATGCGGGTCCTCGAAGGGCGTCGCAGTCGGCTGGAGGAGCGCCTGGAGAAGATGCGGGCCTCACTGGCCCGTACTCGCGAGCGCCTCGACGACTACACGCTCGAACTCCAGCGACACGGCATGGAGTCGGTGGAGCGAGAAGTGCGCTGGCTGAACGAGCTCATCGAGAGCGAGCGGGCGGGCCGGGACCAACGCCGGCCCGATGACCGCACAGCCGGTGACCAGACATCAGGTGAAACGGGCGGCATGCCCCGGCACAGGGGGACCACCCCGCCGGACCCGTCCGACGGCACCGCCAACTGAGGCCCTGCACTCCGCAGGCCTCGTCGAGAACACACAGGGAGCAACCGTCAATGGGTTCGGTTCGCGTAGCCATCGTCGGCGTGGGCAACTGCTCTGCGTCGCTGGTCCAGGGCGTCGAGTACTACAAGGACGCCGACCCGGCCACTCGCGTGCCCGGTCTGATGCACGTTCAGTTCGGTGACTACCACGTCAAGGACGTGGAGTTCGTGGCCGCGTTCGACGTCGACGCCAAGAAGGTCGGCCTCGACCTCGCGGACGCCATCGGCGCCAGCGAGAACAACACCATCAAGATCTGCGACGTGCCGCAGACCGGCGTGACCGTCCAGCGCGGCCACACCCTGGACGGCCTGGGCAAGTACTACCGCCAGACCATCGAGGAGTCGGAGCAGGAGCCGGTCGACATCGTCCAGGCCCTCAAGGACACCCGGGCCGACGTCCTCGTCTGCTACCTGCCGGTCGGGTCCGAGGACGCGGCGAAGTTCTACGCCCAGTGCGCCATCGACGCCAAGGTCGCCTTCGTCAACGCGCTTCCGGTCTTCATCGCCGGCACCAAGGAGTGGGCAGACAAGTTCACCGAGGCGGGCGTCCCGATCGTCGGCGACGACATCAAGTCGCAGGTCGGCGCCACCATCACGCACCGCGTCATGGCGAAGCTGTTCGAGGACCGTGGCGTGCGCCTGGAGCGCACCATGCAGCTGAACGTCGGCGGCAACATGGACTTCAAGAACATGCTGGAGCGCGACCGCCTGGAGTCCAAGAAGGTCTCCAAGACGCAGGCCGTCACCTCGCAGATCCGCGACCGCGACCTGGGCGAGAACAACGTCCACATCGGCCCCTCGGACTACGTGGCCTGGCTGGACGACCGCAAGTGGGCGTACGTCCGCCTTGAGGGCCGTGCGTTCGGCGACGTCCCGCTGAACCTGGAGTACAAGCTGGAAGTCTGGGACTCCCCGAACTCGGCGGGCGTCATCATCGACGCGGTGCGCGCCGCGAAGATCGCCAAGGACCGCGGCATCGGCGGCCCGATCCTCTCCGCCTCCTCGTACTTCATGAAGTCCCCGCCGGTCCAGTACTTCGACGACGAGGCCTACGAGAACGTCGAGAAGTTCATCAAGGGCGAGGTCGAGCGCTAAGCTCCGCCGCGCTGTTCAGGAGGGGCCCCGGGTTCTTGCCCGGGGCCCCTCCTCGTTTCGGTGTGTGACCCTTGCTCGCATGTCCGTCGTGCGTGATCTGCGTGTCCTGCTGCGCCTGCCCGACTTCCGGCGCCTGCTGACCGTGCGGCTGCTCTCCCAGTCCGCCGACGGCGTATACCAGGTGGCCCTCGCCGCGTACGTCGTCTTCTCCCCGGAGAAGCAGACCTCGCCGGCCGCGATCGCCTCCGCCATGGCCGTGCTGCTCCTGCCCTACTCCGTCGTCGGCCCCTTCGCGGGTGTCCTCCTCGACCGCTGGCAACGCCGGCAGGTGTTCCTGTACGGGAATCTGCTGCGCGCCGTCCTCGCCGCCGGAACCGCCCTGCTGATCGTCGGCTCGGCACCGGACTGGATCTTCTACGCGTCCGCACTCTCGGTCACGGCCGTGAACCGCTTCGTGCTGTCCGGGCTTTCCGCCGCCCTGCCACGCGTCGTGGACGACGAACGCCTGGTCGTCGCCAATTCCCTGTCACCGACCGCGGGCACGCTCGCAGCCACTGTGGGCGGAGGGCTGGCCTTCGCCGTGCGCCTGCTGGGGTGGGAATCCGACGCCGCGGTCGTCCTCCTGGGTGCCGGGCTCTACCTCTGCTCCGGCCTGGCATCCCTGCGCATGGACCGTGCACTCCTCGGCCCCGACCGCGAGCTGATCCAGCCCCGCCTGGGTGCCGCCCTCACCTCCACCGCACGCGGCCTCACCGACGGCCTGCACCATCTGCGCCGCCAGCGCCCCGCCGCCCGCGCCCTGGCCGCGATGACCGTGCTGCGCTTCTGCTACGGCGCGCTGACCGTGACACTCCTGATGCTGTGCCGCTATGCCTGGGCAGGTGATCCGGGCTCCACCGACGGACTGGCCCTGCTCGGCCTCGCGCTCGGCATCTCCGGAGCCGGATTCTTCGTCGCCGCGCTGATCACCCCCTGGGCCGTGGGCCGACTGGGCACCTACGGCTGGATGGTCGTCTGTGCGGGGTGCGCGGCCCTTCTCGTACCGGCGCTGTGGCTGCCCTTCTCACCGGCGCCGGTCCTGATCGCCGCCTTCGCCCTGGGACTCGTCAGCCAGGGCTCGAAGATCGCGACGGACACCGTGGTGCAGTCCTCGGTGGACGATGCCTTTCGCGGCCGGGTCTTCTCGCTCTACGACGTGCTGTTCAACGTCGCGTTCGTGAGCGCCGCAGCGGTGGCGGCCCTGGTACTCCCGCCCGACGGCCGGTCGGTCTCCCTGGTGGTCGGTGTGGCGGTCCTCTACGCCGCGGTGGCACTCACGCTGGCGTTCTGCCGCCGGAACGCGCAGGGCGGGCGTTGTTTTACCTGATACAAACCCCCCCCCGGCACGAAATTTTAAAGGTAAAAAAATGCGCACCCCACCCCCCCCCCCCCCACCCTGTGCGCCCCCACCGCCCCATCGGCCACCA
>NZ_JBHXRV010000009.1:55033-124831 GCF_042716745.1 Streptomyces sp. NPDC058663
CGGTCGCGGCGCGGGCTCGGGCCGCGGGGGGGGGCGGCGGCCGGGGGGGGGGGGGGGGTTTTACAACTAAAACCCCCCCCCGCCCGGTCACGAATGTTTCACGTGAAACATGGCCTCAGCCCTGCCCGGCCCACCACTCCTTGAGCGCCGCGACGGCCGCTTCGCGCTCCATCGGACCGTTCTCCAGTCGCAGTTCGAGCAAGAACTTGTAGGCTGCGCCGATCTCGGGCCCGGGTCCGATACCCAGGACCTCCTGGATCTCGTTGCCGTTCAGGTCGGGCCGGATCGAGTCCAGCTCCTCCTGCTCCTGGAGTTGCGCGATGCGCTCCTCCAGGCCGTCGTACGCCCGTGACAGTGCGGCGGCCTTGCGTTTGTTGCGCGTGGTGCAGTCCGAGCGGGTCAGCTTGTGCAGCCGCTCCACCAGAGGGCCGGCGTCGCGTACGTACCGGCGGACGGCCGAGTCCGTCCACTCTCCGGTGCCGTAGCCGTGGAAGCGCAGGTGCAGCTCCACCAGCTTCGACACGTCCTTGATCATGTCGTTGGAGTACTTCAGCTCCGTCATGCGCTTCTTGGTCATCTTCGCGCCCACCACCTCGTGGTGGTGGAAGGAGACCCGGCCGTCCCTCTCAAAGCGCCGGGTGCGCGGCTTGCCGATGTCGTGCAGCAGGGCCGCCAGCCGCAACACCAGGTCGGGGCCGTTCTCCTCCAGATCGATGGCCTGCTGGAGAACAATGAGCGAGTGCTCGTAGACGTCCTTGTGGCGGTGGTGCTCGTCACTCTCCAGCCGAAGCGCGGGCAGCTCGGGCAGTACGTGATCGGCGAGCCCGGTGTCGACGAGCAGCGAGAGGCCCTGCGCCGGGTGGGCGGAGAGGAGGAGCTTGTTGAGCTCGTCACGCACCCGCTCGGCGGAGACGATGCCGATCCGCTCGGACATCGCCGTCATCGCAGTGACGACCTCGGGGGCGACCTCGAAGTCGAGCTGTGCGGCGAACCGGGCGGCCCTCAGCATGCGCAGCGGATCGTCGGAGAAGGAGTCCTCCGGGGTCCCGGGCGTGCGCAGCACCTTGGCCGAGAGGTCCTCCAGGCCGCCGTGCGGGTCGATGAATTCCTTCTCCGGGAGCGCGACCGCCATCGCGTTGACGGTGAAGTCCCGGCGTACGAGGTCCTCCTCGATGGAGTCGCCGTACGAGACCTCCGGCTTGCGAGAGGTCCGGTCGTACGCCTCGGAGCGGTACGTGGTGACCTCGATCAGGTAGCCGTCCTTCTGCGTCCCGACCGTCCCGAAGGCGATCCCGACCTCCCAGACCGCATCCGCCCACGGCCGGACGATCTTCAGTACGTCCTCGGGGCGTGCGTCGGTGGTGAAGTCCAGGTCGTTGCCGAGCCGGCCCAGGAGCGCGTCCCGGACCGAGCCGCCGACCAGGGCGAGCCGGAAGCCCGCCGCCTGGAACCTGCGGGCAAGGTCGTCGGCGACAGGGGAGACCCGCAGCAGTTCGCTGACTGCACGGTGCTGCACCTGGCTCAGGGCGCTGGGGGTGTCTTCGTTGGCGTTCGGCACAACAGAAAAGGGTACGTGCCCCCACCGGTCGCGGTGTCATCGTTTTTCCCTGGCCCTGAGAGACTCTTCCGATCATGTGGCGCAGTCCGCGGCACTTCGCTGCTGCGCGCATCGTTACCATGCGTGGACGCAGCAACCGGGCAACCAACAACGGCAGCCAACGACGAGGGACGGGCGAGCGCGTGGCCGAGGCGGCAGACTTTCAGGGGATGAATCCTTCTCCTGCCCGCCGATGGGTCCGGCGTGCGGCATCCCTCATGGCCGGCGCCCCGCTCCTGGTCGGCCTGACCCAGCTCCCGGCCGCCCCCGCCGCGTATGCCGCACAGGACGCGACAGGGGCCGGAACCGTCGACGTCGCACTGGACGCACTGACCCCCCACGCCCCCAAGAAGGGCGACACGATCACCGTGTCCGGAACGCTGACCAACAGGAGCAAGCAGGCCGTCACCGAGGCCAGGGTCGGGCTGCGGGTGGGCGAGCGGCTCTCCGGCCGGACCCAGATCGACATCGCGGCGGACCGCACCGGCTACACGCCGGGCGGCGAGCCCGCCGAGCTGGAGAAGTACGTCGTCAAGATCCCTCAGCTGCCCCCGGGGACCAGCACGGACTTCACGCTCGCGGTCCCCGTGGACCAACTGGGACTCGACGAGTCGGGCGTCTACCAGCTCGGAGTCTCCCTGTCCGGCAAGGCTGCGGGCCGCGGCGAACAGGTCCTGGGCATACAGCGGACCTTCCTCCCCTGGGCGCCCGAGGACACCGAGAAGAAGACGCAGCTCACCGCTCTGTGGCCGCTGATCTCCACCACCCGGCTGTCCGCCGAGACCGGGTCGGACGAACAGCAGACCCCGGTCTTCGAGAACGACGACCTGGCCAAGGAGCTCGCGCCGGGCGGCCGACTGGAGCAGATGGTCTCGCTGGGCGACGAACTGCCCGTCACCTGGGTCATCGACCCGGACCTGCTCGCCACCGTGGACGCCATGGTGAAGGGCTACACGGTCAAGGACAAGGCGACCGGCAAGAACGTTCCGGGGAAGAACCAGGATGTCGCCAAACGGTGGCTGAACTCACTGGAGAAGGCCGTCCAGGGCGGGGACGTCGTGGCCCTGCCCTTCGCCGACCCGGACCTGGCGTCCCTGGCACACCGCGGCAAGAACGTCCCCGGCTCCCTGAACCAGCTGCAACGGGCCACCGAAGCAGCCAGGATCACCGTGGAATCCACTCTGCACGTGAAGCCCTCCACGGACTTCGCCTGGCCGGTCGAAGGTGCCGTCGACCCCTCGATCGTCAACACCGCCACCTCGGCGGGCGCCCACCACGTGATCGCCCGCAGCGACAGCTTCGAGGAGAACGACGCACTGTCCTACACCCCGACCGCGGCCCGCCCCATCGGCGCGGGACGGACCGCGGTGGTCGCGGACGCCCGCCTCTCCACCGCCTTCCAGGGCGACATGGCCGACGCGGAGAACTCGGCTCTGGCGGTGCAGGAGTTCCTCGCCCAGACGCTGGCGCTGACCCTGCAGGCCGAGGACAAGCAGCGCAGCATCGTCGTCGCCCCGCAGCGGATGCCCTCCGTCTCCCAGGCGCAGTCGCTGGCATCCGCGGTGCGGGCCCTGAGCCCCGGCCGGTGGACCCAGCCACTCGATCTGACGGCTGCGGCGAAGGCCACACCGGACCCGGCGGCGACCACCCAGGTGCCCGGCTGGGCCTCCTACCCGGGCGCGCTGCGCGCCAAAGAACTCCCGACGACCGCCTTCGAGAACATCAAGGCGACCCAGTTCACGCTGGATCGCTTCAAGGTGGTCCTCACCCGGCCCGAACGAGTCGTCACTCCGTTCGGCAACGCCATAAACCGCGGGATGTCGGCCTCCTGGCGCGGCAAGGAGGCCGCGGCGAGCGTCTACCGGGGAGATGTCCAGGGCTACCTGGACGACCTCACCAAAGAGGTCAACCTGATCAAGAAGTCGACCGCGACCCTGTCGGGCCGCAGCGCGACGATCCCCGTCACCGTCCAGAACAAGCTGGTGCAGGACGTCGACCACCTCGTACTGCGCCTCCAGTCGACCCTGCCGGCCCGCCTCAAGCTGGGCGAGGGCGAGGGCGAGGCGGTCACCGAGCAGCCCATCAAGGTCCGCGGCGGCCACAGCCAGTCAGTGAAGATCGCCACCACGGCCAACGCCAACGGCAAGGTCCCGGTGGTCGCACGGCTCTACACCGAGGACGGCACCCCGTACGGGCCCGAGATGCGGTTCATGGTGAACGTCAACGAGGTCACCCCCACGATCATGCTGGTGATCGCCGGCGGTGTTCTCCTTCTGGTGCTCGCCGGAATCAAGATGTACTCGCAGCGCAAGCGGGCGGCCGCCCGCGGCAGCGACCAGCCCGACGGCGACGCACCGGACGGCGAGGACGCACCGGACGGTAACGACGCCGAGCAGCCGGGTGACCCTGCCGCGGACACCGGCCCCGAAAGCGGGGAGCCGTCGGCCACGGGTGAGAAAGTGGACCGTTGAGCTATGCCGTGTGAGCGATAACCGTTGAACAATGTCGTGGCCGTCGGCCGGGGACGATGAGGTGGGGTTGCAATGAACGCGCCGTACGACGGTGAACGCGGCCAGCGATCTGGCGGCGACGCGGCGGGCCATCCGCCCCCGCCCCAACAGCCCGCCGCACCGGACGACCCGTACCTCCGGTCCGCGTACGACCACGACCCCTACCGGTCGCAGGACCTCTCCGCGCAGGACCCGGTGACCGAGGCGCTCTACGACCGCGCCTCGCACCCGCCGCCGCCCCCGGGCACCTTCCAGGAGACGCAGCCGCTGTACCAGCAGCCTCCCGCGCCCCCGCACGCCCCGAACCCGCGGGTGTGGGCCCAGACGCCGCCGCCGGAACCCGACGGGCCCTCCCGGCACCTCCCGTACGGGGACGACGCACGCACCGTGCAGTTCACCGGCGTCGACGACCTGGTCACCCGGGCGAGCGAGGAGGAGCCGCCGGAGAAGGACGCGTTCGCGCACCTCTACCGCGACCAGCAGGCTCCCGGAGTGCCGCCCCAGGCCACTCCCGAGCCGGCTGCCGCCCCCTCGCCGCCGCCGAAGCCCCCGGGCCGCGCGGCGAGTCTGATGAAGTCCAGCGCGCTGATGGCCGCCGGCACCATGGTCTCCCGCCTCACCGGATTCGTCCGCTCCGCGATGATCATCGCTGCGCTCGGTGCAGGTTTCCTCGGCGACACCTTCCAGATCGCCTACCAGCTGCCGACGATGATCTACATCCTGACCATCGGCGGCGGCCTCAACTCCGTCTTCGTACCGCAGCTCGTGCGCGCCATGAAGGAGGACGAGGACGGCGGCGAGGCCTACGCCAACCGGCTGCTGACCCTCGTCACTGTCGCCCTCGGTGCGCTCACCGCCCTCGGAATGTTCGCCGCACCCCTGCTGATCCGCTTCCTGTCGGTGCCGATTTCGAACAATCCGGCCGCCAACGACGTCGCGGTCACACTGCTGCGCTACTTCCTCCCCACGATCTTTTTCATGGGCATCCACGTGGTGATGGGGCAGATCCTCAACACGCGTGGAAAGTTCGGCGCGATGATGTGGACCCCGGTCCTCAACAACATCGTCATCATCGCCACCCTCGGCCTGTTCCTCTGGGTGTACGGCACCTCGGCGAACTCGCAAATGACCGTCGAAACGATCCCCCCCGACGGCGAGCGACTGCTCGGTGTCGGCATCCTGCTCGGTCTGGTCGTCCAGGCACTGGCGATGATCCCGTACCTGCGCGAGACCGGCTTCAAGCTGCGCCCGCGCTTCGACTGGAAGGGCCAGGGCCTCGGCAAGGCTGTCAAGCTGGCGAAGTGGACGGTGCTGTTCGTCCTCGCCAACCAGATCGGCGCGGTCGTCGTCATCCAGCTCGCCACCGCCGCCGTCGGGAAGGGGGAAAAGGGGACCGGCTACGCCGCCTACGCCAACGCGCAGCTCATCTGGGGTCTGCCGCAGGCCATCATCACCGTTTCCCTCATGGCCGCCCTGCTTCCCCGACTGGCACGCTCGGCCAACGAGAGTGACTCCGGCGCCGTACGCGACGACATCTCGCAGGGCCTGCGCACCACGGCCGTCGCCATCGTGCCGATCGCCTTCGCCTTCCTCGCGCTCGGCATCCCGATCTGCACCCTGATCTTCGGCGCCTCCGGCATCCCCACCGCGACCAACATGGGATTCATGCTGATGGCCTTCGGCCTCGGCCTGATCCCGTACTCGGTCCAATACGTCGTGCTGCGCGCCTTCTACGCGTACGAGGACACCCGCACGCCGTTCTACAACACCGTCATCGTGGCCGTCGTCAACGCGGCTGCCTCCGCACTCTGCTACCTGGTGCTGCCGCCCCGCTGGGCCGTCACCGGTATGGCCGCCTCGTACGGAATCGCGTACGCCATCGGCGTCGGCATCGCCTGGAAGCGACTGCGCAACCGGCTCGGCGGCGACCTGGACGGGGCGAACGTACTGCGCACCTACGCACGTCTCGCGATTGCCTCCGTTCCGGCAGCCATGGTCGCGGGGGCAGTGGGGTATGCGCTGTCCCAGGCCCTCGGCCAGGGCATTCTCGGCTCGATCGCCGCACTGGTCGTCGGCGGCGCAGTCCTGCTCGGCGTCTTCTTCGTCGCCGCGAAGAAAATGCGCATCGCGGAACTGAACGCCCTGGTGGGCATGGTCCGCGGCCGTCTCGGCCGCTGAGACCCGTAGCGGTCGCACAACCCTCGCCCGCCGCCGTGTGTCGTGCACAGCGGCGGACTGTGGGCACAATTGGCAGGGCTGCTCGACAGCCCGCAACGGATGGGGAGGCAGGAACGACGGTGGCGGAACGTAGCACGGCTGCCGTCGACGTGGCCGACAACAGCGGTGACGCTCCTTCCCCGAACGGGAAGGCGTCGTCTGCCGCCGAGGCGGACAGGGCCACGGCCGACGGGGTGGCGGAAGGCCAGGACACACCGGAGATGAGCAAGCAGGACAAGCCCGTCGGGAAGAAGGGCACCGAGTCCCCGATCGTCGCGCCGGAGCTGCACAGCGGTCACAAGCTGGCCAGACGCTACCGGCTCGAGGAGTGCGTCACCCGGCTCGACGGATTCAGCAGCTGGCGGGCGGTCGACGAGAAGCTGCGTCGCGCCGTAGGGGTGCACCTGCTCCCCGCGGACCACGCCCGGGCCCGCTCCGTCCTCGCCGCCGCCCGCTCATCGGCACTGCTCGGCGACCCCCGCTTCGTCCAAGTCCTGGACGCGGTGGAGGAGAACGACCTCGTCTACGTGGTCCACGAGTGGCTCCCCGACGCCACCGAGCTGACGACGCTGCTCGCCTCCGCACCACTGGAGCCGCACGACGCGTACCAGCTGGTCAGCCAGGTTTCCCAGGCCATGGCCGCAGCCCACCGTGAGGGCCTGGCACACCTGAGGCTCACGCCCAGCGCCGTGCTGCGCACCTCCACCGGCCAGTATCGGATCCGCGGCCTCGCGGTGAACGCCGCTCTGCGCGGCATCACCGCCGACCGGCCGCAGCTCACGGACACCGAGGCGATCGGCGCCCTGCTGTACGCCTCCCTCACCCAGCGCTGGCCCTACGAGAGCGACGCGTACGGCCTCTCCGGGCTGCCCAAGGGCATCGGGCTGATCGCCCCCGACCAGGTACGGGCGGGTGTCCACCGGGGGCTGTCCGAGCTCGCCATGCGCGCCCTGGCCAACGACGGCGCCACCGCCTCGCGCCAGGAACCACCCTGCACGACGCCCGACGAGCTGGCCAAGGCCGTCGCCGCGATGCCGCGCATCCGACCGCCGGAGCCATCCTTCGCCCCCCGCCCCGAATACCCGCGCCCCACGTACCAGCAGGGCGCCTACGGTCGCCCGCAGCCCCGCCCCACCACCGCACAACCCGTGCCGCCCGTGCCCCCGCCGCCACTCCAGAGCCGTACCGGCAAGGCCCTCAAGTGGGGCGTGGCCGCCCTGCTGATCGCCGCGCTGGGCCTGGGCAGCTGGCAGCTCGCCGACAACCTGCTCGACCGGCGCGGCACAACCGACGACACCCAGACGCAGACCGATCCCAAGAGCAACCAGGGGTCAAAGGTCATCGCGCCGCCCAAGCCGCTCACCATCAAGGGCGCCGTCGAGTTCTACCCCGACGGCTCGCCGCAGGCCGCAAGAGACGTGGCGAACACCTACGACGACGACGTCAGCAGTTACTGGCGCACCAATTCGTTCAAGGACGGGCCCGAATTCGCTCCCTCCATCAAGAAGGGCGTGGGCATCGTCTACGACCTCGGCAGCGAGCAGAACGTGACGCAGTCCTCGATAGCGCTCCGGTACCCGGGCGACCGCACCACGCTCACCCTGTACGCGGTGGACTCCTCGTCCACCTCCGGGGACGTCGACTCGATGCAGAAGATCGCCACCACGACCACCAGTGGTTCGACCGCCTCGATCAAGGCGAAGAAGCCGGTGAAGACGCGGTACGTGCTGCTCTGGATGACGACCATGCCCTTCGCCGGCCAGGACGAATACAGCGGCGCCGGCTACAAGCAAGCCATAACCGACGTGAAGTTCACAGGCTGACTCAGCCATCAGGGGAGAGGGGGGCTCACCGTTGGACGACGTCGCACTGCGAGATGCCGACGACCAGGAACTCCTGGCCCGGCACGTCAAAGGGGACCCCGACGCCTTCGGCGAGCTCGTACGCCGTCACCGCGACCGGCTCTGGGCCGTCGCCCTGCGCACCCTGGGCGACCGGGAGGAAGCCGCTGACGCGGTCCAGGACGCCCTGGTGTCCGCCTACCGGGCCGCCCACACCTTCCGTGGCCAGTCCGCGGTCACCACCTGGCTGCACCGCATCACGGTGAACGCCTGCCTCGACCGCGCGCGCAAGGCGGCCTCCCGCAAGACCTCACCCATGGACGACACGGAACGCCTGGAACAGCTTCTGGAGCCCCACGAATCGGCCGAGGCGCCCGTCGAGCGGCTGGCTCTGCACCACGAGCTCCTGGCAGCACTGCGCACCCTGCCCGCCGAACAGCGCGCCGCTCTCGTCCTCGTCGACATGCAGGGATATCCGGTGGCGGAGGCCGCCCGCGCTCTCGACGTGCCGACCGGAACGGTGAAAAGCCGCTGCGCACGCGGACGGGCCAGACTTCTCCCCCTGCTCACTCATCTGCGCAGCGGTACCGGGGGTAGCGACGACCCCGGCAGGGAAAGGAACCGGAGGCCGGGGACATCCGTCCCACCGGCATCGGAACAAAGGGACGCAGGGCCGACCGGCCCTACTGCTGTGAAGGGCGGAGGTGGGCGCACGTGACATCCACGACCGGCACGACTCAGCACCCTGATGTCGCGGAAATCTCCGACCTCGCGGAGGGATTGCTCTCGCCCTCCCGCACCCAGGACGTGCGACAGCACCTCGACGGGTGCGCACTGTGCGCCGACGTCGAACTGTCCCTGGAAGAGATCCGCGGGCTGCTCGGCACCCTCCCAGGGCCCCCGCGCATGCCCGCCGACGTCGCCGGGCGGATCGACGCGGCCCTGGCAGCCGAGGCCCTGCTGGACTCCACCGCCCCGGCCGACTCCGCGCAAGCCCTACCCGTTTCACGTGAAACATCGCCGAGCGCACCTCCGCGCACCGGCGAGCGCCCCGTACAGGCGCGGCCGTCGGGCCACGCCCGCGCGGCAACCGGTCCCGGGCGGGAACCCTCCCGCAGGCCGCGCCGCCGTGCCGTCTGGACCGCTGTCCTGAGCACCGCCGCCCTCGGCCTGGGCGTCCTGGTGGTGCAGTCCTTCCCGACAGGGCCGTCCGGCTCGCAGAAAGACGCGGCCAAATCCGTACAGAGCCAGAGCCAGCAGTTCTCCGGGGCGCCGCTCCAGGAGCAGGTGCAGCTTCTCGCCGGACCGCGCCCGCAGGCCCTGACCACCCCCAGGGAGAAGAACGCGCCGTCGGTCGACATCGAGGAACTGGCCCCCTCCCCGAAACAGGCCTTCGACGTCCCGCCCTGTGTCCAGCAGGGCACCGGACGAACGGAGCCCCCGCTCGGCAGCGAGTCGGGCACCTACGAGGGAAAGTCCGCGTTCCTCGTCGTCCTGCCGCACTCCTCGGACAGCTCTCAGGTCCAGGCGTACGTCGTCGACGCGGCTTGCGTCGACAAGACGCCCCAGGGCAAAGGCGAACTGCTGATGACCCGCGCCTACCCCAAGCGCTGAACCTACGCCTCGATCTGCTCGGCCGTGCCGGGAATGCCAGCCCCGTAGTATCCGTTGGGTGGGGTGGAAGGTTCAGACCGGGCCCCGGTTGGCAGTAAGCAGTCTGCAGAGACGAGGAAGAAACCCGTGAGCGACGTCCGTAACGTGATCATCATTGGCTCCGGGCCGGCCGGTTACACCGCCGCGCTGTACACCGCACGCGCGTCACTGAAGCCGCTGGTGTTCGAAGGTGCCGTCACCGCCGGTGGTGCGCTGATGAACACCACTGAGGTCGAGAACTTCCCGGGCTTCCGCGACGGCATCATGGGCCCGGACCTGATGGACAGCATGCGCGCCCAGGCCGAGCGCTTCGGTGCCGAGCTCATCCCCGACGACATCGTGTCGGTCGACCTCACCGGCGACATCAAGACGGTCACCGACACCGCGGGCACCATCCACCGCGCCAAGGCAGTGATCATCTCCACCGGCTCGCAGCACCGCAAGCTGGGGCTGCCCAAGGAGGACGCCCTCTCCGGACGCGGTGTCTCCTGGTGCGCCACGTGCGACGGCTTCTTCTTCAAGGACCACGACATCGCCGTGGTCGGCGGCGGCGACACCGCGATGGAGGAGGCCACCTTCCTCTCCCGCTTCGCCAAGTCCGTCACCATCGTCCACCGCCGTGACACGCTGCGCGCATCCAAGGCCATGCAGGAGCGGGCCTTCGCCGACCCGAAGATCAAGTTCGCCTGGGACAGCGAGACCGCTTCCCTCGAGGGCGACCAGAAGCTCACCGGCCTGACCCTGCGCAGCACCAAGACCGGCGAGACCGCCCCGCTGGACGTCACCGGCCTGTTCATCGCCGTCGGTCACGACCCCCGCAGCGAGCTCTTCCAGGGCCAGGTCGAGCTGGACGACGAGGGTTACGTGAAGGTGGAAGCGCCGTCCACCCGCACCAACCTGCCCGGTGTTTTCGCCGCCGGCGACGTCGTCGACCACACCTACCGGCAGGCCATCACGGCCGCTGGCACCGGCTGCTCCGCCGCGCTCGACGCGGAGCGCTACCTCGCTGCACTCGCCGACAGCGAGAAGGTGGCCGAGCCTGAGAAAACCCCGGCTGTCTGACCCCCCACCCCACACCCCGAAGAAGTGAAGGAGGCCGCCGTGGCCGGCGACCTGAAGAACGTGACCGACGACTCCTTCGACGAGATCGTCCTCAAGAGCGACAAGCCCGTGCTCGTCGACTTCTGGGCCGCCTGGTGCGGTCCGTGCCGCCAGATCGCGCCGTCCCTCGAAGCCATCGCGGCCGAGCACGGCGACAAGATCGAGGTCGTCAAGCTCAACATCGACGAGAACCCGGCCACCGCGGCCAAGTACGGCGTCATGTCGATCCCGACGCTGAACGTCTACCAGGGTGGCGAGGTGGCCAAGACGATCGTCGGCGCCAAGCCGAAGGCCGCGATCGTTCGCGACCTCGACGCCTTCATCGGCGGGCAGTAATCCGTCGTTGTTTCACGTGAAACGGTGAGGGCCCACCCCCTGCGGGGCGGGCCCTCACCGTTTTCGCTACAACGGACGCAATACGGGGTCCTTCTGGACCACACCCAGCAGTTTGTCGAGCGCCAGCTCGACGTCCTCCTTCCAGGAGAGCGCCGTCCGCAGCTCAAGCCGCAGCCGTGGGTGCGTGGGGTGCGGGCGTACTGTCTTGAATCCGACCGCCAGCAGGTGATCGGCGGGAAGCAGACAGCCGGGTTCCTTCCACCGGGCATCACCGAACGCTTCGATCGCTTTGAAACCCCTGCCGAGCACATCCTTGGCGACGGTCTGCACCATCACCCGCCCGAGTCCCTGCCCCTGGTACCCCGGCACGATGACAGCTGTCATCAGCTGTACCGCGTCGGGCGACACCGGGCTCGTAGGAAATGCCGTGGCACGGGCCACGTACGCCGGGGGCGCGTACATCACGAAGCCCACCGGTACGTCGTCCACGTAGACCACCCTGCCGCAGGAGCCCCATTCCAGCAGGACCGCCGAAATCCAGGCTTCCTTCTCCAGCTCCGCACGGCCCGCCTCTACCGCCGCTTCTCCACGGACGGGATCGAGTTCCCAGAAGACACAGCCTCGGCAACGGTGGGGAAGGTCCGCGAGGTTGTCCAGCGTGAGCGGTACGAGCCGACGCCCCATGAAAGCTGTTCCCCACTTTCTTCGCCTGCCGCACCACGAGCAGCGCTGAGCGTGCTCCATTCGTGGATCAAGCTGCCGACGAACCCGCCGACCGCCCCGATTCCCAGTCCCGCACTCACCAGTTGGCCTCGGCTCACCGATCGCATGGCTCCGCTCCCCCTCCGAGGTGGATCACAGTGGATGCGCCGTACCCTCCAGCATCGTATCCACCGGGCAAGGGGACGGGTACCGCCGACAAGCAAAGGGCGGGGGTGTTCCGGCCACTGCGTGAACACCCCCGCCCTCCGGGGGAACTGGCGGGAGAGTCTCAGCTCTCCTCGTCCTGGCCGCCCTGCTCCGCCAGGCTCTTCTCCAGTACTCGGCCCTCGCCCGGGGCGAGGGTACCCAGGATCCGCTCCAGGTCCTCCACCGAGGCGAACTCGACGGTGATCTTTCCGCGCTTCTTGCCCAGGTCGACCTTCACCCGGGTCTCGAACCGGTCGGACAGACGCGATGCCAGGTCCGACAGGGCGGGCGCCATCCGAGAGCCGGCCCGCGGCCCCTTCGGCTTAGCCTCGGCCTTGGGCTGGGAGTTCATCAGCTTGACGATCTCCTCGGTCGTACGCACCGAAAGCCCTTCGGCCACGATGCGCTTCGCGAGGTGGTCCTGCTCTTCGGAATCGTCCAACGTCAGCAGGGCTCGGGCGTGACCGGCCGACAGCACACCCGCCGCCACCCGCTTCTGCACGGGCGGCGAGAGCCTCAGCAGACGCAAGGTGTTGGAGACCTGCGGGCGCGAGCGGCCGATCCGGTCGGCCAGCTGGTCGTGCGTACAGGCAAAGTCCTTGAGCAGCTGGTCGTACGCCGCAGCCTCCTCCAACGGGTTGAGCTGAGCCCGGTGAAGGTTCTCCAGCAGAGCGTCGAGCAGGAGTTTCTCGTCGTCGGTTGCCCGGACGATCGCGGGAATCCGCTCCAGGCCCGCCTCCCGGCACGCCCGCCACCGGCGCTCACCCATGATGAGCTCGAAGCGCTCCGCGCCGGTCTGCCGTACGACCACCGGCTGGAGCAGCCCCACCTCCTTGATGGAGGTGACCAGCTCCGCAAGAGCGTCCGGATCGAACACGTCACGCGGCTGCCGGGGGTTCGGGTTGATCGCCCCGATCGGCACCTCCGCGAAGTAGGCCCCGGCAGGCGCCTTCAGCAGCCCGGCCGCAGCCTGCCCGGGCTCCCGCTCCTGTGCCCGTACCTCTGTTTCACGTGAAACATTCGACGGCAGCGCTGCCACCTTCGCTGCGGCCACCCCGCGCTCCGCCGTCAGTACGGGTGCCGACGCGGTCACGGTGTCCGGGGCAGGGGCCTGCTTCTCCTGCGGGCCCTGCGGGAACAACGCACCGAGCCCGCGTCCCAGTCCTCTAGGTCGATTGCTCATTGGACACCCTCCGCCATGCTGTGCTGATTGTTCTGGTCGACAGCATGGGCGTGCTGCGTCTCATAGAAGACACCGGCCCCCCGCAGAGCGATCTCCCGCGCCGCCTCGAGGTAGGAGAGCGAGCCGCTGGAACTCGGGTCATAGGTGAGCACGGTCTGCCCATAGCTGGGAGCCTCCGAGATCCGGACGGACCTCGGAATGCTGGTCTTGAGGACTTCCTTGGCGAAGTGGCTGCGCACTTCCTCCGCGACTTGCGAGGCAAGCCGAGTCCGGCCGTCGTACATCGTCAGCAGGATCGTCGATACATGTAGTTCGGGGTTGAGATGCCCCCGCACCAGCTCCACGTTCCGCAGGAGCTGCCCGAGGCCCTCCAGTGCGTAGTACTCGCACTGGATGGGGATCAGCACTTCCTCACCGGCGACCATCGCGTTGACGGTCAGCAGGCCGAGCGACGGCGGGCAGTCGATGAGGACATAGTCCAGCGGCTGCTCGTACGCCTGGATGGCCCGCTGAAGCCTGCTTTCCCGCGCCACCAGGGACACCAATTCGATCTCCGCACCGGCAAGATCGATGGTGGCCGGGGCGCAGAAGAGGCCTTCGACGTCCCTGACGGGCTGGACCACGTCCGACAGCGGTTTGCTGTCGATCAGAACGTCGTAGATCGAGGGAACTTCGGAGTGATGGTCGATTCCCAGCGCCGTGGAGGCATTGCCCTGCGGGTCGAGGTCGATCACCAGGACCCGTGCGCCGTGAAGCGCGAGCGAGGCGGCGAGGTTGACCGTCGTGGTCGTCTTCCCCACCCCTCCCTTCTGGTTGGCGACCACCATCACTCGCGTCTGCTCAGGCCTCGGCAGGCCCTCGTCGCCACGGCCGAGGGCCTCTACCGCCAGTTGGGCAGCACGACCAATAGGGGTCTCTTCAGGCAGGAGCGATGTTTCACGTGAAACATCGACTCCCGCCGCTTCGGAACGGGGGCCGGGGACCGGATCGGTCATCGGTCCCGCGATGTTGGCGTCGGACCGCAAGGATTCACCCTCCTCGACATCAGGCTCGTAATGCTCAGAGCCTGTCACGCTTTGGGGGTCATGAACCAGTGAGGCCCGCTCTCCTGTGGAAGAACCCGCCTTTGTGGACAACCCCCTCGTCCTTTCGGGTCTTGACCCGTGCGGTGGGGCGGCCGCACGGCCCCGGCTGATGATTCCTTGCAGCAGCGAGCGACGTTTCACGTGAAACACGATGCATGCGCAGACTCAGCCGAAGCCCCCGACACTCCGCGCCGCACCTGTGCGGCAGCTTGTATGGAGCATCAGGGGCAGGGGCTGCGGTGTTCTCGTGACAACAGGGCTTCGGCGGTGGAGTTCTTCAGGAACGTTCCGGGGTCGACCCGCGCACGGGTCGTCAGCGGCGGCGTCGGGCCCGGCCCGTCCTCGCGGCCTTGGCCCGTTTGGCGGCAAAACGCACTCCACCCGGGCTCTCACCGACCTCCACTCGCACCACCGTGGAGAGCGGATCCACCACGCCCACGCCGACTTGGAGCACCTCGGTCTTCACCACACCGAGCTTGCTGAGCGCGGCCCGCGCACCCTTGAGCTCCTCCTCGGCGGTGTCACCCTTGAGCGCGAGCATTTCGCCGTAGGGCCGCAACAGCGGAACCCCCCAGCCGGCCAGCCGGTCCAACGGGGCCACGGCCCGTGCCGTCACCACATGAACGGGCTCGACCTTCCCCATGACCTCCTCGGCCCGGCCCCGTACGACCGTGACGTGATCCAGGCCCAGCAGCTCGACGACTTCCTGGAGGAAGTTCGTACGCCGCAGCAGCGGCTCGAGCAAGGTGATCTTCAGATCCGGGCGGGCCAGGGCAAGTGGGATCCCGGGCAGGCCGGCACCCGACCCCACGTCGCACACGGTGGTGTTCTGGGGCACCACTTCCGAGAGCACAGCACAGTTCAGCAGGTGCCGCTCCCACAGGCGCGGCACCTCGCGCGGGCCGATCAGCCCCCGCTCAACACCCGCGTCCGCGAGCAACTCGGCATACCGAACGGCTTGCGGGAAGAACTCACCGAATACCGCCTGGGCCTCTTCCGGCGCCTGGGGAAGCTCCGCTGCTGCCTCCGTCACGGGGACCGTCCTTCCGTACCGCACTGTGGTGGCTGACTATCAGGCTGACAAAATTCGGCCCCGCCTGCGAACAGACGGGGCCGAAGGGCAATGATCCGGTCAGGCAGGAAGCACGACGACGAAGCGCTCCGGCTCCTCGCCCTCGGACTCGCTGCGCAGACCCGCCGCGGCGACCGCGTCGTGCACGACCTTCCGCTCGAAAGGCGTCATCGGGTCCAGCTTCACCGGCGCACCCGAGCTCTTGGCCTCGTCGGCCGCCTTTGCACCGATCTCCGCGAGCTCCTCGCGCTTCTTCGCCCGGAACCCCGCGATGTCCAGCATCAGCCGACTGCGGTCACCGGTCTCCCGGTGCACGGCCAGCCGGGTCAGCTCCTGCAGCGCTTCGAGCACCTCCCCGTCACGGCCCACGAGCTTCTGCAGGTCGCGGCCGCTGGAGTCGCTGATGATCGAAACGGCCGCCCGGTCGGCTTCGACATCCATGTCGATGTCACCGTCCAGGTCGGCGATGTCGAGCAGACCCTCGAGGTAGTCGGCCGCGATCTCGCCCTCCTGCTCCAGGCGCGTCAGGGTGTCGTTGCCCTCGGCGGGCGCGGAGGAAGTGGTGGTGTCCGTCACGGGAGGACTCCTTCTTACTTCTTGGACGGGTGCTTGGGCCGCTGCGGGCCCTTGCGCTGCCCGGACTTGGCTTGGCGTGCGGAACCGGCGGGCTTGGCTGCCGACGTGGGCTTGGCGTCCTGCGGACCGTCCTTCTTCTCCAGGGAGGTCTTGGTGCCGGAGTCCTCGGCCGTCTTGGCCATGCTCTGCTGTGCGGTGGCGGTCTGACGCTTCGCCTTCGTCTGGCGCTTGGGCTGCTGACGCTTCGCGACGGAGGCACCACCCTCCGCTTCGGCGAGGGCAGTGGTGCTCCTGACGACCGTGCCGTCCGCTTCGGCGGCCAGACCGGCCTTGGCCAGTCCGTTGATGAACTTGCGCTCGACGTCGTTGCGGTCGGTGCCCTTGGCCACGATCACCTTGATGACATTGCGCTTGCGGCGGGCCTTGACCTCACCGCTGGCCACCGTGGTCTTCAGCAGACGCTGCAGGTAGGCGTCCTGCGCCTTGCTGCCGGGCGTCGGGTTCTGGTTGATGACGTACATCTGCTGGCCCATGGTCCACACGTTGGTGGTCAGCCAGTAGACGAGCACACCCACGGGGAAGTTGATGCCCATCACCATGAACATCACCGGGAAGATGTACATCATCATCTTCTGCTGCTGCATGAACGGCGTCTTGACCGTGAGGTCGACATTCTTCGTCATGAGCTGGCGCTGCGTGTAGAACTGCGACGCAGACATCATCACGATCATGATCGCGGTGACGATCTTGACCGAGGTGGCCGAGGCGTTGAGGCTTTCGATCTTGGACGCGCTGTCCGTGAACTTCGCGGCCAGCGGAGCGCCGAAGATGTGCGCCTGGCGGGCGCTCTCCAGCAGCATGTCGTTGATGACGCCGACCTTCTTGCCGTCGGCGATGCTCGAGAGCACGTGGTACAGGGCAAAGAAGAAGGGCGACTGCGCCAGGATGGGAAGGCACGAGGAGAGCGGGTTGGTACCCGTCTCCTTGTACAGCTTCATCATCTCTTCGGACTGACGCTGCTTGTCGCTCTTGTAGCGCTCCTGGATCGCCTTCATCTTCGGCTGGAGCACCTGCATGTTCCGCGTCGACTTGATCTGCTTCACGAAGAGCGGGATCAGGCAGATACGGATCAGCACCACCAGCGACACGATGGACAGGCCCCAGGCCCACCCCGTGTCAGGGCCGAAAATGGCGCCGTACACCTTGTGGAACTGGACGATGACCCAGGAAACGGGCCAGGTGATGAAGCTGAACAGACTGGCAATCGTGTCCACTAATCAGGCTCCTTGAGCATTGGGCGAGGTCTCTGCGGCCGGGCTCGGGGTGTCGGGGGCCGATCCCCGAGAAGACACGCCATCGGCGGACTTCTCGCCCTTGCTACCGCGCCACGCGTCGCGCAGCGCTTCGTGCCACCGCCGTCGGGTACGTGGCGGGACATGGTCCACACCACCGGGCGACCACGGGTTGCACCGCAGGATGCGCCAGGCGGTGAGGGCAGTGCCCTTCACCGCACCGTGCCGGTCGATGGCCGTGAATCCGTAGTGGGAACACGACGGGTAGTACCGGCAGACCGGCCCGAGCATGGGGCTGATGGTCCACTGGTACAGCTTGATGAGCGCCAGCAGCGGGTACTTCATCGCGTGCCTCTCCCCCGACCTTCGGTATGGGGAGCCCCGCCCAGCAGCCGCTGCAGTGCGGCGTCCAGGTCTCGGGCCAGCTGTGCGTGGTCGGCGTCACCCGCTCCGGGCAGCGCCCGTACAACCACCAGGCTACCGGGGGGCAGCTCGGCGATCCGGTCGCGCATGAGGTGGCGAAGTCTCCGCTTCACCGCATTGCGTACGACAGCGACGCCGACGGCTTTGCTCACGACGAAACCCGCACGCGTCGGGGGAAGGCTCTCCCCTGCCGCGTGCGGGTCCGTTGCACCGCTACTGCGTAGATGGACGACGAGAAGCGGGCGGCCTGCGCGGCGCCCTCGTCGTACTGCGGTGGCGAAGTCCTCGCGCCGCCTCAGCCGATTCTCGGTAGGCAGCACGTCATGATCCCTACGGGATCAGGCGGACAGCTCAGTGCGGCCCTTGGCACGGCGGTTCGCCAGGATGGCGCGGCCGGCGCGGGTACGCATGCGCAGGCGGAAGCCGTGGGTCTTGGCACGACGACGGTTGTTCGGCTGGAAGGTGCGCTTGCTCACTCGGGGGCTCCAGAAATGAATCGGGGGTGGCGGGACATCGCCTGGCTGTCACCGTGCGCCCACGAGGAAGCTCGCAACGCTCTCAGTGCACCGCTTCACGATCATTGACCATGATCTTTGCCCATCGGAGGCAGGCGGCAGCAGCCATCGACAACTCGACCTGGTTACGGTACGCGCGGCTACGCCATCCGGTCAAACCGGGGCTTGTCGGGGACGCTCTGTGCACAGGCTGTGGACAACAACTTGAACCGTGTGAGCTGCCGCGACTACCGTGGCCCAATCTGGATTCAGGCTTTCGTAGGCATGCAGCCGATGTGTCCCTTCCTGTCCAGCCTGAACTTCCCGTCCCGTCCCGAGAACCACACCTTCGTGGGACCTGTGAGAGAGCGTGCCCTGTGGCTGACGTACCTGCCGATCTTGCCGCAGTGTGGCCGCATGTGCTGGAGCATCTGCTCGGCGAGGGCCAGCAGGGCGTCGAGGCCAAGGACAAGCAGTGGATCGAACGCTGTCAGCCCCTCGCGCTGGTCGCCGACACCGCACTGCTCGCCGTGCCCAACGAGTACAGCAAGCAGGTCCTGGAGGGCCGGCTCGCACCGCTCATCAGTGAGGCCCTGAGCCACGAATGCGGCCGCCCGATCCGCATCGCGATCACGGTCGACGACTCCGTCGGCGAATCCCCTGCTCCGCAGGCCCCGCCCACACGGCAGCAGTCCCCCTACCAGGGACAGCAGCACCAGGGACAGCAGCACCAAGGGCAGCAGCACCAAGGGCAGCACGGCCAGCAGCACGACGGGCCGCCCCAGCGGGACGCACGGGACGGCCGCGACGGCCGGGACGGCCGCGACAGCCGCGACTCGTACGACTCCTACGGGCACCGCCCCCAGGACGACGGCCTCACCGCCCGACCCGCCTACCCCGAGTACCGCCAGCAGTCGCGCCCCGCGCCGGGTGCCTGGCCCGGTGGGCAGGACGACCACGGCGGCTGGCAGCAGCAGCGGCTCGGCGGCTTCCAGGAGCGCGACCCCTACTCCCGCCCGCCGCAGCACGACTACCGGTCGCAGCTGCCGGACCGCTCGTACGACCAGCAGTCTTACGAGTCGCAGCGCGGCGAGCGGTCCGAGCGCCAGGACCAGGGCCCGCGGCACGGCGGCGGTCCGGCACTGCCGGCCTCCAGCGGCGCACCGGGCCCCTTGGCCGCCCAGCCCGCTCCGGCCCCCGGGCCCGGTGAGCCGCACGCACGGCTGAATCCCAAGTACCTCTTCGACACCTTCGTCATCGGCTCGTCGAACCGATTCGCGCACGCCGCGGCGGTCGCCGTGGCCGAGGCGCCGGCGAAGGCGTACAACCCGCTGTTCATCTACGGGGAGTCCGGGCTGGGGAAGACGCACCTGCTGCATGCCATCGGGCACTACGCGCGCAGCCTCTACCCGGGTACCCGGGTGCGGTACGTGAGCTCGGAGGAGTTCACCAACGAGTTCATCAACTCCATCCGCGACGGCAAGGGCGACGCCTTCCGCAAGCGCTACCGCGACGTGGACATCCTGCTCGTCGACGACATCCAGTTCCTGGCGAGCAAGGAGTCGACGCAGGAGGAGTTCTTCCACACCTTCAATACGCTGCACAACGCGAACAAGCAGATCGTGCTGTCCTCCGACCGGCCGCCCAAACAGCTGGTCACCCTCGAGGACCGGCTGCGCAACCGCTTCGAGTGGGGCCTGACCACCGACGTACAGCCGCCCGAGCTGGAGACCCGCATCGCGATTCTCCGCAAGAAGGCGGTGCAGGAGCAGCTCAACGCCCCCCCGGAGGTACTGGAATTCATCGCCTCCCGCATCTCGCGCAACATCCGCGAGCTGGAGGGGGCGCTGATCCGGGTCACCGCCTTCGCGAGCCTGAACCGGCAGCCGGTGGACCTGGGCCTTACCGAGCAGGTCCTCAAGGACCTGATCCCCGGCGGCGAGGACGCCGCTCCGGAGATCACCGCGCCGGCCATCATGTCGGCGACCGCGGACTACTTCGGTCTGACGGTGGACGACCTGTGCGGATCGTCGCGCAGCCGTGTGCTGGTGACGGCCCGGCAGATCGCGATGTACCTGTGCCGTGAGCTCACGGACCTGTCGCTGCCGAAGATCGGCGCGCAGTTCGGCGGCCGGGACCATACGACGGTGATGCACGCGGACCGCAAGATCCGTGCCCTGATGGCCGAGCGTCGCTCCATCTACAACCAGGTCACGGAGCTCACCAACCGCATCAAGAACGGCTGACAGCGGCGGCGTTGCGCCCGTGCAGACCCCAGCGAAGGCGCCCGGAGAGACATTCTCCCGGGCGCCTTCTCGTGCTCCCGGGGCGTTTCACGGGTGTTTTCCAGGGGCTGTCAGGGTCCTGTGGAGCTCGCAGCGGGGGTGTCGACGGCTCCTTCAGGGGCTCCGGGCCGTTGTCCCAAGGCTGTTGATGCCCGTCGCCGTTCGAATCTGGGCGCGTGAGCTGCGGTTCTCCACAGATCCTGGGACGATGTCCCGTCCACACCCTGGGGACTGTGAAGTTGTCCAGATCGTGTCCACAGGTGCGGTTGCTGAGGGTTCATCACCCCAGGTCAACCGGTTGTGGAATTGTGGCAAACCGTAATCCACAGGCTGTGGACAGTTTTTTCGTCCACAGGGTCTCCGCGAGGTTGTCCACCGGCAGCCCACAGGTTTTGCCTGCTTGCCCACAGCTTTTCCCCAGCGCTGTCCACTGTTCGGCAACACGACACCCCCTCTCACCGGGTCGAGTGAAAGCCGTCACACCAAGAGGGTCGGTTGGGCTGTGGGAAAGGTGGGTAAAGCTGGGGACGCAGCTGTGGGGAAGTGGCCCCTGCCTGTGCATCGGGTGTGCAGAACTTCCGCCCGTCCACAGAGAGGGCAGGTTGTCCACCGGTCCCGCCCACAGGCGCGGTGGACAAAAAAGCGGGTCTGAGCTGCGAAAACGGGGTTATCCACCGTTTCCACAGGCCCTACTACTACTCCCACTGAGAGAGAGACCGGAATCCGCATCGAAGAAGGCCCTGTGTACAACTCGGCCCGGCACGCACTCGGACCTCTCGCCACGACTTGACCCGCGGCCGCACCGACTGTCGGTGGCGTGCGTCAGACTGGTCCCCGGTGAACCTCCCCAGCCGACGGCCGGGAGACACCCGTCAGACGAGAAAAGCCAGCAGGGCGAGCCAGCAACAGCAGGAGGCGGTTCCGGTGAAGATCCGGGTGGAGCGCGATGTACTCGCGGAGGCGGTGGCCTGGACGGCCCGCAGCCTCCCGGCCCGTCCGCCGGTGCCCGTCCTCGCGGGCCTTCTGCTGAAGGCCGAGGAGGGCGCGCTGAGCCTCTCCGGCTTCGACTACGAGGTCTCGGCCCGGGTGTCGGTGGACGCCGAGATCGAGGAGGACGGCACGGTCCTGGTGTCCGGCCGGCTGCTCGCCGACATCTGCCGTGCGCTCCCCAACCGTCCGGTGGAGATTTCCACAGACGGTGTACGGGCGACCGTGGCCTGCGGCTCCTCGCGGTTCACACTCCACACCCTGCCTGTGGAGGAGTACCCGGCGCTGCCGCAGATGCCGACCGCCACCGGCACCGTTCCCGGTGAGGTCTTCGCGTCCGCCGCAGCCCAGGTGGCCATCGCCGCCGGCCGAGACGACACGCTGCCGGTGCTGACCGGTGTGCGCATCGAGATCGAGGGCGAGACGGTGACGCTGGCGTCCACCGACCGCTATCGCTTCGCGGTCCGTGAGTTCCTGTGGAAGCCGGAGGACCCGGAGGCGTCCGCGGTCGCCCTGGTGCCCGCCAAGACGCTCCTGGACACCGCCAAGTCGCTGACCAACGGTGACACCGTCACCATCGCGCTGTCCGGCTCCGGTGCCGGTGAGGGTCTCATTGGCTTCGAGGGTGCCGGGCGCCGTACGACGACCCGCCTCCTCGAGGGCGACCTGCCGAAGTACCGGACGCTCTTCCCCACCGAGTTCAACTCGGTCGCCGTCATCGAGACCGCCCCGTTCGTCGAAGCCGTCAAGCGCGTGGCGCTGGTCGCCGAGCGGAACACCCCGGTCCGGCTGACCTTCGAGCAGGGCGTGCTGATCCTGGAGGCGGGTTCCAGCGACGACGCACAGGCTGTGGAGCGCGTCGACGCCAACCTCGACGGCGACGACATCTCGATCGCCTTCAACCCGACGTTCCTGCTGGACGGCCTGAGCGCCATCGACTCCCCGGTCGCCCAGCTGTCCTTCACGACCTCCACCAAGCCGGCGCTGCTCAGCGGCCGCCCGGCCATGGACGCAGAGGCGGACGACGCGTACAAGTACCTGATCATGCCGGTGCGTCTGTCCGGCTGATCGCTCAGCAGTGCCGTGCAGGCCCGGAGCCCAGGTGGCGCCGGGCCTCACGTGCCCCTCGGGCCGTCCGCACACGCCGGGCGTAGGCTCGGACCGGGTACGAATCGCCTCGAAGCTAAAGGAATCTCTGATGGAGCTCGGTCTCGTCGGCCTCGGCAAGATGGGCGGCAACATGCGCGAGCGCATCCGCCGCGCAGGCCACACCGTCATCGGTTACGACCGCAACCAGGACGTCGCGGATGTCCACAGCCTGGAAGAGCTTGTGGGCAAGCTCAAGGGCCCGCGCGTCGTCTGGGTCATGGTCCCGGCCGGTGACGCCACCCAGTCCACGATCGACGCGCTCGGCGAGCTGCTCTCCCCCGGCGACGTCGTCGTCGACGGCGGGAACTCGCGCTGGACGGACGACGAGAAGCACGCCGAGGAGCTGAAGGCCAAGGGCATCGGCTTCGTCGACTGCGGCGTCTCCGGTGGCGTCTGGGGCCTGGAGAACGGCTACGCGCTGATGTACGGCGGCGACGCCGACGACGTGGCGAAGGTCCAGCCGGTCTTCGACGCCCTCAAGCCGGAGGGTGAGTTCGGCTCTGTCCACGCGGGCAAGGTCGGCGCCGGTCACTTCGCCAAGATGGTCCACAACGGCATCGAGTACGCCATGATGCAGGCGTACGCCGAGGGCTGGGAGCTCCTGGAGAAGGTCGACTCCGTCACCGATGTGCGCGAGGTCTTCCGCTCCTGGCAGGAAGGCACGGTCATCCGTTCCTGGCTGCTGGACCTGGCCGTCAACGCGCTCGACGACGACGAGCACCTGGAGGGCCTGCGCGGCTACGCCTCCGACTCCGGTGAGGGCCGCTGGACCGTCGAGGCCGCCATCGACAATGCGGTGCCGCTGCCCGCGATCACCGCGTCCCTGTTCGCCCGGTTCGCGTCGCGTCAGGACGACTCCCCGCAGATGAAGATGATCGCCGCACTGCGCAACCAGTTCGGTGGCCACGCGGTCGAGTCCAGCAAGAAGTAAGCGCAGTCGGGAGAAGGTCGGCGCACCACCATGCACGTCACGCATCTGTCGCTGGCCGACTTCCGCTCGTACGCCCGGGTCGAAGTTCCTCTCGACCCGGGCGTCACCGCTTTCGTGGGGGCCAACGGGCAGGGCAAGACCAATCTCGTCGAGGCGGTCGGCTATCTCGCCACCCTTGGCAGCCATCGGGTGTCCTCGGACGCCCCGCTGGTGCGGATGGGCGCCGAGCGGGCCGTGATCCGCGCGGCTGTCACCCAGGGGGAAAGGTCCCAGCTGGTCGAGCTGGAGCTGAACCCCGGCCGGGCCAACCGGGCCAGGATCAACAGGTCGTCGCAGGTCAGGCCGCGCGACGTGCTGGGGATCGTACGGACCGTGCTGTTCGCGCCCGAGGACCTGGCCCTGGTGAAGGGCGATCCGGGTGAGCGCAGGAAGTTCCTGGACGAGCTGGTGACGGCACGCTCGCCGCGGATGGCGGCGGTGCGGTCGGACTACGAGCGCGTACTCAAGCAGCGCAACACCCTCCTCAAGTCCGCGGCGATGGCGCGGCGGCACGGCGGCCGCTCCATGGACATGTCCACCATCGACGTGTGGGACCAGCATCTGGCGAAGGCCGGTGCCGAGCTTCTTGCCCAGCGCCTGGACCTGGTGGCCACGCTGCAGCCGCTCACAGACAAGGCCTACGAGCAACTTGCCCCCGGTGGCGGGCCGGTGGCGCTGGAGTACCGCAACTCGGCGCCCGGGGAGGCTCATTCGCGCGAGGACCTGTACGGGCAGCTGATGGCGGCGCTCGCCGAGGCACGCAAGCAGGAGATCGAGCGAGGGGTGACCCTGGTCGGCCCGCACCGCGACGAACTGGTGCTGAAGCTGGGCCAGTTGCCCGCGAAGGGTTATGCGAGCCACGGGGAGTCCTGGTCGTACGCGCTGGCGCTGCGGCTGGCTTCGTACGACCTGTTGCGTGCCGAGGGCAATGAGCCGGTCCTCGTGCTGGACGACGTGTTTGCCGAGCTGGACGCGCGGCGCCGGGCCCGGCTGGCGGAGCTGGTGGCGCCGGGTGAGCAGGTGCTGGTGACGGCGGCAGTCGAGGACGACGTCCCCGGAGCGCTGGCGGGGACGCGGTTCGCAGTGGCCGAGGGCGAGGTGACCCGGCTGTGAGCGCCGAGGAGAAGCCGAAGCCGCACATCCCGGAGGGCGGCGCGGTGGCGCCCGGGGCGTCCGCGCCCGGCGTCCCGGAGTCGTCCGGTGTGGACCTGGCCCGGCAGGCGCTGGCGGCCGCGAAGGAGCAGGCGCGGGCGCGGGGTGCGGCGGCGCAGCAGAAGAGGACGGTCCGGCGGGGCGGCAGCCTGCGCTCGGGGTCGGGGGCCGACGGCCGTGACCCACTGAAGCTGGGGGTGGCGCTGGACCGCCTGAAGACCGAGCGGGGCTGGGAGATGCCCATCGCGGTCAGCGGGGTGATGGGGCGCTGGAAGGAGATCGTGGGGCCGGACGTGGCGCAGCACTCGGAGCCGCTGAAGTACGACGAGGACGAGCGGATCCTCGTGGTCCAGTGCGATTCGACGGCGTGGGCGACCCAGCTGAAGTGGATGGTGCCCAATCTGCTGAAGCGGCTCAATGGGGAGCTCGGGCGGGACACCGTGCGGCAGATCAGATTGAACGGTCCCGCGGGGCCGCAGCGGCGGTACGGGCCGCTGCGGGCGCCGGGAAGCAAGGGGCCCGGCGATACGTACGGGTAGGCCGGTTCTGCGATGTTTCACGTGAAACAGGGACCGTGATGTTTCACGTGAAACCGGGCGGTGGGAGTGAGGCGTCCCTCACCGTAGTAAGAGGTTGACAGCCCGAAGCGCTGAGGGCCGGTGTGAGCCGCCTGGAGCCCCACCCCGGATATGGGGAGTCGTTCGGCCCCGGTTCGGGGCGGCACATGCGGACTCAGGTACCGGCAAACCCCCATTCATGTCCGCGCTACCGGTAGACTGGTCAGTAGTCCCCGCTTATGTCGCGGGGCACGTCGACTCACACAGAACGACGCAGCCGCTCCTGCCTGCCTGGGGATGGGGAACCCCCCAGCCAAAGGCAGGGGATGGGCCTGTGCTGTGCCAGAAAGGGCGCTTCGTGGCCGATTCCGGCAACCCCAACGAGATCAGTCCGTCCATTGCCGGCGAGGGCGGCGCGGCCGTACCCGCGCGGGTGACCTCGGGTGGCACGTCCGCCGAAGTCACCTCGTCGTACGACGCCAGCGCGATCACGGTCCTGGAGGGCCTGGACGCGGTACGCAAGCGGCCCGGCATGTACATCGGCTCCACCGGTGAGCGCGGCCTGCACCACATGGTGCAGGAGGTCGTCGACAACTCCGTCGACGAGGCGCTGGCCGGGCACGCGGACACCATCGACGTCACGATTCTGGCCGACGGCGCCGTGCGTGTCATCGACAACGGCCGCGGCATCCCGGTGGGCATCCACCCGGTCGAGAAGAAGCCGGCCGTCGAGGTCGTGCTCACCGTGCTGCACGCGGGCGGCAAGTTCGGCGGCGGCGGTTACGCGGTCTCCGGCGGTCTGCACGGCGTCGGTGTCTCCGTCGTGAACGCGCTGTCGTACAAGCTCGCCGTCGAGATCAGGACGGACGGCTACCGCTGGACCCAGGAGTACAAGGCAGGCGCCCCGACCGCGCCGCTGGAGCGGCACGAGGCCACCACGGAGACCGGCACCTCGGTCACGTTCTGGGCCGACCCCGACATCTTCGAGTCCACCGAGTACTCCTTCGAGACGCTGTCGCGGCGATTCCAGGAGATGGCGTTCCTGAACAAGGGACTGACCATCACGCTCACGGACGAGCGGGAGTCCGCGAAGGCAGTCGTCGGTGCGGACACGGCGGAGGTCGCCGACGACGAGCGGCTGCGTACGGTCACGTACCACTACGAGGGCGGCATCGTCGACTTCGTGAAGTACCTGAACTCGCGCAAGGGTGAGCTCATCCACCCGACCGTCATCGACGTCGAGGCCGAGGACAGGGAGCGGATGCTCTCGGTCGAGATCGCGATGCAGTGGAACTCGCAGTACAGCGAGGGCGTGTACTCGTTCGCGAACACGATCCACACGCACGAGGGCGGTACGCACGAGGAGGGCTTCCGTGCGGCGATGACCGGTCTGGTGAACCGGTACGCGCGGGAGAAGAAGTTCCTGCGCGAGAAGGACGACAACCTCGCGGGTGAGGACATCCGCGAGGGCCTGACGGCGATCATCTCGGTCAAGCTGGGCGAGCCGCAGTTCGAGGGGCAGACCAAGACCAAGCTCGGCAACACGGAGGCCAAGACCTTCGTGCAGAAGGTCGTGCACGAGCACCTCAACGACTGGTTCGACCGCAACCCCAACGAGGCCGCGGACATCATCCGCAAGGCGATCCAGGCCGCCACGGCCCGTGTCGCCGCCCGCAAGGCGCGCGATCTGACCCGCCGCAAGGGCCTGCTGGAGTCGGCGTCGCTGCCGGGCAAGCTCAGCGACTGCCAGTCCAACGACCCGACGAAGTGCGAGATCTTCATCGTCGAGGGTGACTCCGCCGGCGGCAGCGCGAAGTCCGGCCGCAACCCGATGTACCAGGCCATCCTGCCGATCCGCGGCAAGATCCTGAACGTCGAGAAGGCGCGTATCGACAAGATCCTCCAGAACACCGAGGTCCAGGCGCTGATCAGCGCCTTCGGTACCGGTGTGCACGAGGACTTCGACATCGAGAAGCTCCGCTATCACAAGATCATCCTGATGGCGGACGCCGACGTCGACGGTCAGCACATCAACACGCTGCTCCTGACGTTCCTGTTCCGCTTCATGCGGCCGTTGGTCGAGGCGGGGCACGTCTACCTGTCGCGTCCGCCGCTGTACAAGCTCAAGTGGAGCCGCGACCACGTCGAGTACGCCTACTCCGACCGTGAGCGCGACGCGCTGCGGGAGGCCGGCGAGCAGCAGGGCAAGCGCATCAAGGAGGGCGACCTCCAGCGCTTCAAGGGTCTCGGTGAGATGGATGCCGAGGAGCTGCGCATCACCACGATGGACGTCGACCACCGGGTGCTCGGCCAGGTCACCCTGGACGACGCGGCCCAGGCCGACGACCTGTTCTCGGTGCTGATGGGCGAGGACGTCGAGGCGCGGCGCTCGTTCATCCAGCGCAACGCCAAGGACGTTCGCTTCCTCGACATCTGAGTCGGTCCGTCGCTGACCGCTTCGAAAGGATTTTGACCAGCAATGGCCGACGAGAACACCCCTGTGACCCCTGTTCCCGAGGATCTGACCGTACGGATCGAGCCCGTCGGGCTCGAGACCGAGATGCAGCGCTCGTACCTCGACTACGCGATGTCCGTCATCGTGGCGCGTGCGCTGCCGGACGTGCGGGACGGCCTGAAGCCCGTGCACCGCCGCGTCCTGTACGCGATGTACGACGGTGGCTACCGGCCCGAGAAGGGCTTCTACAAGTGCGCCCGCGTCGTCGGTGACGTCATGGGTACGTACCACCCGCACGGCGACTCCTCCATCTACGACGCGCTGGTGCGCCTCGCGCAGCCGTGGTCGATGCGGATGCCGCTGGTGGCGTCCAACGGCAACTTCGGCTCCCCGGGCAACGACCCCGCGGCCGCCATGCGCTACACCGAGTGCAAGATGGCGAACCTCTCGATGGAGATGGTCCGCGACATCGACGAGGAGACCGTCGACTTCACGGCCAACTACGACGGCCGTAACCAGGAGCCGACGGTTCTGCCGTCCCGCTTCCCGAACCTGCTGGTCAACGGCTCGTCGGGCATCGCGGTCGGTATGGCGACCAACATTCCGCCGCACAACCTGCGCGAGGTCGCCGCCGGTGCGCAGTGGTGCCTGGAGAACCCGGAGGCCTCCCAGGAGGAGGTCCTGGACGCGCTGATGGAGCGCATCAAGGGTCCCGACTTCCCGACCGGCGCACTGGTGGTGGGCCGCAAGGGCATCGAGGAGGCGTACCGGACGGGCCGCGGCTCGATCACGATGCGCGCCGTGGTGGCGGTCGAGGAGATCCAGAACCGCCAGTGCCTGGTCGTGACGGAACTCCCGTACCAGACCAACCCGGACAACCTCGCGCAGAAGATCGCCGACCTGGTGAAGGACGGCAAGGTCGGCGGCATCGCCGACGTCCGGGACGAGACCTCGTCGCGGACCGGTCAGCGTCTGGTCGTCGTGCTCAAGCGCGACGCCGTCGCCAAGGTCGTGCTGAACAACCTCTACAAGCACACCGACCTGCAGTCGAACTTCAGCGCAAACATGCTGGCGCTCGTCGACGGGGTGCCGCGCACGCTGTCGCTGGACGCGTTCATCCGGCACTGGGTGACGCACCAGATCGAGGTCATCGTCCGGCGGACGAAGTTCCGGCTGCGCAAGGCGGAGGAGCGGGCGCACATCCTGCGCGGTCTGCTCAAGGCGCTGGACGCGATCGACGAGGTCATCGCGCTGATCCGCCGGTCCAACACGGTCGAGATCGCGCGTGAGGGCCTGATGGGCCTGTTGTCGATCGACGAGATCCAGGCGAACGCGATCCTGGAGATGCAGCTGCGCCGGCTGGCCGCCCTGGAGCGCCAGAAGATCGTGGCGGAGCACGACGAGCTCCAGTCCAAGATCAACGAGTACAACCAGATCCTGGCCTCCCCGGAGCGCCAGCGCGGCATCGTCAGTGACGAACTGGCCGTCATCGTCGACAAGTTCGGCGACGACCGGCGTTCGCAGCTGGTGCCCTTCGACGGCGACATGTCCATGGAGGACCTGATCGCCGAGGAGGACATCGTCGTCACCATCACCAATGGTGGCTACGTGAAGCGCACGAAGACCGAGGACTACCGCTCGCAGAAGCGCGGCGGCAAGGGCGTGCGCGGTACGAAGCTGAAGCAGGACGACATCGTCGACCACTTCTTCGTCTCCACGACGCACCACTGGCTGCTGTTCTTCACCAACAAGGGCCGGGTCTACCGGGCCAAGGCGTACGAGCTGCCGGACGCCGGACGGGACGCGCGCGGTCAGCACGTGGCGAACCTGCTCGCGTTCCAGCCGGACGAGAAGATCGCCCAGATCCTCGCGATCCGGGACTACGACGCGGCGCCGTACCTGATCCTGGCCACCAAGGCCGGTCTGGTGAAGAAGACCTCGCTCAAGGACTACGACTCGCCCCGTTCGGGTGGTGTCATCGCGATCAACCTGCGGGAGACCGCGGACGGCAGCGACGACGAGCTGATCGGTGCCGAGCTGGTGTCGGCCGAGGACGATCTGCTGCTGGTCAGCAGGAAGGCCCAGTCGATCCGGTTCACGGCGACGGACGACGCGCTGCGTCCGATGGGCCGGGCGACCTCGGGCGTGAAGGGCATGAGCTTCCGCGAGGGCGACGAACTGCTCTCGATGAATGTCGTCAGGCCCGGTACTTTCGTCTTCACCGCGACCGACGGCGGGTACGCCAAGCGCACCCCCGTGGACGAGTACCGCGTCCAGGGGCGTGGTGGTTTGGGCATCAAGGCCGCCAAGATCGTGGAGGACCGCGGTTCGCTCGTCGGCGCGCTGGTGGTGGAGGCAACGGATGAGATCCTCGCCATCACTCTCGGCGGTGGTGTGATCCGTACGCGAGTCAACGAAGTCAGGGAGACGGGCCGTGACACCATGGGCGTCCAACTGATCAACCTGGGCAAGCGGGATGCCGTCGTCGGTATCGCGCGCAACGCCGAGGCAGGCCGCGAGGCCGAGGAGGTCGACGGCGTCGATGACGGCCCGGAGACCGACGAGAACGGTGCGGTCACTGCCACGGCCGCGGCCGAAGTCGCCGAGGGCGCAGAGCCTTCGGCAGGGGAGCACGAGGAGTAGGTCGTGAGTGGAGCCACGGGCACCGGAGGAAAATCTTCCGGAGCTGGAGCACCCGGTGCCCGTGGCTCTGCCGCGGACTCCCAGGGGGGAACTGTGACGGACACCCGGGGGCCGCAGCCCCAGCAGAGTTACGACGGGTACGCGGCCGGGCCGCTGCCCGGTGAGAGGGACCAGCCGGCCCAGGGACCGGGGTCCCAGCCGTACCACCCGCCGCAGGCGTACCAGGGGGCCCAGGGTGGTCCTGCGGGGCCGCAGAGCGACGGGGCTGCTCCGGGCGGCGGGCGCGGCGGTCAGCCCGGCGACGACGGCGCCCAGGTCGGCAAGGCCGGTGCGGTGCGCCGGCCCCGCACAGGAGCGCGGACGACGCCGCGTACGCGCAAGGCCAGACTGAGGGTGGCCAAGGCCGACCCGTGGTCGGTGATGAAGGTCAGCTTCCTGCTGTCGATCGCGCTGGGCATCTGCACGGTGATCGCGGCGGCCGTGCTGTGGATGGTCATGGACGCCATGGGCGTCTTCGCGACGGTCGGCGGCACGATCAGCGAGGCGACCAGCTCGACGGCGGGTTCCGGCGAGAGCAGCGGGTTCGACCTCCAGTCGTTCCTGTCGCTGCCGCGGGTGCTGATTTTCACCTCGGTGATCGCGGTGATCGACGTGGTGCTGGCGACCGCACTGGCGACGCTGGGTGCCTTCATCTACAACCTGTCGGCCGGTTTCGTCGGCGGCGTGGAGCTGACGCTCGCCGAGGACGAGTAGTCCTCGGGGGCCTCGGAGCGGGCCTCGTGGTGGGGGGCGGAGAACCGATTTTGGCCCTGCCCCCCACGTGCGCTAATCTTCAGAAGTCAGCGCGCGAGCGCGGCGGGGCTATAGCTCAGTTGGTTAGAGCGCATCCCTGATAAGGATGAGGCCACAGGTTCAAATCCTGTTAGCCCCACAGTGACCGGTTGGCCCGGACGAGGAAATTCTCGTCCGGGCCAACCGCTTTCGTGTGTCTGGAAGTTGTAGCCGCCGGTAGGTCACCGATCGGTATCGGTCGGTGTGTATAGTCGGCCGCCAAGAGGTCTCCTACGTCAAGGAAAGACGAGGTAGCGCGGTGAAGAAGCTTCTCCTGGTCGCACTGGCCGCCATTGGCGGGCTCCTCGTGTACCGCCAGATCCAGGCGGATCGCGCCGAGCAGGATCTGTGGACGGAAGCGACTGACTCCGTGCCCGCAGGTTCGGGTGTCTGAGCTCCAGTAGTCACCAGCAGGGCCCCGGCCGCATTGAGCGGCCGGGGCCCTGTGCTGTGTACGGGGCCGGGTGCGGAGCGGCGCCTCCGGCCGCTGTCCCGGGCCGGGTGCGCGCGGGGGCTGCTGCGAGACCGTGACACCACTCCTTTGTGTTCACCTGCGCAAATCACTAGCTTGCATGAGCAAAGTTGGTGCAGGGGGGATGCGGGGTGCGCCGGGTGGGTGGGACCCGCGGTGCCGACGGGGGCAGCGGAAAAGGGTGCGGGCAGTGGGGGGGCCTTGTCGGGAGTGCTGGCGAGGGTTCCGGCTGCTGGGGCGGTCGATGTTTCACGTGAAACGGACCGGCAGGCGGTCGATGTTTCACGTGAATCCGACCGGCGGGGGGTCGATGTTTCACGTGAAACGGATGGCATGGGCGGGTTGGTGATGGAGTGCGACTCCTCCGGCTCCATGGGGGACCACGACGGTTCCGGACGTACGCGCAGGGAGCCGGCGCGTGCGGCGGCGTCCACGGTGGCGGACGGATTGCCGGACGACTATTCGGCCGGGCTGCGGATGTACGGCGCGGACCAGCCCCGGGGGTGTATCGACACTCGGCTCGTACAGCCCCGTACAGGCGCTCGATCGTGCGGCCTTGGAGCGCGCTGTGAGTGGCGTGCGGCCCGCGGGGACATTCCCATCGAACTCTCCCGTCAGAAGGTCGCACAGGGCCTTCCCCTGCCTTCCGGCGGTGCGGCGGGCCGGCGCAGCGTGCTGCTGATCTCCGACGGCGAGGACAACTGCGGTACGCCGCAGCCCCGCGAGGTGGCCAAGCGACTCGGCCGCAGCGGGGTGGACGTGCGGATCGACACCATCGGATTCCAGGTGAAGGGCGGGCCGCGCAAACAGCTGGAGTGCATCGCGGCGGCGGGCAACGGGCGTTACTACGACGCCCCGGACGCGAAGGTCCTCGCCCGACAGCTCCAGCGTGCCGCCCGACTCTCGGCGGACGGCTACTGCTTCGAGGGGCGGCAGGTGAGGGGCGGGACCACGCGCGCGACCGCACCGGGGCTCGGAATCGTGCTGCGGGTGGCCGTGCTCGGTGACCAGCGATCCGGTCCCCTGCACGACGCGCCCCTCGTGCAGGGGCAGCGCCCGGCGAAGAGCGCGGATGCGGTCACCCCGGCGGACGGCACCGTGCCGGGCGGGGCAGGATGGACCGGCACCGCGACGGCCGCGGTGGCGGGCGGGGCGATCGTGGTGATCGCCGGGATCGTGCTCTTCGCGGTGCGGCACCGGACGGCCGGAAACACGACAAGGGGTGGCGCGTGATCAGGCAGCGCATGAAGGTCCGGGGAATCCGGCGACGGCGGGGGCTCCGGGAGGCACTTGCGGGGACGGCGGCGTTCTGCGCGGTGGCGGCACTGCCGGGACAGGCACTGGCCGCAGGCACGCCCAGCCCCTACGTCTTCGACACGGCGGCCAAGCCCGTCAAAGGGGCGGCGAGCACGGCGGACGCGCCTGCGCTGTCGGCCGGGGCCACGTACAAGGACAGCATCAAACCGAAGGGCAAGCAGTACTACCGGCTGGACCTCGACGCCAGGACCAACGCCTATGTGTCGGCCGTCGCCGTGCCGAAGCTGGGGACCAAGGTCGGGCTGGGGGACGAGATCAAGGTGTCCGTGCTGGACCGGGACAGCAGTTCCTGCGACTCCGGCGACGATGTGGCCTTCGGGTCGGCGGAGTACCCGCGCCCGCTCAGCACCTACGGGGCGCGGCTGATCGAGCAGGGCGCGAGCAATTGCCAGGAGGCCGGTACGTACTACGTGCTCGTCGAGCGGGACACCGCGGCGACCTCCACACCCGAGGACTGGGACCTGGAGATCCGCTACCAGTCGGAGCCGGGACTGAAGAGCGCCGGGCCGACGGCGGCGCCGTCGGTCTGGCCCAGCACCTCCCCCGCACCGCCTGCGGGCGGCCCGCGGAAGCGCGCCGGCGGCACCGGCTTCAACGACGCCACCGGGCTGACTACCGGCGAATGGACCGACGAGATCAAGTCCGGGGAGTCCCGCTTCTACCGGGTGCCCGTCGACTGGGGGCAGCAGATCTTCTCCGACGTCGACCTGCACAGCGCCACCGGCGACAAGACCGGGTTCGTCGGCAGCGCACTGGCCTACACCCTCTACAACCCGGCGCGCGGATTCGTGCAGAGCGGGGACTCGGTCTCCTACGACGGAAAGCAGAAGACGGCTGCGATGGACCCGCTGCCGCCGGTGACCTACGAGAACCGCTTCGACTCCAGCAGCGGTGAGAAGGACATGCAGCTGGCGGGCTGGTACTACCTGCGGCTCACGCTGAGCCCCCAGGTGGGCCAGATCTTCGGGAACACCGCGTACGGGGTGACGCTGCGGGTCACCGTGAAGGGGGCAGCCAAGCAGACCGGGCCCGACTACGCGGGGACCACCTCGGACTTCAAGGTCTCCGAAGGCGACCAGGAGGCGGCGGCCAACGGACAGAGCGGGCCGCAGGCGAAGCAGAGCGGCGCGATGAAGACCCTCGCGGCGGCCGGGATCGGTGCGGGTACCGTGCTCGTTCTCGGTCTCGGGGTGTGGACGCTGGTGGCACGGCGGCGGGCGGCGGATGGGCGGCCTTCCGCGCCGGAGCAGCGTCAGACTCAAGAGTACGGGCCGCCCTCGGCCTGGTAGCGCGCACGCCCGCGAGCCCCGGAGGCCAGGGACGTGGGCCCGCTCCCCGGGGGCCGTGAGCGCGGCCCCGGGGAGCGGCTCAGGTCTGGGTCAGGGCCCAGATGCCCACGGCGAAACAGATCAGGGCGAGCACGAGCACCGGGACCGTCACCTTCGGGGGCGGTCCCGGTCTGCGTGCTGCCGTTGGCCGGGCGGGGGACGGTGCCGGCGGGACGGCGGCCGGTGCCGGCTGGGGGAAGCCCGTGACCGGGCCCTGCTGCGCCAAGCGCGCGTCGTGCGGAGCCGGGTGCGCGGGGGCGTGACCCAGGGGGGACGGAGCGGTGTAGGCGCGTGTGGGCAGCGGCTGTTGGCCGACCGCGCCGGTGGGCGACCGGGAGAGATCCACCGGCGCGCCGGGATGGGGGGCGGCCGCGTGAGCCGGTACGGCGGCCGGGGGCGCGCCGCCTGCCGTCGGAGATGGGCTGCCGACAAACGCGGCAGGCGGCGCCTGGAAGGCGTGGGGCGAGCCCTGAGGCGGCGGGGCGAGGTGGAAGCTCCCCGTCTGCGACATGGACGGGGTGGGGGAAGTCGCGGCGGGGGACGGTGTTCCGTCGGCGTGGGCGAGGCCGCCCGGAGAGGGGGACTGGGCCGGCGCCGGGGACGGAGTGGGCATCGGCCCCTGCGGCTGCCCCGAGGCGTGCGCCTGTGACGGCCACGGGGTTGGGGGCTGCGCCTGCGAGGGCCACGGCGTCTCGGGCTGAGCCTGGGCCTGCGAAGGTGAGGGACTCAGGGCCTGCGCGGGATGGGGGGCCTGCTCCTGCGAGGGGGACGCGGTTTGCGGCGGGGTGTGGGAGGGGGGCTGGCGGGGGTCGGCAGCCGGCGTGGAGGGCTCTCGGCCGCCCGAACGGATGTGGTCTCCCTGGCCGCCCTTGCCGACCGGACCGTTCGCCCCGCCCCTGGCGGCCGGACCGTTGGGGCCGAAGCCGTGGGGGAGGGGGCCGATCTGGTCGAAGACCTCGACCGGGTCGTCCGAGGGGTCGGCGTCCGGCAGCATCTCGGCCGCCGCGGTGAGTGCCTTGCGGGCGCCCGTGGCCGTACGGAACCGGGCCTGCGGGTCCGGTTGCAGCATCCCCGCCACGACCTGCCACAACGGCTCCGGAATGCCCTGGGGGGAGCTCGGCGTCCCGTGCGCGGCGAAGTGTTCGATCAGGGCTTTGGAGTCCGGCTTCTGGCCCTGCAGGAGATAGAGGGCCACCAGGCCGACCGCGAACAGGTCGGCGGGGAAGTCCGGTTCGGCGCCCATCATCTGTTCCGGCGCGAAGTACCCCGGCGTCCCGACGACGTAGTCGGTTTCGGTCAGACGGGGTTCGCCCTTGCGCATGGAGATGCCGAAGTCGGAGAGCCGCAGGTGCGGGCGGCCGGTTCCGGTGGCCTCCATCAGGATGTTGGCCGGCTTGATGTCGCGGTGCACGACACCTTCCGCGTGCACCGCGGCGAGACCGGCGAGCAGCTGGTCGAGGAGGGTACAGACGAAGCGGGGTGGGAGTGGGCCGTAGTCCCCGATGACATGGGCGAGCGAGCCGCCGCTCACCAGGTCCATCGTGAACAGCACCTTGTCGTCGTCCGCCGCCCAGCTGGCGGGTGCCAGGACGTGCGGATGGTCGATGCGCAGCGCCTGCTCCCGAACGAAGCGCAGCAGGGTGTGGGCGTCGCTCTGCTGGAGCACCTTGGCGGCGACGTAACGGCCCCGCCGGTGGTCCCAGGACCGCCAGACCGCGCCCATGCCGCCCCGGCCGATCGGATCGACCAGCTCGTACCGACCCGCGAATATCTCACCCATTGCGCTGCGCCCGCTCCCCGGTCCGCTTCGTGTCGCTGTCGGCGTCCCGTCAGCTCTGGTGTGCCTCGTAGTGGGCGACCGCCTCCGCGGTGCGCCCCGCGCCGTACACCCGTAGGAACTCTGCCAGTTCCGGGTGGTCGGCGGCGAGCGAATCCGCGGCGTGGATGATGTCCCCGGCCCCCGCCACCGAGCGCAGCAGCGACTGGATCTCACGCACCACGCGGCGTACCGTCGGCGCGCCCGAGCTGGACGCGGTCTGGCCGGTGGCGCTGAGCACCGAGCCGCCCTGCGACTTCTTGATCTCTTCCATCCGGTCCGTGGCCTCCCCCGCGCTGACACTGCCGTCGGCGACCAGGCCTGCGAGTTCCTGGAGGGCCTGGACGCGCTGGACGACAGCCGGATTGCCGATCTTGGCCCGCTGACCGCTCATCAGCTGCGACAGCATGGGCGCCGACAGGCCGAGTACGGCGGCGAGCCTGGCCTGATTGAGGCCCAGGTCGTCGATGAGCCGACGGAAGAGCGCCCCCAGCGGCTCCCCGTACCAACTGCGTTGGAGCTCTCTGGCTCTTGCCGCTGCTTCCTGCTGTGCTGCGTCCATCTGCGTCTCCCCTTCGCTGCTGCGAACCTCGCGGTGCATCTTACGGAGAGTGGTCGCGCACGGGGAGCCCCAATCTGTTTGCAGGATTGTGGGGATCACCCGGTACTCTGGTGTGCGTCGGTGGCCGAGTGCTGTTCCGCTCGGTCGTGGGCACCCTTTTTCGGGGCCTTAGCTCAGTTGGTAGAGCGCTGCCTTTGCAAGGCAGATGTCAGGAGTTCGAATCTCCTAGGCTCCACATCAGTAGAGGTCCCCTGACCTGCGGAAACGCAGGTCAGGGGACCTCTCTGTGTTCATAACGTCAGCACCGTGTCAGCACCGATCTGATTTACGGTGCCCCACATGGCGTACATCAAGAAACGGGACAAGCGCGACGGAACGGCCAGCTTCACGGTCATGTGGAGGGCCGGCGGTGCCCGTGGCGGCAAACAGGAGTCCGAGGTTTTCGAGGACGAGACAGCCGCCGAGCGCTTCCGTGATCTGGTGAACGGCCACGGTCAGCAGTGGCCGCCGGGGTGGACCCGAGGTCACGGTTTTGTTGCGGACCGGCGACGTGCGGACACGATGTTCGAGCCCTTCGCGCTCGCCTACGTCGATCGCCTCACCGGTATTCAGGGCGACACACGGAGTAAGTACAAGAAGGAGATCAGGGAGAACATGGCTCCCTGGTTCGGCCCGTATTCCGTGGAGGACGGTGAGGGCAGCGTTGTCCGGGCGATGGTCCAGGACTGGGTCAACGACCTCGAAGCCGGACGCCTCGCTCCGCTCGACCCCCGCGACCGGAAGCCCCGGACCGCCTATGCGCCGAAGACTGTCCAGAACAAGCACGGTCTCCTCAGCGCGATCATGCAGTCCGCCGTCGATGCAGAACCGTCACTGCGGGCGTCCAACCCGTGCGCGAAGACCCGTCTGCCCCGGCTCGATGGAGCCGAGGACGAAGAGGAGATGGTCTTCCTCGAACGCGAGGAATGGGCCTGGATCTACGAGTGCCTTCGCGACGACGCCAAGGACCTTGGCGAGACCATCGCGGAGACCGGCTTCCGGTGGGGCGAGGCCACTGCGCTTCAGCCGCGAGACCTCCGGCGGCGCAACGGGCGTCCGGCTATCCGCGTGCAGAGGGCCTGGAAGAAGGACGAGGACGGCAAGTCCATCCTCGGCCCCCCGAAAACCCGGAAGTCGCGCCGCACCGTGGTCATCACGCACAAGCTCGACCGGATGCTTCGGCGTCGTGCCAAGGGCCTGGCTCCCAACGATCTGATCTTCACCGGCCCCGAAGGTGGCAAGTGGGACCCCGGTACCTTCCGACGCCTGCGCTGGATACCCGCGATCGAGCTGGCCGCGGAGAAGTACGGCCTGATCAAGCGACCGCGTATCCACGACCTCCGTCACTCCCACGCATCGTGGCTGATCGCAGCGAAGGTTCCCCTGCCGGCCATCCAGGGACGGCTTGGCCACGAGTCCATCACCACGACCGTGGACCGCTACGGCCACCTCCTGGACGCCTTGGACGACGAGGTCATGGCCGCCATCGAATGGGCTATGGACCCCACAGCCCCGCTGCCCGGCTTCCTGGAGCACTCCGGCTTGGCCGCCACCACCGACGGCCTTCCCCACGTCCCCCGACAGCTCTCCGGACTGGCCCAGGAAACCTGGAAGGACGCCAGCGACGTGCCGCGGGACGATGCAGAGCACGAGAACGACCCAGTCTTTGTCGTCACGCTGGGGGGCCGGGAGGTGCCGTTCGCGGACCGCGAGCACGCACAGGACGTCGCCGACCAATGGAATGACGACCACGAGGAAGAGATCGCGACTATGCGGGCAGACGGTTGGCCAGAGGAGAAGATCGCCCGCCGCGGAGCCCTCGGCCCAGAGGAGCGCGAGCGGTGGATCGGCGGCGGCTCCGTCTGGTCACGGATGCCGGAGCGACAGTTCGTGCACTACGCCTTGGCCTCGTACGAGGCCGACGGCACCCTGACGTACGAGCCGCTTCCGGTGAGTAGCCGGTGGACGTGGGAGTTCGAGCACGATGGCTTTACCACGCGGGCCGCAGAGTTCCGGACCGAGTTCCGCCCCGACGGCAACACAGAGGCGCACGCTCGGGGAATCAACAAGTCGGCCGTCGTCCGAGCCTTCGAGCAGGCCCGGATGGAGGCTCTAGAGGTGTGCGCCAAGCACCCGGAGGCCGACCTCACGAGCACCGAGGCTTGACGCGCCAGGTCCCCCCGCCCCTCGAAGGAGTGTGTCCTTCTTCACGTGACTTCGGCCCGCTCCCCATCGGGGAGCGGGCCGAAGTCGTACGTGCTTCGCAGCGGGGAACCGCTCGTGGGCTCAGCCCACGACCTCCGAGGTTGGGTAGCAGACCGTCTGCCACCGGTCGGGTACGTCGGTACGCGACCAGCCGTTGACGGTGTCAGGCTTTGCCCGCTCGGCGGGGCCGATGATGAACCCGTTCTCGATCAGACGATGTCCAAACGACGCGGGGGCGAAGCCCGAGTCCGCCGGCCCCAGATCACGGACGACGAGTTGCCGCACAGGGTTGGGGTCCTCGATACGGACCTCCCGTTCCTCTGAGGCAAGCGGTGCCACGATCAGGCGCCAGCGCCCGTTCAGCACGTACACGAGGGCGCGGTGTGGTCCAGCGGGTGTCACGTTCTCTCCGAAGGTGGATCGGTTGGTGGTGATCAGTCGTCACCAGAGGCTGAGGGGACGGCCCGCCGCAATCGCCGCACGAACGCGTGCTGCGATCTCCGCTTCGGACTCCCCGCCGTTCCGGCCGGCCCGGATAGCGGCACCTATGGCGCGGGAGCGTCCGGCCGGGCCGCGAAGGTCTGCGAGGGGGCTACCCGGGTCTTTGCGGCGGGCCAGCCATTCGGCCCGGTTCTCCGCCGCTGTCCCCAGTCGCAGATGCGTCGGCTGCTGGCAGGAGTGGTTGTCGCAGGTGTGGCAGACGGTCGGGCTGTCGGTACCCCAGCCGAGCCGAGGGATGACACCGTGCGCGAGCTGGTACCCGTAGAGGTGGCCCGGCACCGTGCCGCGTCGCGTCCTGCCCGGCCGCGACGCCGCCCTGAAGCTGGCGTGGCCGGTGCTGGAGATCCCGCCGAAGAAGAACCAGCAGTCCTCGGTTGACGAGGTTCGGTAGACCTTTGCCCAGTACCGGGCCCGAACGGACTCGTTGGCCAGCCAGGACATCCACTCAATGGCCGGTATACGGACGGGCGTTGGCTCACCGATGAGGGAAGGTTGCTCGTCAACGTGAACGGGCCCGGACCCGTTCACCGCCGCGAGCGGGAAGAGTCCGGGCCCGATGTCGTTCTTAGGCGGCATCAGCCCGGCTGCCGTCCGCGGTGACGCCCGGGGCCGGGGTGCCTGATGTCGAGGAAGCCGCGTCTGCCGCATCCGCCCGAGGCTTACGGGTGCGGGTAGTGCGGGGCCGCTCGGCGCGAGCTCGCAGCGATTCGATGAGCTCCTTCGCCCGAGCGGCGGTAACAGGCTTCGCCTCGCGTTCCAGCTCCTCCGCCGGGACGCCCAGCAGTTCCGAGACCAACTCGGCGTCGTTGTCGAACAGCCGCAGGACTACAGCAGCAGCCTCCCGTGCCGTGACGTCGGCTTCCTCCCTCGCCTTGGCCGCCTTCACCGCAGCCTCACGCGCGGTCAGCGCGTGCTCGGCGGCCATCTCCCGCGTCTTCGCCTTCACTGCTTCAGCAGCGCGAACTCGCCGCCGCAGCTCCGACGCGCTCACCGGTCCTGCCGAATTCGTGCTCACCCGTGCCCCCAGTTCTGTTCGAAAATACTGCTCGTCGCGCGCACCGTAGGCATAGGTCCGCGGACATCTCGAACCACGAGTTCGTTGGGTGCCGGCCAGAGCGAAAGGCAGCCTCCGGCGGGTCCTCCTCGGAGGGGGTGGGGGCTGGTTGGTCGGGTGCGGGAGCGTTGTGGTGCGGGTGAAGGCGGGGTTCCCTCCTCGGCCGGACACCCCAAGGGGCGTACCAGGAACCCGGACACGGCGTCCAGGCCGAGCCGCTACGCGGTCGCTACGCGAGCCAGGACACCGCGCCCGGAACCCTGGTACGGCGGAGCTGTCCGACCGAGGAGGGAACCCCGCCCAGGCCCGTTGTGGCCGGGCCCGGCCGGGCGGGTGCGGGCCGTGGGGTGTGAGAAAAGGCCAGGTCAGAGCCCTTATCCGGGTTGACCCAACCCCTAGAACATGGTTTAATTAGTGATGTCGGAAGGGGAGGGCAACCCCCGACCGGCACACGGCAGGCCGACCGGCCGCCGACAACCTCTCTCACCAGGAGAACGAACGTGAGCAACACGAAGGCCCCCGGAAAGCTCGACACCATCCGCGCCCTGCTCGCCACGGCGGAGGACCCCCGTACGCCGGAGTCGGAGGCGGAGTTGGCCCAGAAGCGGGCGTTCGAAATGATGGCGAAGTACGGCGTCGAAGAGGCCATGCTGAGCGACGGCCAGCCGTCGCGGGACGCGGTCACCGCGCGATACATCGACCTCCCCAACCCGTGGTCCATGTCCCGCGTCCGCCTCATCTGCTTCATCGCTCAGAACGTCGGCTGCAAGGCCGTGCACATGGGCGTGCGGGGCAACGTGCGCCGCGTTCACATCGTCGGCCACGAGTCCGACATCCAGCGCGCCGAAGTCCTTTACACCTCTCTCCTGATCCAGATGCTCGGCGGGCTCAACGCGCAGGTTGTCCCGTACGGCGTCCGCAGTGCGCGAGCCTGGCGCAACTCGTGGACCATCGGGTTCATCGAGCGCGTCATAGAACGGCTCAAGGCGATCGAGCAGGCCGCCCGCGCCGCCGCCAGCGGGGAAACGTCGGCCACAGGCCGCAGCGGTGAACTCGTGCTGGCCGACCGCGACGCGATGGTGGAGGCCGCCTACCGCAAGGAGCACCCGCACGTCCGGCACTCGCGCGGCTCGTACAGCGGCAGCGGATACGGCGACGGTGCCGCCGCAGGCAACCGCGCCGACATCGGAGGCACCCGCCGCATCGGTGCCCAGACCGCCGGAGCGCTCGCAGCCTGACCGCCCATCCCGGCCGGGGCGGCAGCCCGCCGCCCCGGCCCCCCGCTCGAAGCGCCGAGGAGCCACGCATGTACATGGAATGGGCCCGATTCCACAAGACCGACGAGAACGGCCGCCACTACTTCCAGACCTACAGCTTTCCCCATACGTGGGCCGCCGTGACGCCGAAGGAGCCCGGCACCGGCCGGATCAGCGAAGCCGCCGCCCTTGCCTACTCGATCATCTGTGCGGCCCCTCGCCTGACGATGTAGGCGAGGGTGCCGACCACGCCTCTTACAGACGCTTGGTGATCTTCCCATTTTCAATGCCCGGCAAGGTGTCCACCAGCACACGGTCGCCCTTCACAACCCTGGTCCTCACCTGTCGCAACGCATTCGAGAGGAAGGCGACAATGAGGCGCTCATCTTCCAACTTCACCCGGAACTGAGCGCCATAAAGGGTTTCCAGGACCGTCCCCTCTAGGGTCACCAGTTCTTCATCCATATCTGACCTCCTGTTGCGTTTTTCCCGGACACTGCGACCTTCGGTGCCCCAGTACATCAAATGAAGACTATCCGTGCTGCCTGCGTCGAGTGCACGATCACGGCCAAGTCCGCCCAGCGCAGCACCGCGTGACCGTCACCAACCACCGCCAGGAGAAAGCGATGCCGTCCCGGAAGCCGCACGCCACCCCCGCCCGCATCCTCACGGCCGCCGCCGACCACATCGAACGCGTCGGCCTCTACCAGGGTGACCACCTCTGGCAGCCTGGCCGGATGGGCGACACCGCCCCGTGCACCGTGCTGCACGCGTGGGAACGCGGCGTGCGCTCCGTCCGGCCCCGCTGGTCCGTGAGCGGTGAACCGTGGGACATCTTCCAACGCGCCCTGTTCGACTCCCTTGTGGTGCTCAGCAACCACATCAACGGCCGCCCCGTGTCCGGCGTCCGGTGGCGAAAGCTGAAGCTCACCGAGGACGCCTACCGGCGCACCCTCCTGTGGTGCTGGGGGGACGGGCCCGAGCGGACCACCGCCGAGGCCGCCGCGATGATCCGCGCCACCGCCGCCCTGCACCCGAGTGACGGCGATCACAACATCTCCGGTTGCCCCACTCTTAAGAACATGGTTTAATTAATGGTGCCGGAAGGGGGAGGGCAACCCCCCGACCGGCACCGGGCCGAACGGCCCGAAGAACTCTCACCAGGAAGAAGAAGGACCGATGACGAACACCAAGACCCAGGCCGGCGTCCAGACTGCCCCCGCCCCGTGGCCGACCCTCACGGTCGCCGAACTCGCCGCGCACCCCGGCAACGTCCGCGACATCGAGGCCCCGGCCGATCTGCTGGCCGACGTGAGGGACAACGGCGTGGTGGAGCCGCTGTATGTCGTCCGCACCCACGGCGACGTGCCGCAGGTCATCGACGGGTTCCAGCGGCTGGCCGCCGCCGTCGCCGCAGGGCTGGAGACCGTGCCGGTCACGCCCCGCCCCGTCATCCGGATCGACGCGCTCACCCCGCACCCGAAGAACGCCCGTGAAGATCTCGACCTCAACGCGCCGTTCGTGGACTCACTCCGCACCGAGGGGTGCCGCATCCCCGTCAAGATCCAGCGGCTCGACGGCGGAGTCCTCCAGGTCAACGACGGAAACCGTCGCTACCACGCAGCGACGGACGCGGGGCTTACCCACCTGCCGTACGAGTGGGAGGACGACGACCGCGACGCGGCCGGGCAGTTCCTCGACATGATCACGACCGCCCAGCACCGTAAGAGCCTCACCACGTCCGAGATGAACCAGGCCATGTTCAGCGCCGCCGAGGCGGGCGCGCAGGTCGGCCGCATCGCCAAGGCCGCAGGCGTTCGACAGAAGGACGTCAAGACGCTGGTCAAGGTCCGGTCTGACGAGAAGCTGAGTGCCGCCGTCAGCGGCGCGGGCAGATACGAGTGGACTTTCGAGCACCTGGCCGCGCTCTCGGAGTTCGCCGACGACGCCGAAGCACTCGCCGCGATCACCGAGGCCGCCGCCGAGGACGAAGCCGACGAGGGAGACGTTGACTGGGCCATCGCCATCGAGCGGACCAAGCGCGACAAGCGGAACAAGGCGGAGGCGCACCGCGCGGAGCTGGAGACGGCCGGGCAGAAGATCAGGGACGCCGAGGAGCTGTCCGAGCGGGCTATACCCGTGTGGCGACTGCGCGGCATCAGCACCGAGGAGCACGCCGAGTGCAAGGGGCTTGTCTGGGTGTTCGATGAGCGGCGGGGGGACCGGTACGAGCCTTACTGCTCCGCCCCCGGCCTGTACGGGCACACGGTGCCCGAGGGTGCCAGCGCCAGCGGTGGCACGATGACCACCGCCGACAAGGAGGCCGAGCGCGCCGCCCGCGCCGCCGTCAAGAAGGGGAACATCGACTGGGACGCGGCCGAGGCCCTGCGCCGGAAGTGGATTACGGACCTGATCAAGCGGCGCAACCTCCCGAAGAACACCACCAACACTCTGATCGGGCACGTTAATAACGCTCTGCTGAACGGAAGTTGGGGTATCTCCGACGACCTGAACAAGGAGGGCACCACGGAAATTCTGGCCGGATTCCTGGGGCTGAACGCCGAGCAGGCGAAGGACCGGAGCAGCTTTGCCGGGCACGTCGCCAAGGACCCGCGCCGGGCCCCTCAGCTCCAGTTCGCCGCCATTGCCGCCGTCCGGGAGAAGTGCGCGAACCGGTCGGCGTGGCGGACGGACAGCCAGCACGCCCCGTGGACGCGGAAGCCCACAGGCCGGTGGTTCCAGGTGCTCGCGTCCCTCGGGTACCCGCTCACACCCATTGAGCAGTCGGTCGTGGACGAGGAGCCCTACGACCCGTCGAAGAAGAAGCCCCGCGCCGCGATCACGTCCGGCAGCGAGTCGGAGGCCAAGCAGGAGCCCGGCGCCGACGAGGAGGCGGGCGAGCCGGAGGCCGAGGAAGCCGACGACCCGGCCAGCGACGACGAAGCCGCCGCCTAACCACCTCAGCCGCCCGACGCCGGGGGCGGGAACCGCTCGCCCCCGGCACCCCCAGGAGCCCCACAGTGACCCGTACAGCTCTGTTCGAGACCCACGCCGACGACCACGGTTGCGGATGCGTCCCCGCCCCCGCCGAGCCCGACCCCGGCACCACCGCCGACATCATGCAGGCCCGCGCCATCGCGGGCGGACTCGCGGAGTTCGGCATCGGCCCCGCCCGCTGGTCTGCCGCCTACGACCACCAGGCCGCCGCCGTCGTCCTGCGCGTGGACACCCCGCGCGGACTGTACGCGCTCGCCATCCCGGCCCCCGGCCAGCCGTTCCCCGTCCGCCACCGTGGCGAGCGCATCGGCGCACTGGACTGCCGCCGCACGTACGGCACCGCCGACAGCTACACCGCCGCCCTGTTCGCCGCGTTCCTGCGCGACCGCGCCGCACTCGACATCCCCGGCCGGGATGCTTGCCCCACACCCCAAAACATGGTTTAATTAATGGTGTCGGAGGGGGAGGGCAACCCCCTCCGACACGTCGGGCCGCCAGCCGGCCCGACCCCGGCCGTAGGCGGAGGGCAACCCGCCCGGCCGGGCCCGCGATTCCTCTCTCACCAGCAGGAGCACCCACGATGACCAGCGCAGCCATGCGGTTTTCCATCCCCGCCACGGCCCAGTCCCGCGTCCGTCAGCTTGTCGAGGCCACCAACGCCCGCGCCGCCGTCCACCACCTCACCGCGTACACGCTCGACATCTCCGCGCCGTTCCTGGCCGACTACCACGACATCGACGGCCGCCTGATCGGCAAGCGCCCCACCGTCACCGTGACGATCTCCGGTGACATCCCCCGTCACCAGGGCTGGACCGTCATCGCCCGCCTGGACCACGACGAGGAGGGCGAGACGATCACCAGCCTGTTCCCCGGTCTGCCCGAGCAGGACGCGGAGGCCACGCGCCAGTACCGGGCCATCGAGAACTTCTGCCACGGGTGCGCCGTCGCCCGCCACCGCACCGCCACCTACCTCGCCCGCCACGAGAACGGCGAGATGCGGCAGTTGGGCACGACGTGCGTGGAGCCGTACACCGGTCTGCCGATCAAGGGGTTGGAGGCGTTGTGGCGGTTCGGCACGCTGAAGGACTCCGATTGGGACGGCGAAGAGGGCGGCATCCCGGCCGATCTCCGCGTCCCGGTGATCGAGGTCCTGCGGGTGACCGCCGCCATCGTCAAGACGGAGGGCCGGTTCTACAGCCGGTCCGAGCAGTGGAAGAACACCATGCCGACCGCCGACGGCGTCGAAGCGTACTTCTTCGACCGCAAGGCCCCGATGGAATGGCGGGCCGACATCGACGCCGACCCCGACGCGCCGACCACGGCCGCCGCCGTCCGGGCATGGGCCGTCCAGGGATACGGCAGCCTCTCGGACTACCGCCACAAGGTAGGCCAGTTGGCGAAGGGTGAGACCGTCGACCCGCGCCACCTGCCGACGCTCGTGTCCGCCATCGCGGGTTGGTACCGCGACCAGGAGAAGGAGGCCACCGAGCGGGCCGCACAGAACAGCAAGCCGCAGGGCACCGTGGGCGAGCGCATCACCACCCCCGCCACCGTCACCACCGTGATCGAGCTGGAGGGCCGGACGTACGGCTACCACACCCAGCGCCGCCGACTGGTGAAGTTCCAGGACCCGCAGGGCAACGTGTTCGTCTGGTTCAGCAGTGCTGCCGACGTCCCCGACCAGGGCGACGAGGTCGAGCTGACCGGCACGGTCAAGGACCACAGCATCTACGGCGAGACCGCACAGACGGTTCTCACCCGGTGCCGCGTCGCCGCACGCGAACCGGTCGCCGCGTAGCAGGTCCGGCCGGGCGGGAAGGACCGCCCGGCCGGACCCCGACCGCCGGGCCGTGGGACGGGCGGCATCGAGCCGCCCACCCCACGCTCCGCCCACCGCCGTCCGGGCCCGACCGCGTCGGCGGCCGACCCCGCTCACCGGCCCCCGTGCGAAGGGCGTCCCTCCGGGACGGCTCAGCCTGGCCCGGCTCGCAGCCGGCCGGAGCGTCCGGGCCGCGGGCGGCCCTCCCGCCCCGTCCGGACGCCGGGCCGAAGGGCGTGCCCTTCGGGCACGACAGCACTGCCCGTCGCGCTCCGCGCGACCACGGGCGGCACCCCTACGACGAGGCCACAGCACGCCGCCGCCCACAGCACTGAGACACCCGAGGAACATCCCCATGCCCGAGAACGCTTGCGCCGTCCGTCCCCAGGCCGTCACGGCAGGAGAACCGTCTCCACAGACGTGCATCCAGGTTGCCAGGCAGGCCGCGATCCTCGCCGTCACCGCCGCCGACGACGCCATGACCGCCGTGTGCCACAGCCGATCGGGCGCCACGGGCCGCCTGGAGGCGGTCATGCACGCCGCCCACAAGGAAGCCGTCGAGGCCGAGCGGCACGCCGACCGCGCCGAGCAATACGCCGACGACCCCAGGATGCCGAGCGGCGCCCCGTTGTACTGCGCCCGCCAGGCCGTCGACCACGCCGTGCGTGCTCAGTCAGCCGCCGGAGTCGAGACGACGGCCGCCGACCTGCGGGCCGAGCTGGAGCGGAAGCTGACGGCGGCCGAGCGCGCCGAGCAGGAGAGCGCTCGCCGTCAGCAGGAGGCCGAGCAGGAGGCCGAGGAGCGGGCGGCCACCGGCATGGACCGGGAGAACCGGGACCGCGTGGCAAGGAACCTGTATCTGGCCCAAGGGCATGTTGCCGAACTCGGCTGGACGGCGGGACACGTCCGCGTGATGGAGGCCGCCGAGTCTGGCCGTCTGTACTGGCGGGGCGGACGAGCCCGGCAGGCAGCACGACACGGCGTCTGGGACGGCGGCCGGCGGATCAGCCGCGAACGGACGCAGGCCCTGTTCGCCGCCCGATTCCTCGTCGCCGTCTGCCAGGACGACGGCACCCGCACCTTGATCCCCAGCCCGATGGGCCAGGTTGCCCTAGAACTCGCGCGACTCCATCCGGCGGGTCTGCACTGCACCGACCGGGAAGCCTACGAGGCGCGGTTCGCCAAGGTCCGGCGACGCCACAAGCGCCGCGACGACCAGAAAGCCGCCGCCCGCCTGCTTTCGCCGCTCGACTCCAGCGCACGGAAGCTCTACCGGAGGCCGGTCACGCTCACCGAACAGCACGAACAGTACGAACGCGCCGAGCGCGAAGCCGCCGACCGATGGGAAGACGAAGGCGGCTACTGCCCCGCGGTGAAGGTGCCGAAAGCGGCAGCCACCCCGGCCGAGCAGCCCTCGACCCCGACAAGGTCATGGTCGAGCGGGAAGTCCGCCGTGCAGTCCACCTTGTGGTGAACGGGGTGCCGGCCAGAGCGAAAGGCAGCCTCCGGCGGGTCCTCCTCGGAGGGGGTGGGGGCTGGTTGGTCGGGTGCGGGAGCGTTGTGGTGCGGGTGAAGGCGGGGTTCCCTCCTCGGCCGGACACCCCAAGGGGCGTACCAGGAACCCGGACACGGCGTCCAGGCCGAGCCGCTACGCGGTCGCTACGCGAGCCAGGACACCGCGCCCGGAACCCTGGTACGGCGGAGCTGTCCGACCGAGGAGGGAACCCCGCCCAGGCCCGTTGTGGCCGGGCCCGGCCGGGCGGGTGCGGGCCGTGGGGTGTGAGAAAAGGCCAGGTCAGAGCCCTTATCCGGGTTGACCCAACCCCTAGAACATGGTTTAATTAGTGATGTCGGAAGGGGAGGGCAACCCCCGACCGGCACCGGTAGGCCGACCGGCCGTCGACAACCTCTCTCACCAGGAGAACGAACGATGAACACGCCTCTCACCGTCGCAGAGCTGGCCCACCCGATCGCCCTCGAACTCGGCGGCAACTGGCGACCGCAGCCCGCGCGCCACGGCGTCCAGGAGCTGGACCACGCCGCCACCTTCACCCACCTGGACGGCCGACAGCTTCACCTCTCCGAGCGGTTCGATGACCCCGGCCACCTGCACATCCGAGGTGCATTCCCCGCCACCGACTACCCGTTCCGCAGGGGCGAGCGCGACACCGTCCGAGTCGCCATAGACGAGGACCCGGCAGACATCGCGGCCCGGATCGCCGCCGACCTCATCCCCGCGCACCGTGACGTCCACGAGCGGGTGAAGGACCACAACCGCGCACAGGCCGAGATGCGCCGAGACGTCGAGGAAGCCGCACGCGATCTCTCGGTGCGACTCCCCGGAGCGCGGACCCGGGTCGACGGTACAACTGCGTTTGTCTACATGAATCTTGAGCCGGGAGAAGTCCGTATTGGACTCGACGGCGACACTGTGAGTCTCGTACTCAACGATGTGCCCCGGATCATCGCCGACGCCGTCGTATTCGCGGTGAGCCGATTCCTTCCCCACGTCCAGACCCCCGAGGGTGAGCGCGGGGAATACGTCGACGGATACGCCCTCTAATTCCCCGTACGTTTCGGCGGCGCGCTGCTCAGTGCGCCGCCCCCCCCAGAAAGGCCCCAGGATGAGCGCCGACGTATTCACGATCGAGCCGCAATGGATCGTGCAGGCTCCGCACCTCCGGTGCACCCTCAAGCGCGCCCTTGCGCTCCAGGCCACACAGAATGTGTGGTCCGGTACCGAGCACATCAACAACGCCGTAGCGATGGCCTACGGTGATCAACTCCCGGACTCCGGCCGATGGGAACTGACCCGTTCCCAACTCCGCACACTCAAAATTGCCATTGAGTGGCGCAGGGCCACGCGCGCGGCCAGCGACAAGAAAACTGCCCCCGATATCCTCGAACGCTGGACGCGAATAGAGGGCGAGGTCATATCCGCATACCGCGCCGTGAGCAACGAAGCAGGGCTGTACTGGATTTAGAGGGTTGCCGATCACCCAGGAACATGGTTTAATTAGTGGTGTCGGAAGGGGGTGGGCAACCCCCCGACCGACACCGTGGGGCCAGCCGGCCCCGGCCGATCTCTCACCAGGAGGACCGCGACATGCCCCGTAAGCCGAAGATGACCGACGAAGAGCGCCGGGCCTACTCCGCCAAGATGCGCGGTGAACTCGAAGCCGTCATGGATCGCGCGTACGGCGCGATGGTCGGCAGCGAAGAATTCTGGGCCGCCGTCATGCGCACGGCCGCGAACCTGACTCACCCGGACCGCGACGACCGCAGCCCCACCAACTGCATCGCCATCGCTGCCCAGTGCCCGAACGCCACCCACGTACTCAGCTCCGGAGACTGGCGAAAGGCCGGACGCTTCCCGGCCAAGGGGTCCACCTCCCTCCGTATCTGGACGCCGATCAAGCGCCGGACCGAGGATGCCCAGGAGGCCACGGCCGCAGCCACCGACGGAGGGCAGCGAGAAGCCACCGGGGAGGCTACTGAGAGCCAGGGGCGCAAGGTGTCCGGCTTCAAGGCCGGGCCGGTTTTCGACATCAGCCAGACTGACGGCGACGCCTACGAGCCGCCCGCCGCCGCCCCGCTCGCCGCCGAGGTCATCCGCGATGTCCTGGTGAATCAGTACCGCGACCAGTACCACGAGGACCCCGAGCAGGCCGGAGGGTTCGACTTCACCCAGGACGCCCCCGACAACGCCGTTCGTATCCTGCTGTACGGCCACGCGTGGCGACGCATCACCGAGGCGGACGCCCCCCTTCCCGGCCAGCACGCCGCCGAAGTCGCCTCAGCCGCCCACGTCGCCGCGCTCATCCTGAACGTCGCCCCGGGCCCCGCCGTCATGCCGCCGCTCGCGGGCATCATCACCCAGGACAAGAAGCCCCCGGTGCATGAGTCCGCCGTCCGGGCCATCGAGACCGGCCGCGCCATCGCCCGCGCCGTTACCACGGCCGCCGAGCGCCGCCGCGAACTTGCCGTGACCGGTTGACCCAGACCCAAGAACATGGTTTAATTAATGGTGTCGGAAGGGGGAGGGCAACCCCCCGACCGACACCGTCGCCGGGGCCGACCGGCCCCGGCGGAATCTCTCACCAGACAGGACACGACATGCTCACCACCGACAAGAAGCCCACCGTCCAGGACTTCCCCACCGCGACGCTCGTGATCGGCGGCCCCTGGTTCCGGGGCCACCAGCTCGACACCCGCCCCGCCGTCGTCGTCGGCCCGTTCGGCGGGCCGGAGTTCGCGGACGAGGCCACCATGTCCGTGGTCTGGTTCTTCACCCTCGGTGCCCCGCAGCCGGGCGACAGCGTCCAGGCGATGTTCCCGCACGAGCTGACCCCTCTTGACGACACGCTGACCACGATGCACCAGGACACGTTCCGCGACATCGTCCGCAGCCTGCGCCGGGGACGGTTCGCCTACGACGACGGGGACGGTTCGCCTACGACGACGGGGACGCGCTCCGCGCCGCCGTCCGCCAGGCATGGCGCGAGCGTGCCGGACTGGCCGACGCAGACCCGGCCGCCCGGCACACGCTCCACCGCAGCTGACCAACGCCCCGCCGGTCCGGGGGAGGGCAACACCTCCGGACCGGCAGGCCCCCAGCACCCCAGCGGACACCCCTTCGGGGCGGCAGGACAGGTCCGGTGCGTTCACCGCCGCCGGCCGACTCCGCCGCAGGCGGCTCCGCCGACCGACGACGGGCACCGGACCGCAGCGGACGCGCCCCGCGGGGGCGCGACAGCCCCTGTCGTCGCGCAGGCGCGACGACCCGCGAGCCGATCGTCCCTCACGGCCCGCGCCGGTGGTGCAGCGCCGCTGCCAACGCACGGTCCGCCCTGCGGACGGACCAAACTCTCACCAGGAAAAGCCAGTTCAGTGACTATCGAGATCACCCACACCCGCCGAGAAGGAACCCTGATCGAGGGCACGAGCCGTGGCGACGGATCGTCCGAGATCCTGCGACTTCGCGAGTACGGCCGGACCCAGAGCCAGCCCTTCCGCTGGAGCAGGAACCTTGACTGCTGGTACCTCCCGCACAGCCGTGATCACGCCACCTACACCCCCTCGCTCGAACTCCTCGCGCAGCGACTCCGAGACGCGGGCTTCGAGGTCACGCTGACCATCGACAACGCCGACCGCCGATCGTTCTCCGACGCCGAGAAGGAGCGGGAGGAGAAGGCCGAAGGCCGGGCGGAGAGGTTCGGCGGATACGCCGCCAGCGCCGCCCAGAATTCCGAGGCCGCGTGGAAGTCGAGCCACGAGATATCCGAGCGGTTCGCCTTCGGTCAGCCCATCCTCGTCGGACACCACTCCGAGGGCCGCGCCCGCCGTGATCACACGCGGATGGACAACGCGATGCGCAAGAGCATCGGCGAGAGCGACCGCGCCGCCCACTGGACCGGCCGGGCACAGGCCGCCGCGAACTACGAGCGCTTCAAGAAGGACCCCGGCCGCACGCTCCGCCGTCTCGACAAGCTGCGGGCCGACCTCCGCGCGGTCGAGAAGTGGCAGCGCGGCGAGTCCGCCAAGGGGTTTTCCCGGAGTCCGGCAGACCCCGAGCTGGAGACCGAGCACCAGGAGCTGACGGAAGAGATCCAGCACTGGGAGCAGGTCATCAAGGACGCCGAGGCCGAGGGCTTCAAGATGTGGTCGAAGGCCGACTTCACGCGCGGTGACTTTGTTCTCTACCGAGGCACCTGGTACGAGGTCCTGCGGGTCAACCCGAAGTCGGTGACGATCCCGCACATTCACAACGGCGTCGGTCAGCGCGTCGTTCGCGCGGCGGACAACCGTCACGACGGCTGGACCTGGACCGCTCCCTACGACGACGTGTCCGGGCGCAAGAGCGCCGACGAGATGCAGCAGTCGACTCGGGCCGAGGCCGCCGAGCACCAGGAGCAGGCCCAGCAGGCCCCGCCGATCAAGGAGCCGGTACCGGCGGCTGAGACGTGCCCTACCAGTCACCCCAGCCCATGGCACGCGAAAGCGCGCCGCTGGGCTCTCTGTCAACACGCCCCTGAAGGGAGGTCGACCCCGGCAACGGCCCCCGCCGAAAGGGCAGACGGGCAGGAGGGCATGGCGCTGGTGCTCATCACCTCGAAGAACTCCCGCCGCCCCCGCAAGCGCGCCTTGTGGGCGATGACCCGCCGCGAGGCACAGGCCGTATGCGGCGACCCCCGCACCTCCGGCCGCTCCTACATGCTCACCTGGACCGACCGGCCCGGCACCGAAGGCGCCGACTGGGAATGGTTCCCGGACAACGGCAGCCACGCCCCGGTCCTAGACGAGCTGGGCATCACTCCGCGCCGTGAATGGACCGCCGCACCGCAGGCCCCGGCCGAGGCCGCGTAACCACGCCCCCACCCGTCCCCCGGCGGCCGAGCACGCCGGGGGACGGGCCCCCTCTCACCAGAACAGGGCACCACCATGACCACGCAACTCCTCGAACGACCCGCGACCATCACCGCCCCCGACACCGAAGCGGGCAGGCTCATCGTCCCCGCGACCGAGGTCAGCACCACCATCCCGACGTACCGCGTCGGCTCCCCCGACATCCAATGCCGATACCCCGTGATCGTTGGCGAAGACCAGGTCATCGGCCGCGCCTACAGGTGGCACCGGGATTGGCTCGTCCTCACCACCGAGGGCGAACGCAACCTCCGCCGCCCGCCCAAGGGGACCCCTGGCACCGATATGGCCGCCGCCCATCTCGCGGAGGAGTACGCCGCCGGTCGGATCGGCGCCGTCCCCTTGGACCAAGTGCTCGCCGAGGCCCCCACGCCGTTGTGCGGGCCGGTGCCTCTCCTGCACCCGCGGATGCCGGTCAACGATCGCAACATCGAGGGCGCGCAGATCGCGTTCGCGGGACTCCTGGCCCACCACTGGCGGGCCGTGCTCACCGGGTTCCCCGGCAGCGATAACCACTGGTTCCTCAGCTGCGAATTGTGTGACTGGCAAGGCCCGAAGTTCTGGAGCCATTTGCGCGGGCGCAACGGAGAGCCGCCGAGTGCGCGCCGTCACAAGGGCGGGTGCATCGGAGAGGAAAAGGTCCGCCGGTTGATCCCCGCCTACCACTAGCAGCCGACCGAGGGGCGGCGGCAGCGCGCCGCCGCCCCGCTTTCCCGAAGGACAGCACCGTGCCGACCCACCACACCCCCGAAAGCATCGTCATCGCCGACACTCCGGCCGCGATCCTGGAATGGGCCGCCCGCCACATCGAACACGTCGGCATCCACCAGGGCCCGCGCCTGTTCGACGGTCCCGGCCGTACGGCCACGTTGCCGTGCTGGCCGCGCGGCGCCCTCGAAGTCGCCGCCGGCCACGGGCGGGGAGCCGCCGGCCGGACGTACGACTGGGACCGCATCGACCGTGCCCGTGACCAGGCGTTCGGCATCCTCGCGGAAACCGTCACCGGTCACCCTGTCGACGCCGACGCCCCCGCCGCCGCCAAGGCCCGGCACCGCGAGGTCATCGACCGGTGGAGCGCCGAGCCCGGCCGTACCGCCGCCGACGCGGCCCGCGCGTTCCGCACTGCCGCCGCCCGCGCCGAACACGCCCTGTTCTGACACCCGCCGCCCGCCAGCATCCCGAGTCATCGAAGGCCAGCACGATGGACGAGACGACAGAAGACCGCAGCACCACCAGGACGCCGAGCCGCCGAGGAGCCGCCACCCCCAGCCGGGACGGCGTCCACCGGCTCAACGTCCCCCTCCACCCCCGGCTCAGCGCGACCGAGCTGATCCGTGTACTCCTTGCGGCCCCGGGGGAATCCGACCTCTCCGCCCTCGACCCCGTACAGGTCCGGTCGCTCATCGCCGACGTGCTCACCCAGCACGGCTATGACGTGCTCGACCGATCGCCGTACTACCCGGAACTCAACCGCCACCAGGACGCCCGCCGCGCGGTGCGCCGCGCGTACGGGCCGCGGTTCCTCGACGCCCCCGCCGAACAGGCCGCGCTCGCTGACCCGCTCCGGGAAGTCCTCGCCGCTGGAAGCAGGACATCGTGACCGCCACCGTTGCCGAGCCGATCGGAGCACGAGCACGGCAGACGTACTACTGGCGAGTGCGCAACGCGCGCACTCGCCACCGCCCCGAGAGCGCCGTGCAGGCGTGGCACATCCAGCCCGGACACCCCGGCGGCGCGTACAGCGACCTCGGCCACGAGCTGGACCCGCCCGCACACCACACCCCGACCCTGCTCTCCCGTAGCCGGCCGACCGGCCGCCGGGGGGACGAGCAGGAGTTCCGCGGCGGGTGTCTCGCGTGCGAGTGGGAAGGCCCCGTGCACTCCGGCGACGGGTTCGGGGACGGTGACAACGAGGCGGTGGAGGACGCCCACGATCATGCGTTCCCCGACTGGCGGACACTGCCGCCGATCACCACGGTCGAGGACCGGTGGGCCGTCCCGCGGAGCCGGAGCCGCTGGGCTCAGCTCACCGCCCGGTACCCGGCGGGCTGGCTCGACCAGGGCGCCCCCGTCGTGGCCTGGAGCCGGTACCGCCGCGAAGCTCACGCCCCGCCGCACGCGGGAAGTCCCCGCTACGAACTCCACGTCACCCGGCCCCCCACCGACCGGGGCCGACGCCCCGCAGATCAGGGAGCCCTCTTCTGATGACCGCCGTCTCCCGGATTAGGGCCCCGCCCCGCTCGATCCAAAGGTGGTTTAATTACTCCGCCGTCAGCGGAGCGGGCAACCTCCGACCGGCCGTGCGTCCACGGGGCGCGACGCACCCCAGACAACAGATGACGGCCAGCGCACAAGGGCAACAAGGCGCTGGCCGTCGGTGTCTCTCTCACCAGAAAGACCACACCATGCTATGTGACCGACACCCCGACTGTCCCCAGCCCGGCGACATCGCCCAGCTCACCAGGGGTAACAGCATCGGCGCCGATCCCGGCGACAGCTTCGTCATCGTCGAGGACTTCCCCCCGACCGGTCGGCACCTCGTGCTCAACCTCCCCGTCGACCACCCTGGCCGCGCCGACTGGGCCGCCGCCGTCCCCCTGGCCGACATAGCCACCCTCACCCGGCTCGAACCGGCGGGCAGCCGTACGTGGGCGCCGGCCCCGGACCCGGACGACATCCTGTGACCGCGCCGAGCGGTCGTGACCCCGACCAAGAACAGGAGGCGACCGTGTCCCGCAAGACCGGCCGCACGCTCTACTCACGCGCGGACCTGCGCAAGGTCCACGGCATCAGCGAGCCGACGCTTCAGAACCTCTGGACCGACCGGGAGAACAACGGGCACCCACCCGTCGCGGACACCATCGACGGCGTCATGCACTGGGACGGCGACGTATGGGCGACGTGGCACCACGAGCTTCAGCGGCAGCGCGCCGCCGCCAGCACCACCAATCCGCCGAAGCTCGACGGCGATCCCGAAGAGATGGTCGGCCCCGCCGAAGCGGCGAAGGTCTGCGGGTTTGCCGACTCCACCACCGTCTCCCACTACGTGAAGAACCCGCCCGAGGGGTGGCCCGAGCCGGACGACTGGGACGAGCTTCCGACCCGGCGGCGGCCGAAGTGGAAGCGCTGGAGGCTGTGGCAGTACCTTGCCGACCGGAAGGGCCGCGGGCACGCCGGCGGACGGCCCACCGGCCGCCGCGGACTGGCCTACCCCTACCAAGGAGACGAGCGGCTGACCCTCGCCCGGCAGGCCATCGCGGCGAACCCCCAGGCCACGAACGCCGAGCTGATCCCCCAGCTCCAGGAGCAGACGGAGAAGACCTACTCCCGCCCGACCTGGAACAACATCATCAAGTCCGCTCGCGAGCACCCCGAGGAGTGACCAGTGCCCGACACCCGCTGTCCGCGCTGCGGCGGCCCGCTCGGTGAACGGCCCGCACGTTCCCGTCTGACCACCGACCGCGAGGTCTTCATCTGCACCACGTGCGGTACGGAGGAAGCCGTGCGCGAAGCTCAAGGTCAGGCGCCGGTGCCGTTCGGCGAGTGGCCCCTGAACACGTAGGCGTCGGCCGAGCTACACGGCCAGAATGAGGAAGGTCCCCGCTCCGGGTCGGATGCTGTTGGTTAATTCGGGGTCCTACTCCTTCTTCGCCCCGTCGATCGTTTGGTCGGCGGGGCGAAGTGCTGCGAAGTGGCTGGTGCGGGTGCGAGCCCGTGGTGTGCCGGTGAGGTGGGCGTCGACGCGTGCGAGGTTGATGGCGGCGCCTGTGAGCTGGTGCTGGAGGCTGGACTTTGCGAGGCCTCGGTAGCGGGATCTGCGCAGGCCGCAGCGCTGGACGGCTTGGGAGATGGTGCCCTCGACTCCGGCTCGGATCTTGTAGCGGTCTTTCCAGGCATCGGTTCGCTGTTCGGTCCGGGCCGCCTGAACGACTTCGTGTTCGTCGCGGTGCCGCAGGTTGAGCGAGCGGTATGCGGCCTTGGGCGAGTTCACGCATGCGCGCAGGTGGGGGCAGTCACGGCAGTCGGCAGGGTTGAAGCGGACCCGGATGACGGGCAGGCCCTGCTGGGAGTGCCGGTGGTGCCACTGCGTGCTGGTGACGCCGTTCGGGCAGGTGACCCGTTCGTGGTCCCAGTCGATGGTGAACGCCTCCTGCCCGAAGGGGCCGTCGGCCGAAGCGGCGGTGTTGGCGGCCATTGGCCCGTGCAGGTCGACCCCGTGGTCCCGGCGGGCGGCGACGATCTGCCCGGCGGTGGGGTATCCGGCATCGACCCAGTGCTCGCCGGGCAGGCAGTCCCGTTCCGCCAGTGAGTCATGGATTTCGGGGACCGTCACGCTGTCGTGGACGGTGGCGAGGGTGGTGGCCACGTTCGTAATCAGGTTCGGCGCGTCCGGCTCGCAGGTCTCGGTCAGGTGGACCTTGTATCCGTCCCAGAGAGTGTCCCGCTTGATACTGCCCCGGGCCTCGGTGTCATAGGGGGTGACCAGGCGCAACGCGCCCGGCGGGCGGTCTTTTGGGTCCCGCCGCCTCACCTCGCCCCCCACCAGGTGGAAGTGCTGGACCCACATCTGCCGCAAGGTCTCCACCTCCGCCAGGACACCGAGACCGGCCGGTGCTTCCGCGGCGAAGACCGCTCCCAGCAGACGCATCCCGTCACGGCCGACCCGCGCACCCACCTCGTCACGTTTGGTCCGGGCCTTGGGGAACCGGGAGTCCTCCGCGCGGGTGGCGTAGTGCCTGAACCAGTCCGGCTCCGCGATGTCCGACAGCCAGCCCGGGGCGGCCTGGGCGAGCGCGTTGAGCGCCGACCGCAGAGTTTCGGCGACCATCTCCAGCCAGGACAGCTCACGGGCGGCCGACAACACGTGCGTGGCATCGGTGCGAGACCGGCCCGCCGTCTTGAGCAGGCCCTCCTCCCGGGCCGCGATCAAGATGCCGTCCAGCACCCGCCGCCCGGCGTCGGCCCCCACCAGCCGGTCCCTGAACTCCGACAGCACCGAGAAGTCGAACCCCGGATCATCCAGTACAAGGCCGAGGGCGTACTTGAAGTCGATCCTGGCCCGCACCGCCTCTGCGGCCTGCCGGTCGGTCAGCCCCTCCACGAACTGGAGCACCAACACCAGCGCCAGCCCGGCCGGGGACCAGGCAGGCCGACCCCGGACAGGGAAGAGGTCCGCGAACTCCTCGTCCGTGAACAGCGGCCCCAGCTCGTCCCGCAGCCGGATCGCCAGGCTCCCCTTCGGGAACGCGGCCCGCGCCACCCGCACCGTCTCCGCCGGGATCTCCCCCGAGCCCTTCGGCTGCATCGACATCCGCACCCACCCCATACGACAACGTCGGCCTTCAAGACCACAACCGGGTCTTGAAGGCCGACGTCACGCGGAGCCCCGAATAAACCAACAGCATCCGGGTCGGAGTGGGGACCTTCGTCATGTCACCAGGCACTTGCGGATCGAGCAGGGCCCAACCAAGACCGCACGCCCCGACAGCAAGCGACGCATCAGCGGCTACGAGCCCCCACTGAGCGGGAGCCCGCTCCGTCCTCCGGCCGATCGCCCGGGTACGGGGCGGAGTCGGATGTCCCCGGTCCAAACCGGCCCCCCGTGTCGCCCAAGTACGCCGGGGAGTCCGAGGACATCCAGTACGGGCCCGACAACTCGGCGAACCGGTGGGAGGCCGCCGGATACGGGGTGTGCTCCATACGCACACCAACGACGCGACCCCGCGCAGGTACCGCACCGACGTCGGATCGTCATACCGCCTCAGCACCTACGGCGCCTCAGCCCGCACACCCGCACGGAGGTAACAGTCCAACAGGACACCAGGCTCCAGGAGCCCGATCCGCAGGAGCTACCAGGCCACTCCGAGTGCCCGAGGTATCCCCTCGTTGATCATGATCTTGATTTGAGAGGACCAAGGTATCGTCACTTCGTGACGATACAATCAGCCAATACGACCGAAACTGACCGGATGAGAGCGGGGGGTGAGCGGGCCGATGGGATGGGTGACCATGATCGGCCCCTCCGACGAGCAGGTTGAGTACCGCCTTACCGGCGGCCACGGATGCGGGAAGTCTGTAGCGGTCGACGCCGCGCCCCTCATTGCCGCCATCGAAGCGAAGGCCGAAGCCGCCGGTGCCCCCGTCGCCTCCCTGCTCGCGAACCGCGAGGCCAAGCGCGCCTTCTTCCGCGCCCGCGGACTCCTCCGCAGCAAGGGCGCTGCGCGGTTCACCGGGTTCGACGCCGTTGAAGTCGCCGCCGCAGCCGGGCTCGACGCCCGCGACCTCTACGGGGAACAGGCCCTCCCCGCTCGGCCCGCGGACGGACAGGTGGACTACCACCTGGACGCCAGCGAACGGCCCCTGGTCTGGATCGGCGCTGGGCTCGCCGAGTTCGACATCACGCCCGGCAGCACCCTCGCCCCCGAGCAGTTCCCGGCCGCCCGGCGCCTCATGCACGGCGAAGACCCGCGGACCGGGCAGACCCTCGTGGAACCCAAGCTGGCCATCGCGCCGGCCGCCAAGCTCCCCGCCGCCCCACTGGCCCGCGCCATCCGCCGCGCCGCCGCCGAACGCAGTGTGAACCCCGCCTCCCTGCTGGACTCCAAGCGCAAGCAGGACGCCTTTCGCCGGATGGAGAGCCAGCTCAAGAGGTTCGGGGAGTCGCACCGTGTTCCCGTCTCGACGGTGCTGAAGCTCGCCGACGCCGTCGGCATCGACGCCGTCGACCTCTACGGCGAAGGCGTGGTGGAGAAGGCGGTCGCCGCCGAGGCGGGCGGCCGTCTGGACGCCCGCGCGCTCCTGCGTGCGGTCGAGGCGCGTGCCACCGAGACCGGACAGCAGCTCGCCGACCTGTTCGACGCCGCGTCCATGAAGCGCCGGTACGCCCAGACCGAGGGCCAAGGTGCACGTCGTCTTCGGGATCTGCCGATGGACGTCCGCGAAGCCGTCGCGATGGCCAAGGCGGCAGGGCTCGCGCCAGAGGAAGTGTGGGACGCCGAGGAGCTCAAGGCCGCTCTCCTCGAAGGCCGCGTGCAGGTCGGCAACTTCGGTGCTGACGTCACCTTGGACTTGGCGAAGTCGAAGTCCGCGTTCCTCGCCTACGCGCCCGAAGAGGTTGCCGCCCAGGTCGAGGGCATCTACACGGCCGCCGGCCGCGAGTCCATCGGTGCCCTGGAACGGTGGACCGCGTACGCCATGCGCGGCCATCACGGCGACGGCGACGCAGCGGAGACCGTGAAAACGAGCGGGTTCTCCGGCTGGATGATGGTCCACCGCGCCGCCCGACCCGTCGACGGTGCCCCGTACGGAGACCCCCACTTCCACCTGCACTTCACCCTCGCCAACATGGTCAAGGGCACCGACGGCAAGTGGTCCACGATGGCCAGCGGGGGCCGAGACCTCCACCGGCACACCCGCGCGACCCAGTCCCTCATGAACGCCCGCATCCGCCGCGAGCTGACCAACGAGTTCGGCATCAGCTTCCGCCGCGAGGAGCGGACCGGAGCGTGGGAGATCGCAGCGATTCCCGAGGCCACGATCCGGCTGTTCAGTAAGCGCGACAGCCAGGTCCGGGACCTGCTGACGAAACTCGGCATCGACTACGACAGCGCCTCGACCCGCGAGCGCACCGCCGCCTCCACCGCGTCCAAGGCCGCGAAGAACGGCGAGGCCGCCGGGGTCGGGGACGATGTCCTCCGCGCCTACTGGCAGGCCGAAGGCCGTGCGGCCGGAGACGACCCCGACGCCATCGCAGCCAGCGCGATGGAACAGGACCGAGCAGACCAGAACCCCACCCTGGACGAGCTGTGCGCCCAGGTCTTCGATCCCAAGACCGGCCTGACCAGCCACTCCAAGGAGTTCACCCACGCCGCCGCCATCGCCGCCGTGCTGGACGCCCTCCCGTACGGCGTCGCGGACGCCGCCGAGGCCGAACAGCTCACCAACTCCGTACTCCGGCACGCCGGATACGCGGTCCAGCTCAACCCGAAGGGCGCCCAGCACTTCGCGCACGCCGACCGGTACACCACGGCGGATGTCGTGGCGGCCGAAGCGCTGATCGTCTCCGAGGCCACGAACCGGCTCGGGACTCAGGCCGCCGCCGTCAGCAGCGACACGGTCGACATGACGCTGTCCACCGTCGAGGCCCAGCACGGCGGCAGCTTCACGTTCTCCGACGAACAGCGTGCCGTCCTCGAACGACTGCTCACGGCCGGGCACGGAATCGACGCCGTCGTGGGCATCGCCGGATCGGGCAAGACCACGATCATGGACACCGCGCGCCAGGCATGGGAGGCGCACGGTCTCGTCATCGCCGGCGCGAGTACAGCCGCCGTCGCCGCCGCGAACCTGAAGGCCGAGGCGGGCATCGAGTCCCGCACCCTCGCGTCCTGGTTGACCGGCATCCGCAACGGAGGCTCCGGCCTCACCGGCGTGGACGTGTTGGTCGTGGACGAAGCCGCGATGTGCGATGACCGCGACATCGCCGAACTCCTCACCCACGCCGCGGAAACCGGCACGAAGGTCGTCGGCATCGGTGACCCCAAGCAGCTCCACTCGCCCGGCATCGGCGGCAGCTTCGCCGCCGTGCACCACCTCGTGGGCGGGCTCACCCTCAGCCAGAATTTCCGCCAGAAGGACATGGTCGAGCGCCGGGCCCTGGAGCTGTGGCGCGACGACAACCGCGTGGAATCGCTCCGTACCTTCGCCGGGACCGGCCGCGTGCACGCTCTCGCGGACAAGGACACCACCCTCGCCGCGATGCTCACCGTCTGGGCCGACAAGCGGGCCGCGCACAACGACGACCACACCGCCGTGCAGCAGCTCCTCATGCTCGCCGCCACCAACGAGATCGTGGAAGAGCTGAACACCGGCGCCCGCGCACTGCGGAAGGAGAACGGCGACCTCACCGGTCCCGAGCACGCCTACGCGCTGCCCGGTGGCGGCGAGCTGACCCTGTCCGTCGGTGACCAGGTCCTCCTTCGAGTCAACGACTACCGGGGCAAGAAGAGCCGAGGGCAGAACGAAGACGTCCTGAACGGCTACCGCGGAATCGTGCGCGCCGTGGACGACGAACGCCGGGTGCTGGTCGAGTGGCGCGAGAAGACCGAGGACGGCCACCGCGACGTTGCCGAATGGGTGGACGCCGACTACATCGCACAGGGCGGGCTCAGCCTCGGATACGCGATCACCGGCCACAAGTCGCAGGGCCTCACCGTCCAAGAGGCTCTGGTCTACGGACCCGGGGCTCAGGCGAACGCCCTCTACACGATGATGAGCCGCGACAAGAAGGAGTCCCACCTCTTCCTGCCGCTCTCCGTCTACGAGACCGACGCCGACCGCGCCCGCCACGGCGACGCACTCACCGACCAGGAACAGCTTGACCGCGCCGTCGCGGGCCTCATCCGTGAGATCGAGACCGGCACCGAGGAACGCATGATCCTCACCGAACTCCCGAAGAACGCGGTCCCCGCCCACGTCCGCCAGGTCGTAGCAGACCTCCCGATCCCGCGCGCCCCCGGCGCCGACGAGCACCACGACGCAGACACTCCCGAACAGGCTCCGGAGCACGAGGACCGCCCCGCACCGGCGAACGCCGAGCCGACCACGGAGCCGGCCACACCCTCGGGACCCGCGCCGACGGCTGACCGTCCATACGCTCACCTCGGGAACTCGGCACTGCGTGACGCCGTGCGGAAGGCCGCCATCGCTGCCCGCGCCACAACGACGGCGGCCGACAAGGCGGAAGCCGTCGCCGATCGTGCAGAACAGGAGGCTGCTGCCGGTGCAGGCCCCAATTCGCTCGCGCTCCAACGCCGTCATCAGGACGTTGCCGAACGGGCCGTGGCCATCCGCGAAGTCCGGCTGCTGGACGGCACGATCGCGGAACGCACCGCTCGATTGACCGGCACCGAGGCCCGTATCGAGGGTCTTGAACAGCAGCTGTCCGCGACGGGCCGTTTCGGGCGGGCGGCAATCCGCGGTGACGAGCGTGCTGCGGTCGAGGCGGACCGGGAAGCACTCCTTCGTACCCGTGAGGAGACCGTCCAAGAGCTGGAGCAGATGGACACGCGGCTCCAGGAAGTTACCCGGCAGGCCGGACCCGTCAACGAGCACGAAGCTGTGCTGACGGAAGCGGACATGCCGCAGCAGGAAAAGGCCGCGCTGCTTCGGCGGGCCAAGGCCAAGGACAACGAGGCAGCCAAGCAGCTCCGGGCCGTGGCCATCAAGGCTCGCAGCACTGCTCACGGCGCAGACCACCGCGTGTCCGGCCTCCAGAAGGAGACGAGTCTGCGAGCCCAGCACGGACGTCAGCACGTCGATGCCGATGAGTCCGCCGTGCCCTCAGCTCCGAAACCCGACTCCTCGTACGCCAACCGAACCGCGGTGGACCACACACAGCCCGTACCACCGGACAGCGCTCACGACGCACCGCCCGTGTAAGGAGGGCCCCGTACCTTCCTAGGTCGGCGGAGCGAAGACCGCGTTGTCCGGCATCCGGTCGCGGAACGCATCGGGGATGGTGCCCATGAGCCAGATCCGGCGCGTCACGTGCACGGTGCCTGTGGGATCGTCCAGCAGGACGTAGCGGTTTTCCCCGCCCCCTACGTAGCCGATCTCCGGCGGGAACCCCTGCTCCTCGGTCCAGGACAGATAATGGACGCCGTCGATCCGAAGGGCACGACGGCCGTCCGGGTCTTGGTCGCCGAGCATCGCGTACCCCAGGCACATCAGCCAGAAGTCACAAGAGCTGCACACCCGGTATGCAGCCATCCGCGCGCCGACACCTCGGATCTCCCGGTCTGTCCCCTTGTTCGGGCACAACTTGCACTGGAACAACTGGTACACCTCGGGTGTACGGGCTCGCCTCATGCGCCGGAGGCGGCGGGCCTGCGCCGGACATGCTTGCACCGGACACCGCGCTCGATGTCCTGGAGCGAGGGTCTACGGGACGCCCCGCAGTCGGTGCACTCGCTCGGCCAAGGCATCGAGCGGGCACCGGGGTAAGGCCCCTTCGGCTCGTAGCCGGCCGCACGCATCACCTCCCTGGCCTCCCGCTCGTCGGCGGTCACCTGGGTGGTGGGCGGGGGCCCGGCGACGGGCGGCGGGAGCTCGAAGCTCTGTGTGTGTCCCCCGAACAGCAATCCGAGGCTCACCCATTGCTTGTGCCGCGATGGAACGGTCATGGCAAGTCCTATCTCGCACGACTATGGGTCGCTTCACCTGGGCCTACAGCTAGTGGCCCCTGGCGGTTTACACGGCTCGCGGCCGACCTATGTCCCGCTTTCCCGGTGCAGGATCGCCGCCCTCGCTGCCCAGGCCAAGACGCTCTGTCCCCGCATGGACAGCCCAAGCCGGTTCCAGTGAAAGATCACGTGATAGCTGAGCACCTGCCTCAACCCCCGGTCGAGCGTCCCGTCCTGTACGGCACGGCGGAGTTCCTGCCCCGTGCTGCGGAAGGCGGCGGCCCACTCGGCGACGGGCTCCAACAGCCCGCCGGGGCGCAGCAGGACATCACTGTCGGCGAAGAGCAGCGGCCGGATCTCCTGCGCGCGGGCGTCGAGCCGGTCTGCCGGGACGTCGCTGACGGCCGATCGGTGCTCTTCCGTGATGACGCGGTGCCACACGTCCCCCTGCTCGTACCACTCCAGACTCGCGGCGCGCATCATGATCGTGCAGAGGAGAACGGACAGCTCGCGCGGTCCCACGGCCAGGTCCCCGCGCTGCCTTAGTTGCTGCGCCTCTCGGCTGTCGGTGACGAACAGCGCGTGCGCAGCCGTCATGCTGACCGCGCCCCCGAACGCTGCGGTCTCCGGCTCGTAGATCCCGGGCCACCACCGTTGCAGATGCCCGTCGGAGACAAGACGGTCGAAGCCGTCGCCGAGGGTCAGTTTGGTTCCGGCCACGGGCTGTAGACGAAGGCGCAGGCGCCAGCACGGGTGCTTGCGGGTGTACCACCAGCCGCTTATGAGCCCCGCGGCCTCTGCCTCCCGAAGCACGGGGAGCACGTGCGTGGTGAAGGTGGTGTCGGCGTCCGTCCAGTCGGTGAAGTGGAGGTACACCTGCCACCAGTCGGTGGCGGTGGCGTGGCGGGCCAGGGCCTCCCGGCCGGCTTGGTCGTAGACCGCCACGGCGTCGGACAGGATCGTCGGTTCCATCCCGTACTGAGCTGCGACCTCGGGGGTCGGCAGGCCGGTGAGGGCAGCGGAGACCGCGCGCTGGATCGGGCTCGGCTCCGTCAAGATCAGTTGATCAAGAGACATGCGTCCCATCCGGAGATCGGGGCCTGCTGTGAGGCGTAGGTGGTGAGGGCGAGCGCGGTACCGGCGTCGCCGTTGATCAGGCCGGGCTCGGGAAGGCACGGCTGGGCGTTCGCTGCGAGGGTGTCGCCGAGGCGCTTCGGGAGGGTCTGAAGGCGGGAGTCGCGGGCATCGGCAGCGGCGCGGGTTGCGGTCTGGTAGATGCCTGCCCAGCCGTGGCACAGACCCGAGTCGGTGACGTGGGCGAGCTGTTCGGGGTCGGTTAGGGCGCGGTACAGGGCGTCCTCGTAGAACGCCTGGACGTCGGGGGCACGCAAGGCGAGCCCGGCGAGTTGCCCGGCCCGTGCGATGCCCGTGGTTCCGTAGCACCAGCTCGGCCGGGTGGGAGCGTCGTGGTGCGGGCGCCCGAGGTCGAGATCGCGGCGCGAGATGTGCTCGGGCCACCAGGGACCGGAGGGACTGAGCTGGCACCAGGCGTCAAGGTGTTCGCAGATGCTCCAGATGGCTTCGCGGTGGCCGCTGACGGCGATGCCGCGGCGCATGGCCTGGGCCAGCAGGAGGAGCGGACCGGTGACGCCGTGGGCTGCACCGAAGTTGCCGTGGCCGCCCGGGAAGTGGGGGGACTCGCCACGGGCCGGGTCGTGGCGGACCCACCAGCCCGGCAGGCCGCGGCCGTCGGGGACAAGGGGGCGGGTCAGGGCAACGAGGTACTTCAGGACCCGTTCCAGGGGGAGCCCTTCGGGGTCGGTCCGCAGGAGGTACGCCCCGATGCCGGTGAGGCCGTAGAACAGGTCGTACTCGGCGAACGTGGGCAGGTCGCCCTTGCGGATGCGGGTGAGAGCGGCGTCCACGCGACGGTGGGTCAGGTCGGTGATGTGCTGGTGCAGGGTCCGGCGCGCCGGTTCGTACAGGTGCTGGAAGGACGGCGGGACGGTGGTGAGGACGAAGCCGAGGGCCGGGGCGCCGAGGAATAGTCCGGCGGTGTCGGCCGCGCTGATGTGCCCGGCCGCTGCGGCGGTGATCCATCGGTGGGCGGGGCGCCAGGAGCCGCCGTGACGGCTGGCCATCTCGATGTGCAGCAGGCTGATTCCGGCGGCGCCGTCGGCGAGGGACTGCACCGCCCAAGGCTCGTCCGGGGGCGGCGGAGCGGGTTGTGCGAGGTGGGCGGTGTACTGCTCCAGGATCGTCGCGGTGGTGGCGGCCGGCGCGGTCATCGGACGGCCATCCTGTGCTGGAGGGCCGCGGCTCGTACGAGCCGGATCGTGGGCTCCTCGGCGCGCGGGTCGACGCCCAGGGCCCGGACGTGGTGTTGGTGCAGTAGCGACCGGGCGACGTCAAGGGGATCACGCTGGCCGGTCAAGGTGTTCCGGTAGGTGTCCACGGCGACGGCGCGGGCCCGCCATGCTTCGGCGACCGCAGGGCCGCCGGGGAGGGCCGCGAGCGCGGAGGCGCCGTTCGGCGCGGCGAGTTCGAGCACCTGGGTACGCAGGGTCCGGTTCAGTCGCCCCGTGCTCTGGGGGAGGTTGCGCACCAACCACTCCTCGGCCGCCGCGTTGTTCGGCGCCAGGGGGGTGACGAGGTGCAGAGCGCTGGCCGCGGCGAGGGCCTGCGGGGCGAAGGCGTCGGTGCGCTCGGTGAGCTGGATCTGTGCGAGGGCGGCGGCGGAGTCTGCGGCGAACACCTGGTGCGCGGCGTCCATGGCTGTCTCGCTGCCGAAGCGCCCGGTCTGCGGCTGGTAGGGAGCCAGGACGAGCCCGGCCGCCAGACCGGTCCCGTGCAGGCTGTCCGCCCAGGTACGAACGTGTTGGGCGGCGGCCCCGTATGCGTCCGGCGGCAGGTGCAGCGTGAGGTCGAGGTGCTGGTCGGCGTCCGGGCGGGCCATCTCCCGGTGCCGGGTGAACCACCAGACCGGCGGGGCGTCGCCGAACGCGGCGAGGAGGCTGGGCAGGTGGCGGCTCAGGATCTCGTCGTAGCGGCGCGGGTGGGCGTGGAGCTGCGCGAGCAGGACGTCACCGGCGCCCGGAAGGTGCCGCCCGGGGACCGGTGACGTGGCGGGGCGCGGCCGGGGCACATCGGCGGGCTCCGGCTGCAACCGGCCCAAAGAGAGCCAGATCTCGTGTGCCCGTCCGATCCAGCCGTGGGCGTCTACGTCCGGGACCTCGCGCAGCTCCAGACGCCGGGCGTTGTCGAGGTGGGCGCGCAGGGCCCGGCGGTGGACCGGGTGGGACAGGTCGAGGGGAAGGCGCTGGTCGTACTCGATGATCGCGACCTGCAAGGGGACCCGTAGCCGGTCCCGCCAGGCGGTGAAGGCGTCTTCCCACTCCTCGGTCGAGGCTTTGCGGCCGGGCAGGTCATCGGCCATCAGCAGCCATCGGGCCTGCGTGAGGATGGTGCGGCGGTAGCGCACCCGGGGGAGGAACGGGAGCCGGGAGCCGGCGCCGAAGTCGAACGGCTTGTAGGCGGCGTACCTCCCGTTGGCCACTTCGGCGAGGAACCGGGCCAGTGGTGGTGTCTGTGTCCCGCCTTCCAGGGCGTGCAGAACCCGCACGTCGATGCGCCGGCCGGTGGAGAGCTGCACGAGGTGGAAGCTGCGCGGGTCCGCGGTGACGGCGATGTCGGCGAGCGGGATCGTCGTCTCGTCCGTCTCCTGGTGGCCGGACAGCTCGATGACGTGCGGCAGCAGCCGCGGCGTACGGATGACGTTCTCGTTGCGGTGGCGGCGCGGCGGGAACACGAGCTGCGCAGTGAGGGCGTCCGGCGCCCCGTGGTACGTGGCGGCGAGCGCGTCCTGATGCTCGGGCGGCAGGACGTGGGCGAACCGGCCGGCCATGCTGCTGCCGGGGCGGGGGACCGCGGTGAGGAGGACATCGAAGGTGCCGCTGGACAGTGCCCGGGTGCTGGGTGAGTGGACTTCGAAGGCGGCCTCCACCCGGGGTACGAACAGCCGCTCGTCCTCTCCGGCGGCCTTCTCCAAGGCGTCGACCATGTCGTCCGTCAGCCGCAGTTCATCGCGGCCGTCCAGGAGGACTTGCTGCATCAGCGCGAGCAGCAGTTCATCGCGGTCGGTGCGCACCTTCAGGGCGGCGCCGCGTTCGGAGCCGACGTATCCGGCGGGCAGGCCCAGACCGCTGTCGGCGACCAGGTCCATGACCGGCACCAGGGCCCCGACGCCGTACCGGGCCCGGAATCGGCGGTGGTAGTCGCGCCAGTGCTGGTAGCCGTAGGGCTGCGGGGTGGTCCGGTAGAGGGCCGACACGGCTGCCTGCACTTCCGCGATCACGGACTGCGGGAGCTGGGTCTCGCAGTCGAGGGCGGTGTCAATGAGCAGCGGTGTCGGGGTGACGGTGGTTAGGTCGCGCATCCGCGCGGCGACGGCGCTCACGCTGGTGTCGGAAAGCGTCGGCTGGTGGGCGGACACGTCGTCGCGCAGCGCGTACAGCGCGTGGACCAGGTCCCGCACCTCGGGGACGTCGTCCGCCTGGTGCCGGTCCAGTTCGCGGCACAGGTGCTGAAAGCCGTCCACGGTGGTCATGGGCGCCCAGAGGCTGGTGATGAGGAACTGCTGCTCGACCAGGCTGGTGAGAAGGGCGTCGATCTTCTCCGGTGTCGCCTGCGGGAAGCGGTCGCGCAGGTGGCTGTGGAGGTCGCCGTAGAGGATGGGGGTGCGGGCCCCGTCCATGGCGGCGGCCACCGGCCGGGCGTTGCGGACGGATATCTCGACCGGGGCCAGCAGGACGGCGTGGCCGTCGGAGGACGGACCCGGTGCCACGAGCCGGTCACCGCGTGCGCGGGCGGCGTTGTTGGCGACGAGCGGTAACCGCTTCAGCAACGCGGGGGTGCGCTGGAGCCGGAGAACCATGTCGGTGACCCATTCGGCGTCCGGCCGGATCATAGCGCGGTGCTTGTCGCGCCACCGCGCGCTCGCCCGGGGCCCGACCGACACCGGGGCGGTGCCGGCGAACAGGCCGAGTGGGGTCGGCCGGTGCTGCCAACGCAGGAGGTAGGAGACGGTCGACAGCGCGGTGCGGCGGACGTGACGGGGCTCGGTCTGCCGACCCCGGACGACGGCCTCGATGGCGTCGGACAGGACGGGGGTGGCCAGCTCCAGCGCGCTGCGGAAGTCCTCGCGCTGCCAGATGCGGTTCAGCCATCCGCGGGTGACGGCCACGTTGTCCAGGTCGAGGGTACGGGGGATGTCTGCCGGCCCGGGGCTGGTGGTGGCGCGCAGCATCGCAACGCCTTGCCACTGGTATCCGGCGGCTGCTCGGGAAGCCATGAGGCCCTTCCATGAGGCGGCGCGGGGAGGGGGGAGAGGGGCCTGTGGGCCGGGGGCAGCGCGGGGCGCGGCCGCCCAGGCAGGGGGGGGGCGGGGGAGGGGCGGGGCCGCGGGGGGGGTACCGGGGGGGGGGGGCCCGGGGGGGGCGGTGGGGGGGC
>NZ_JBHXRV010000009.1:124841-191400 GCF_042716745.1 Streptomyces sp. NPDC058663
GGTTGTCGCGCACGTCTCCCGCGGGCGTCGGGCTTGCGTGGCCGCCGCCCTCCGCGTTCGCGTCCGTGCGCGCGGGGCCGGGGGGGGGGGTGGGGGGCCGGGGGGCGGGGCTCCCCGCGCCCCCCGGCCCACAGGTCAGGGGTCGGCCTGGATCAGGCCGGGTCCTCGGTGAAGGAACCGCAGGCGGAGGCACCGGTCGCGCAGGTGGTGCCGCAACCGTCGCCCGTGGAGCACATGAGATGGCCGTACGAGTGCTCGGCGATGACGACCTTCACGTCCAGGGGCGCGAAGTCGTCGTCCAGGCCCGCCAGCGGGGCGGGCGCGACCGGGGGCGGGGCGAGAGTGGCGCTCGTCATGATGTGCCTTCCTCTTGTTGGGGTGGTGCGGGACGACCTGGCTCCCGGTGTTACGCCGAGGGCCAGGAGAGCGAGACCCGGCTGTGCACCTTGTCGATGACCCGGTCGGCCGGGATCTGGTCATCGGGGGTGCCGGCCGGATAGACCCGGATGACCGGGCTGGGGCCGCCGCGCCGGTTGGCCTCCCAGTCGCGGAGCACGCCGGCGATCTTGTCGGCGAACTGCTCCGCGTGCGGACCGAGGGCGTGCACCCCGTACTCCAGGTGCTTGTTGTCCTCGGTGCGGCGGGTGACGAGATAGGCGAAGGTGTCGTCCTCGACGGCCGCGAGCGCGAACCGCTTGTTCACGGGGGCGACCACGCCCGTGTTCGAGTTCTCGTCGACGGCCATCGTGCAGAAGCCCGGCAGGGAGATCGCCATCGCCATCTGAAGGGTGTCGATGAGTTCCTGGATGCGAACAGTGACGCCGGTCCACAATTCGTGGCGCGGAAACGTGACGGCGTTGTCGAGCCGGTGCGGGTCGGCCGGCAGGCCGTCATCGAACTTGAGCCCGATCTCCGGGGTGCCGTTGACCAGGAGGAGTTCTTCCCGGTGGGCGGTCGAGCCCTGCATCGGGACGAAGCCGCAGATCCGCGCCGACTCGCTTTCCAGGTAGGGACCGTGCTCGCCCGTGACCTGGATGAAGGCGACCGACCGGGTCAGGCCGCGCATCCGCAGCGGGACGACGAGCCGGCCGCCCTGCTTGAGCTGCGCGGTCCACGCCGGGGAGACGTCCCAGGCCCCGGCGGTCACCATCACGACGTCGACCTCACCGAGGTCCGGGATGGGCTCGGCGGCGTCGGCGGTGACGACGTGAACTCGGCCGTAGCCGTGCTCGTTCAGGAGCTGGCGCGCGAGATCGGTGACGACGGGGTCAATGTCCACGGTGACGACTTCACCGTCCTCGCCGACGAGTTCGGCGAGGTAGGCCGCGTTCAGCCCGCCCGAGCCGATCTCCAGGACCCGCATCCCGGGCTTCACCTGGGCCTGCTCCAGCATCATGGCCTGGATCTGCGGCGCGGAGACGGAGCTGAGCTGCACACCGTGCTCGTCCGTCTTGGTGATCACGGCGGCGTACGTGTCGTACGCCTTGTCCAGCGGCGTGTCGGCGGGGGTGAACTCGTGCCGGGGCACCTTGCGCATCACCGCTTCGATCTCCGGGGAGGAGATGTTGCCGTCCGCGCAGAGCTCGTCCACCACCTTGTTCCGCAGGCGGGTCGCCTCGTCGGGCTCGACGGTCGTGTTCGTCATGGACTTCCTTCAGTCGTTCGTGTTCGGGGGGCGGGTGGGCCGGCACGCGTGCCGGGGCCGGGAGGCTATCGGCGAAAGCTCTCCGTTCTCGTCGGACCGCCGAAGGTTGGCGGGTTCGTGCTGGACGGCGCGCGAAGGTCCGGCGCCGGTGGTGAGCCGCCCGGAGGTCCTGTCTGTACCACTCAGGAGAGCCGGGCGGCCGTCTAGGCGGCGGGCCCAAGATCGTCCAAGTTGACGACCTTGTACTCCCGCAGTTCCCGTACGAGCTGGGAGGCCAGGAACATGCCGATCTGGGGATGGCGGTAAGGGATGGGGGAGTCCATGTCCGAGAGGGCCTGTAGGCCGTTCGCGCTCCACTGGTACGCGTGGCCGATCACGCCGTACAGCGGGAAACGGGTGGCGAGAAGCGCCACGTGGCCCCTTGCCCTGAGCCGTGGGCACCGGCCTGCCGCCATCCGGGCGTGCTCCAGACAGACCGGCGGCTGCGCGGTCTTCACTGGACCGTCGTAGCTCTCTTCACCCGCCGTTTCCAGGAAGAGGATGCCGTCGGTGCGCTTCAACTGGACGGTGCATACCTGGCACCGCAGCAGCGCCATCGTCACGCGTTGACGGTGCGGGTGAACCATCCGCCAGTGCGGTGTCCCCCAGGGCTGCCCGAAGGTGTCGAGCGACATGGAGTAGCGGGCCCAGAGCACGCCCTTGAGGTCCCGGTCCGGCGGCGCCTCATCCACGTATCGGAGACGTGGCCGGCCGTCCGGCCCGCGGCCCATGCGCAGATTGAGGAATGAGTCGGCCTCTTCGCCCTCCCGGGCGGTGATGTAGGGCACGACGATCTGGGGAGCGGTGGTCACGCGGTGCTCCCGGCGGCGAGCGCGACCGGCCGGTGCGGAGCGACGATCTGGCCGTCCGGCAACAGCTCGCCGGTGTCCTCGAAGAGCAACACCCCGTTGCACAGCAGGCTCCAGCCCTGTTCAGGGTGGGCCACCGTGGGGCGGGCGGCCTCTCGGTCGGAAGCCTCGGCCGTGGGACACGGCGGGGTGTGCTGGCACATCGTACTCGTCGTCCTCTCAAGGCAGTGTGGGGAAGTTGGGCCCTCTTCGGCGACTACGAAGCCGTGGGGGAACACGGAGTGGAGGTTGCCGAAGAGGGTGTCTGTGGGCGTGCACGTACAAACGAGGTGATGGCGGACTCGCTGTAGCCGTAGAAGCGGCCGAAGACCGCGTCGTCCTCCCACCACTCGGGAGCGGGATCGCCCCACTCGACGGTGTGGCAGGTATCGCGGTACGGCGACCATCGGACGCGGAGGTCCGGAAACCCCGGCCGGTTCGTGAGTAGGTCGCGTGCCCCTATTGCCAGGGACAGCAGATCGAAGGACATGTATCCGCCGCGACGCGGGGCGCCGACCGGCACGGCAAGCAGTGGTGCCCGGAAGACGCGTACCGCGACAGCGTGAGCAAGGACCTCGGGCCGGGCAAGGCGGTCCCGGAAGTGCTCGAAGTCGTACGCCTCCTCGGCAGGGCAGAGGGAAGGACCGAACGAACGCGCCGAAGCCTTGGTGGTCGTCAGCACTCGACCAGCCCCCTGACGATCCCGGCCTCTTCCAGAAGCTCGGCGAGATCGAGGGTGAGCCGCGCCAGCTTCCGAACGAGTCCGATGGTCTGTCCCGCGTCGCCGGCCACTACCTCGGCACGCAGCGTGCGGGCCTGTCCGATCAGAGCGGCGATGTCCGGGTGCTTCTCGTCGGCTTTGTCTCGCAAGGCGCGGGCTACAAGCAGCTTGAGCGCCATGAGGAAGCGCTGAGTAAGGGCATCGTTGTCGTGGTTGGGTAATGGTGCTCCGCCGGACGGGCCCGCGGCGTGGTGGCTGATCTCTTCCTCGCCGTGCAGGATGGTGTCGAGGTCGTCGTACACCTCGTTCCAATCCACGCTTGCCCACTCGCGCACTGCGCTCAGGTACCGCCGGGCCTCCTCCTCACCGTGTGGAGGAGTCCAAGGGTTCGTGGGGACCGTCGGGTCCTTAACGCGGACCGGCATGGTCTCTGGGCTAGTCGTCTCGTCGCGTAATGCGGTGTTCGTCATCAGCACGCCACCAAACTCAGCTCGCACCACGTGGTGGCGCCGTCGTCGCTGACACCCCACGCGCCGTGTCTGCTTCGGGCGATCTCTTCCACGAGCACCAGGCCGCGACCGTTCTCGGCGTCGTCCTCGGGGCACTGAGCAGTGGGGCGAGGTCCGGGCACGCCGTCATGGACACGGATGCGCAGGACGCCATCGCGCACGTCAAGGGTCAGCCGGATTTGCCTGCCACCGCTGTGCACGATGGCATTGGTGATCAGCTCAGAGACAACGAGTGTCGCGTCGTCGGCGACGCAGGTCAGACCGCGGGAGGTGAGACGTTCGCGGGTCACGAGCCTCATGGCGCGGACGCGGGACTCGTCTACGGGAGGGGGGCGCTCGCCCGGGGAGTGCTTGGTGATGAGGAAACGCTCCTCCAACAGGCCGCCGGTACGAGTTGCGGTCGGGCGCTGCGACGCCGGGCCGATCACCGCTCCGTCCCGATCTGTGAGGCGGCCCCGTCTTCCGGGGCGGCCCGGTCGTCGAGGGAAACGAGCGGGCCCGTCCGGCGCTGCTGGCCCGGGACGTGCCGGAGCAGTCCGGCAAAAGCGGGCAACGGTGTGTTCGCAGCGTCCGCGAGGTTGCGGCGGCGCTGACGATCTGCGGGAGTTCGTGCGGTCATCGGTGGTCCCCTTCCGTGAACGGGAAGAGGGCCCCGAGCCTGCTGTGCAAAGCAACCGCTTCATCGGCCGTCAGGACCAGCGGAATGGTCGCGGGCTCCGCGGCCCCCTCGTGCAGGTCGAGGGGGACCGCGAAACGACCGGCCTCCGTGTGCGCGACCTCGGCCTCACGGGCAAGGCGGAGGTGGCGCTTGGCGGGCGGTAAAGGCGCCGCGCCAGCTTCCGTCTGAGCGTGACTTGTCGTCATGACCCGTAAACGTAGGGCCACTTCGGAACCCCACCCCTGAGAAAAAATCAGGGCTGAGTAACGCTCAGGGTTGGCATATGCCTACGCGGCGAGCCCGATGTGCTTCGCTACCGCACGAAGGTCATCGCGCCACATCGGCTTCTCGCGCTTCAGTAGGTCGGCCACCGCCTCCCTGACCAGGGGAGAGAACACGATCTCCTCCGGAGACTGCTTCAGCAGCTTGCCGAGAATGTGCACCGTCGCGTAGTCGTCTCGCTGGATGCGGTTGAGGTTCATCACCTCGATCAGGTACCGGGTCCGACGTTCGAGCGGGACCTCTTCGTTGACGAGGACGTGATCGGCGGCGCGAAGCGCTTCGCTGGTGTCGCCCTCCTCCGCCTTCAGGTGTACCTCGTGCATGGCGAAGTTCGTCGGCCCGAAGCACGTGTGCCAGTGGTTGAGGTCCGCGCCGACCCGGTCCACGGCCTGCTGCGCTCCGTTGTACAGATCCCACGCCCTCGGGCCCTTTGTAGCGCGTACGGCGGCAACGGCACCTTGCAGGTGCAGTGCGCCGTACGCGGACCAGTGCTCCGAATTGGAGTCGTCGTGCGGTCGGCACTGGGCGATGGTCTGCCGGGCGAGTTCGTAGCTGTCTTCCACATCTCCAGCGGAAGTGAGAACGCAGGCCAGGTTCCAGGCCGCAGCGGCGAGGAGGGCTGGGTCACCGGCGTTGTCCGCGAGGGAGAGGCCGCGGTCGGCCGCAATGCGGGCGAGGGTCGGTTCACCGACGCGACGAAGCCAGATCTGGTGCAGGCCGTAGAGGCTGATGAGCTGCCGGAGGACGGTGCCCTCCTGCTCAGGCGAGGCGTCGCGCAGAGCGGCGTGTCCCTGCCGCAGCAGCGTGGGCAGCCGCTCACCGACATCGCGGTACCGGTCATCAGCCTGCGTCTCGTAGACCTTCCAGGCGTCCGTAACCGACGCCTCGAAGTCGTCGGAGGTGACCGACCCGATCCGTTGCGGAAGGAGGGAGGCGGGCAGCGACAGGGCCTGTCGGATGAGCGGAACGTGCTCGTGCTCCGTGCCCGCCGTAACGATTCCGGACACGTAGCCGCCCGTCAGGTCCTCCAGACTGCACCGCAGCTGCTTACTCAGGGCGATCAGGATCGGAAGCCGGTCCAGGGGCATCCGGTCGTTCTCAATCTTGTAGACCCAGTTCTCTGACCTGCCAATTAGGTCTCCCAGCATCCTTTGGGACAAGCCCCGGCGCTCACGCCACCACTTGATCCGTTGGCCGATGCTGAACAACTCTCCGTCATACACCATGGGTTGACCGTTCGCCGTAGTGGACAGGGCACTCGTGTCAAGCGTAGGCCCAGGTGCTTAGGGGAGGGGCGATACTGGGGGTCTCTCCCTCTGGGGAGGGCACTCAACGGTCCCCCTGTCGCCCCGCGACCGGGGGACCGCGTACAGGTAGGAAAGATCGGCAAGGAGGCCGCTTTGCCAGCCCCATACCGTGGCCTGATTCTCGACTTCGGTGGTGTGCTCACCACTCGGATGCGACTGAACGGGCAGGCGTTCGAGAGGACGGAGGGATTGACTCCAGGCGCGTATTTCGCGGCGCTGAATGAGCATCCCGACGGCGTCGCGATCTACGCAGCGCTGGAGGTCGGTGAGGCAACCCAGGAGGACTGGAACCGTGTCATCGGCGGCATCCTCGGTATCGACTCCACCGACCTGATGCGGCGCGCTCTGGCCAACCTCCACCCGGAGCCTCAGATCGTCGCCGCCGCGAAGCGCGCTCGCGCGGCGGGGATCAAGGTGGCCATGCTCAGCAACTCGTTCGGGATCGAGCCCTACAACCCGTACGAGGACAAGGGCATGTGGACGGACTTCTTCGATGCCGTGATCTTGTCGGAGCTGGAGGGCGTACGGAAGCCGTCGCCGCTCATCTATCAGCGTGCGCTTGACGCCCTAGACCTGACCGGTCCTGAGTGCGTCTTCGTTGATGACCACGCGGAGAACCTGCCGCCCGCTGAGACCCTGGGCATCCGCACCGTGCACCACACGACCGATCCCACCGGGACAGCTGCCATCCTCGACTCACTTCTCCTCGACCCCGCTCCCGCCTGAACGAACAGAGCGAAACAGCTCGCCGGGGACGTCACGCCGGCCAACGAACGGCAGCAGCGTTCGAGGAACCGCTAGGGCTCCTCGAACGCTGAAGGACAGGTAGGGGCTCTTGCTGGAGGGCGTTCTAGATTGCTGGGGACTCGGGCCCGTCGGGTTCGCCCGGCCCTTCTGAAACGGATACGCCCCCGTACGTAGGCCGCCTTGTCTCCGCTCTTCCAGGCTGATCATCTTTCGCGCCCACTTCGGGGGTGACCTCACCAGGCTCCCGAGCGGCGACCTTCGTGAACACCTGCTCCGCGCGCTCCAGGGTCAACCGCATCGTGCCGTAGGGACCCACGGAGTACCCGGTCCGGTGCCCGTGCAGGTGCAGTTCCTCCACTGCCTGAAGGCCGGCGTCGACCTCCGGCACGTCGTCCGGTGGGACGAGGGCGTGCAGTTCCTCCGCCCACTCCCAACCGAGATCACGGAGCACGGTCCGGGCTTCCTCCTGCTCCCAGCCGCTTCGCGCCACCAGTCCGTGACGAGGGTCCGTCGAGAAGACCATGTTCGGGTCCGTCATCATCCGGCCATCTCCTCGACTCGGCTCGCAGATCCCGTCTCCTCGCTCTTGGCCGTGGGCCAGGCCGCGAGCTGGAAACGCGCCGGACGGTCGTCGTGCTTGCCGACGCGGCATTCGTCGCCTGCCTTGCCCAACGACTTGTTCATTCGAGTGAGGAAGCGGTCGTACTGCTCGTGCCAGATTACGGACGAGCCCGCCTCCGCATACGCGTCTCCCCTGGCGAAGGCCAGGGCCGCGATCTCGTATGCCAGGCCCTCGTGCTTCGCCCAGCAGGGCGGGATGACGTCCTGCGGTTGCCAGGCGTAGGTCCTGTTCAGCCAGCGGCACACGGAATCGAGCCACGCAGGCATCGGCTCGATCAGCTCCGCTGACAGGGCGCCGATGTCCCACGGAGCAGGACCGTCGGCGGCCACAGATTCCTCCGTGCTCCGTTCCGCTATGTACTCCAGGATCAGTGCGGGCGGCTCGGGAAAGGGCTCGAAGCGGGTCAGGGTCTCGGTCATGCGGCAGCCGTTCCTTCACGGCCAGCCCACGCCGCCGCGTGGACCTTGGCCTGGTTCTTCTTCTCGGTGTCCCGCCGGGTCCGCTCGGCTTCGTTGGCGGCTCGAAGGTCACGGACGTGACCCTCGATCTCGGGCCAGGAATCCCAGGTCCACATGCCGTCGAGCCGGGTGACGATCGGCGGGAGGTTGTCCGCGAGGACCAGAGCGTGCCCCGCGGGCAGGCCCCTGATCTCGTCTCCTCGAAGAACGGGTTCGAGCGCCATGTGCGTGGCCGTCGAGTGGCCGCCGCGGTCCCCGCCGGACGTGGTCTTCGTCGTGCGCTCTCGCTCGACCTGACCGCACAGGTCAGACATGTCCTTCAGGAAGTCGGGGTCCTTGTCCCCGGGCAGGACGATGACGTTGTTGGTGAAGGCCGCCAGCTCCTTGGCGGTGTCCTCGCCGAAGCGGGCACGCGCAGACGCCCACGCCTGGAGGCCGTAGACGACCGTGATGCCACGGCCCCGGCCGTCGGCGACGCGTTGGCGCAGGGAGGGGATCGGCGCGATGTTCGGCGCCTCGTCCAGGGCCGCGAGGAGAGCGGGGTCGAGCCGCCCGGCCGGGGAGGCGAGGGCGTGCGCCTCCGCGAGATCCAGAAGGTCTTCGGCTATCGCGGTGGTCAGCGGCGCGACGCTGTTCACCTCGCTGTCCTTGCCGAGGAGGTAGAGGGTGCCCCCGGCGTCGAGGAAAGCGCCGAAATCCGTGGGGTCCTCTCGGTCTCCCTGGAGGGCGTTGATCACCGACTGGTGCATGAAGGGTTCGAGAGCCGCGTCCAGGGTGCTGGCCGTGTTGCCGACGGTGCGGCTGTCGCCGGTGGTCGCCGTGCGGAGCATGTCCGCCCAGCCGGGACCGGCACCGGGGTGAGCGTTGAGGATGCCGAGGGGAGCGGGGTCGGTCAGCTTGCGGGCCCACCGCAGCACCCAGTCGAGGGAGGCCCCGTCGAGGGCGGCGGCATGGAAGAAGGCAGCGAGGATCTTGGACGCCTGCCCCTTGTAGAAGGCGCTGCCCTCGCTGGATTGTGCCGCGCCGTTGGGGGTGCGCGAGCCCGCGACGAACGCCTTCCCACGCATCATCGCCACCTCCGTGTCGGCTGCGCCGTTGATCGGCGTCCACCGGAAGCGCGGGAGGCTCGGCGCGATGTTCTGCGGGTCGAAGACCGCGACGGGGCGGCCATCCCGCTGCCGCGCGTCGAGGGTCAGTTCGACCAGATCGGGCTTGGTCGAGGTGGCCAGGACCGGCCCGACCCAGTTGCGGACGAGCGGGGCGAAGAACCTCATCGTCTTTCCGCTGCCCATCGGGCCGATGACCCGGCATGCCTTGTCGGCGCGGGACCAGAGATCGACGCCCTTCGGGCGCTGCGAGGTGCCCAGCGAGTAGCCGAAATCGTGAGGATCGAGAAGGTGGTGCATGACGTACTCCGGAGCGAGGTGGGCGACGAGGAGAGAGAAGGTCAGCGAGCGGCGGAGCGGTCCTTCGCGAAGCTCACCCCGGCTGCGCGGCTGGGGTGGCCGTCGTCGCTGGTGAGGGAGGGCCGAATTTCGGTGGCCTTCAAGACTGCTTTGGCCGACATCTGGCGCTTGAGCTGTGCCTTGCTCGCGAACCCCGCGTTGCGTCGTCCGCGGTTCAGCAGGAACCAGAGCGTCACCAGGGCCACCGCGCACACGGCCGTCACGGCGTACAGGGCCAGGGAGATTCCGCCGGGCATGATGTCCATTACTCGGCCCTCCGGGCGACGCGGGCCGCCAGGTAGCGCATCCGCCGGCCGCACAGCCGCGACATCGACGCATCGGGCCCGGCACAGCGCGGGGGCGCGGTGTGGAAGGCGCTGTGCAAATCCTCGGCGGCTCGCCAGATATGGGCGACGGCCGTACGTACGCGACCTCCCGCGGCGGAGTAGTCGCCGTGGTCCAGCACGAGGGCCAGTTCTTTCATACGCCGGGCGAGGTCGAGCGCTTCGGCGTGCAACTGGTCGATGTCCTGTCGCACCGCGCGTTCGTCGGCGGGAAGCGTGGTGTGGTCGGTGGTGACGGTCATGGCGAGGGCTCGTTCCGAATCTGCGTAAAAGGGGTCGGCGGCGGAGAGGCGGCGGTATCCGCTCATTCGGCATCCGGCGAGGTGCTCGTCAGGTCAGTCATCGAGCCGGAGGAGAAGCACAGGTGCTGCTCGGCCTCCACCAAGAGGTGCTGGACGCCGGGGTAGATCACCTCGCCGACCTTCCACAGCGCGATCCCGCGACGCAAGCGCATGATGTGCTCGGCAGTCCAGGACGGCAGACCCAGCCGGGCCACCGTCGCTTCCGCCTCCGCCTTCTTCTGGCTGTAGATCACGATGGTGTCGGCCATCTTCAACGCCGCTTGGGTCTCCGGGCTGTCGTCAATGTCGGACAGGTGATGGACGATAAAGATGCAGCTCAGCCCGTAACCCCGCGCGAACTTCAGGAACTTCTCAAGCAGCGATGCGAGTTGGGGGGTTCCGAGGATGTGCCAGGCTTCCTCGCAGACGAGGATGCGCTTGCGCTGCGTGTAGCGGCGGCAGCCGGAGCCGGGGTTCGGCCCCAGCTCCCAGGCCCCGGAGTTCGCGTCGACCACGACGCGGTTGTGCTGCCCCGGCTCCGTCCCGCATTCGCACAGCGGGCGCAGCCAGACCTCTTCAAGGAAGACCGAGATCACAGCGACGAGGATGGTCATGGCGACGCCGCCGGACGGAACCTTTGTCAGGTCGAAAACGATCATGTCGGCGTCGAGATCCACGCCCAGGCTCGTCGGGCCGTCGAGCATGCCCGTCAGGTCGCCGGTCGCGTCCTGTTCGCTGCCGCACAGCCGGTCCAGGACGTAGGACGCCTCCAGGCCATCACCGAGAAGTTCGTCCCGCGTACGCTTCTTGGCCGTCGCGTCGGACTCCTCCGGGGACCGCAGCGCGGCGGAGACATCGGCCAGGACCGGGGTGCGGCCGAGTTCTCCCGCCCTCTGGTGGGCCCTGCGGATCGCGATCCGCAGGGCAGAGCCGGCGAACTCGTCCAGGGCCTTGCCGAGACCCAGTTCAACGATCGTGCGCACCAGCTCGACTTGCCGCTTACCCGCGATGGCCGGGTCCATCGGGTTGATGCACGAGGCACCACGACCGCCGCCGGGCGCGAACTTCACCGGGGACTTTCCGGTCAGCGAGCGACCGAGCGCGGCCCACTCGCCCTCCTCGCGCTCCTTCTGCTCCTTGGTGTCGAGGACGACGACCTGACGCCCGAGGCGGATCTGCCGGCCGGCGTACGTCTTGGTCAGGGCCGACTTCCCCCGGCCCGTGTCCCCCATGACGATCATGTTGCCGCCGGGCAGGCCGTCACCGAACGCCGAAAATGGGCAGTAGATGAACGCCTTGCCCGAGTACAGCTCCCGGCCGATGATCGCGCCCGCCGTGCCGAGGGTCGGCGGGGCAATCGGCAGATACAGGGCCTGGCTGGTGGTCGTCTCGGTGTAGAGGGGACGGCGCACCGTCTCGTGCATCGGCGACAGCGGGGCGAGGTCGAGCAGGTCGGTCACTTGATGCCTCCGGCGAGGGGCAGGGTCGTGGCGAAAGCACGGGCGTGTTCGAGGTCGAGCCATTCGATCCGCAGGTGCGCGTTGCGGGCGCGGGAGGCGGTGGTGCGCTTGGTGCGCTCCAGTTCTTCGGCGCTGCGCGAGGAGATGGTGATGTAGCCGACGACGGCGGAGCCGGCCGCGCCGGAGGAGGCCAGGGTCATGCCGCGTGATCCGGTAGCGCTGGCGGCGATCTGGTCGCGCGGGTCGATGTTCTTGCCGCGCTTGCGGTCGCGGTCGATCTCGGCCTGGTTGTTCGTGTCCTCCGCGAGCATCCGCTCCACGGCCTTGTCGTTGGGTTCGAGCTGTTGCGTGATCGAGATGGTGCGGATGACGTCGGGCATCCCGATCAGCAGAGGCGAGAGGAAGTCGGGGCCGACGGGGCTCGTGGGCCATCCGACGACGGCGGCCGTGGCGTGGTACCAGCTGTCCGTGGAGCCTGCCGCGCGGGTGGCAACGTGGGCGCCGTCGCGGACGTCGACGTTGCGGGGGAAGGCGTGCGCCTGTCGGAGGTCTGTGTCCCAGATGGCGTGGTCAGGGTCGTAGGAGTTGCGGATGAACGCCGTCATCCGGCCTTCGTCCAGGGGCGCGATCACGGAGAGGTCGGCGTCCTCCGCGCGGGACCACAGCTCATCCAGGTACGCGGCCATGGCGGCGGCGATTCCCTCGTCACCGGTACCGCGGGCGGCGCCCTCGGCCGCCAGGTCGCGGGTGAACCGGGCGTGGATGGTGATGTAGTAGCGGTGTTCCTCGGCGCTGGTGGAGACGGCGTTGGCCAGCACGTCGTACGAGTCCTTCAGCCACTGCGGGGCGTCCGTCGTCGCGGCCGACTCGTCGCGCTGCGCGATGTAACGCTGGTGGGCGTAGGGGTCCGACTTCATCTGCCGGGCCAGGACCTGGATGCGCTTCACTGGGTGTTCTTCGACGTTCCCGAAGGCGTCGAGGAGTTCGCCCCAGCGCTCCAGGGCCACGATCTGCTCACCGACTTCCTTGCCGCCGAGGCCGGGCGAGGCGATCTCCAGAGTGGCTGTGACGCACCCGGCCTCCGGCTGGAGGACCACGATGGCCTGCTGGCCGCGAACTGTGACCGGCACCCACGTCATGCCCGTGACGCCTTCCGGCTCCACAAGAGCGGCGTCCGGGGGCGTGCCATTGGCACGCACGCCGGCCTCGACAGCCGGGGACACCCACACGCCGCCGGTACGGCGGAGCGCCTTGCGGTGGTAGCGGTTGATCCGCCACCAGCGGTAGATGGTGCGCCGCTGGGACGTGCCCTTGGGCCGGTACGGGGCGTACACGATGACCAGGGCGAGCAGGATCGGCAGGACCAGGGACGTTGCGGCGATGGCCGTCACGCCGTTGAAGAGGTAGCCGAAGAGGATGCCGGTGACGGCGCCGCCGCCGAGAACGACCTGTTCGCCGAGGTCGCGGCGGCCGACCAGCCCTGTGGGGCGGTGCTTTCCGAACTGATACGTACGAGTCGACATGGAGGGTCACTGATCCTTGCTGGGGTTCGGTCGTCCGGGTGCCTGGCCGCCCGAGCGCCGCGAGGGCGGCGGGGGCGTGACGGAGGGCCCGGAGCCCGAGGTGGTTCCTGATGAGGAGGAGGGGGAGGCGGGCGGTGTCGGGCCCGAGGTTCCCGTGCCGGTTGACGGCGGGGAGGGCGGCTGTGCTGTGCTCGGTGCCCCGTTGGCTCCCGGTGGGCGTCCGGCCGAGGCGTGCCCACCGGCCGAGGACCAGTCCGGAGAAGAGCTGACGACCGGGTCGGAGGTCGCTCCCTGGGGACGAGCGGCGGCCGGTGCACCGGACGTACCGGCGGTGTCGTCGCCGCCCTGCTGGCTTTCGGGCTGTTCGGGCTTGCCGCCGCCTGCGGCGTCGGTGCCCTGCGCGCCCGGGGAACTGGTGGCCTTGTTCTTCGCCATGTCGACGCCGGCCTTGGCGATGGCGGCACCGGCCGCGACCGGTCCGGCCACAGCAGTTCCGCCGCCCATCTTCGCGCCAGCGGTCTTGGCGCCAGCGGTCTTGGAGCCGCCGACCAAGGAGTCCTGGACACGAGCGCCCATCGCCCTGTTGGCGTGCTGGGCGGGGCCGTCGATCGCGGCGGCCGGGCCGGAGGACTGTGCAGTCTTCCGGTCGTGGTGGAGGCTGGCCATCTCGTCGCCGAAGGCAGGCACCCACTTGTAGAGCGTGGCGGACGCGAAGACGGCGAGCAGGAGGATCAACGCGCCGACCAAGGTCTTGGAGACCGCGTCGGACATGCTCCCCGATGTGTCGCTGAGGATCGCGCCGCCCAGGCCCAGCAGGGCGAACAAGATCGGTTTACTCAGGCCGATGGCGAAGATGGCGCCGAACCACTTCTTCGACTTGCCCCACAGGTCGCGATCGACCAGCCCGGCGTTGACGATCGGCCCGAGCGCGACGGCCACGTAGATGGCCGCGCTGCGGATCAGCAGCTCGATCCACATCAGCAGGGCGCCGCACATCATGATGAGGTTGACGACCAGCAGCTGTCCCACGCCCTCCGTGGGGTTAGCTGCCATGACCTTGAGGATGTTCTCCAGGAACGGCTTGAAGTTGCTCGTCGCGTACGGCTCGAAGACGGCCGTGACTTCGTCAATGGCCTTCATCAGCAGCGCGATTGCGCCCGGCGTCATGGCGTTGACCACGAACTGGAGGAGCAGGAAGCCGATCGCCTCGGAGACGGCGGTGGTCAGGGCGACTCCGCGGACCGCCCGCTTGGCCACAGCGATCAACCAGAGGGCCACGGTGAGCAGGCTGGAGGCCGCGAAGATGATCGCGTACTGCTTCAGGAAGCCGGGGCTCGTCAGGTCGATCTTCGTGGTGTTCTGGATCAGCTCCAGCATCTTGCGCAGGAACCAGATGTTCGCCTCGGTGAGCTTCTGGAGCAGGAACCCCAGCGGGTCCTTGACGAAGTCAATGGCCGCCTTCGCCTCACACACCATCGGGATGTAGCAGAAGGGGTTCGCCACCGCCGAGGGCACAAACACGAACCCGATGATCACGTTGACCATCGCCACCGCCTGGAGGCGGCGGCGCCAGCGACCCGGCGCTCCCCGCTCGATGGTCAGCAGGCCGGGGGCGTCGTCACGCAGTCGCAGGCGCATTGCTGGCACCCCCCACGTCCGCGAAGCTGTCGGCCGGGGCCGCCTCCTGCATGGCCGGCGGAGACGGCACGAGCGGTTCGGACGGCGTGACGGCCGTCGTCTTCCAGGTGCCGTCCTCCCAGACCAGATCCACGGTCATCCGCAGGAAGGCGACCTGCGGGCGCTGAGTCTCGTCCTTCCCGGCGACGCCGCCCACCGACGCCGTCCACAGCTCGATGCTCGCGGCTTGGTCGGAGTAGGAGATCGAGCGGGTGGCGAGCGCCGCAGTCCGCGTGATCAGTTCGCTGCCGTCGGCGGTCTTCCCGTCCGCGCCGACCCCGCGGTTCTCCATGACCAGACGAGCCGTCGAGTCGGTGTCCGAGGTGATCGAGTGCAGCACGCTCGACGCGGCGGTGGCCGCCAGCATCCGGTGCCGCCAGCCCTCATCGGTGAAGAACCGAGGGTCGCCGTAGAGCATGGTGGCGCTGACGGCAGCGGCACGAGCGCCGCGCTCGTTGTGTCCGTACGGTGCCGGGAATCCACTTCGGTCTTCGGCGCCGCTCAGCACGGGGTCTTCTGCAGCGGCCGGAACGTAGTCCGAGAAGTCGCCCGGTACGTTGGATGCCTGCCGCACGTCGCTCGGAACGACCAGTCCCGTCGAGGCCGAACTGTCCTTCAGCTTCCAGTCGTCGGACTCCCAGGTGAGGGTGACCGTCACCGACTGGAAACCCGTCTTCGGTGTCGCGTGCCCGGCCGTGCTGCCGCGAACCGTCGTCGTCCACAGCCGCACCATCGCCCCGTGGGCGTCGAAGCCCAGGACATGCGCCGAGAGGACACCGGTACGCGCGACGGTCTTCTTGACGGAGACCTTGGAGGTGTCGCCCCGCAGGGAGCCGACCGCGTCCTCGGCAGCGTGGTCGGCCTTCTTCACCGCCGCATCAGCCGAGCCCTTGGCCGCCATAACTGCCACCGCACGGTGCCGCGCGTCTTTGTCCGTGAGGAACTGCGAGCTCCCGCTGACCGTCGTGTAGTTGGCCGCTGCCGCCTTGGCGCCGGATCGAGTGTGCGGGTAGCCGACGGGGACGCCGTGCAGCTCCCGCACGCCTTCCCCGCTCGCCTGCGGAGCCGAGTGGGCGGGTGCCGACGCGGAGGGGGCCGTGGCCGGAGGGGTGCCCGTCGTCATGCTGACGACCACCCCGGCCGCGGTGACCACGGCCGCGCCGCCGGCCGCGATGCCCCAGAGCCTGGCCGACGAGCGGCGCGCTCCGCTGGCTTTCGAGGAGGAAACGTTCATCCGGGATCGGGTAGGCATGGGTCACACACCCATGCCGTACGTGATGGCGAAGATGGTGCCGAAGCTGGCTACGAGGAAGACGCAGGTCAGGCCGCCGACCATCATGCCCTTGCCGCGCGAGCTGTCCATCGTGGAGTGGCCCTCACCGAACCACCCCTTCGACTTGCCGACACCGGCGAGGAAGGCACCGGCGCCGACGACGAGGACGACGGCGGCGATGACACCCAGGATGACCTTCGCCGTGCCGCCGAGCTTCCCGAAGGGGCCCCAGTCCGGCTTCACGCCGGACACGACATCGGCTCCGGCGGCGAGGGTCGTGTGCAGGGAGGGATCGGCAGCGGCAGAAAGGAGGTTGTGCATGGTTCAGCCCCTTGGTGCTGTGAGGAATGGTTTGGGATGTTTTGGCATGATTAGCCAACGTGCCGCATCGCGATGATCTGCGGTTTCCAGTAGCTGAGCGGCTTGATCCGCACCTGAGCCCCGGTGTGCGGTGCGTCGATGACCTGGCCGCCGCCGATGTACATGCCGACGTGCTCAGGGCCGGCGCTGCCGGGGACGCTGAACAGCAGGTCGCCCGGGACGAGTTGGGAGACGGCCTTGACGGCGGTCCCGGCGTGGACCTGGTCGTACGTGGTTCGCGGCAGGTTCACTCCCGCCGCTGACCAGGCCATCTTGGTAAGCGAGGAGCAGTCACAGCCGCCCACGCCCTCGTACGGCATGACGCAACTGCCGCCCCACCGGTACCAAGTGCCCAGAGCCGTCTTCGCGGCCGAGATCGCGCGGGCGGCGCCCTTGCCGGCCGGTGCGTCCGGGCTTACGGCGTCGGCCCATTTCGAGGCCAGAGCGCGGATGCTGCGCACGTAGTTGCGGGTCTCGGGGTACGGGGGGATACCGCCGTACTTGATCACCGCGCCGCCGCCCGCGTTGTACGCGGCCAGCATGTTGTCCGTCGAGTCGCCCGGCACCTTCTTGACCTCGTCGGCCAAGGTGCAGTCGTACGCGGCTTGCGCGGCGATGGCGTCGGCGGGGTTGCGGACGTCCTTGACTCCGTCGCCATCGCCGTCCTTGCCGTGCTGGGCCCAGGTCCCCGGCATGAACTGGGCGATCCCGAGAGCGCCGACGGGTGACGTCGCGCCGGAGTTGAAGTGGCTTTCCGTGTAGAGCTGAGCCGCCAGGAGCGAGGCTGTGACCTGCGGGCACTCGCCCGCGTGCTTGTTGATCAGCTCACGGACCCAGCCCGGCACGGGAGCGTCCGTCGTGATGCCGCCACCCGGACCGGCTTCCTGCGCGGAGGCGCTGTCGGCCCCTCCGAACGTAGTCAGCATGGCGACACCGGTGATGAGCCCGGCCGTGACGAGTCCCAGGCCAGCTTGCGTGCCCTTGTTCATCGCGGCCCCGTCACGCCCAGGGCAAGGCGGTGACGCGCCAGCCCTTGGAGGTGTGCTCCAGGCGGAGCGCGAGCTGTTCGCTACTGCTGCGCGTGTGACCGGACTTCGGGGTGGTCGTGAGGGTGTAGCTCACGCGGACGAGAGCGGAGGAGGCCGTTGCCGCAGGTGCGCCGTCGGGGACGGCTGCTGACGTGATCTTGGCCGTCTGATGTGCCTTCTCGGCCCGCAGGGCGGCCCAGGCGGCGTCTTGACCCGGCCGCTTCTGGGCAAGCACGCCAGCGAGTTCCCCCGAGGCGAGCCGCGCTGCCCGGGCGCCGGCATCCGCGTACGAGCTGTCGGCACCGTCGCGGGCGTCGTGTTCTGCGTAGGCCGTAGCGAAGGCCCGCGCCGTCCGCTCAACGTCAGCTGGGAGCCCGGTGGTTGACGAGGAGGCGGTAGCGCTGCTGTGCGGCGTGGCCGTGTCGGGGATGCCCGCAGAGACGGAGTGCGGCTGCGCGGACACGGTCGAGGCCGCAGAAGCGTCGTTGGTCGAGCTGGAGCAGCCGGTCGACAGAAGGGCCAGGGAACCAGCCACACCTATTGCGGCGCATATGGGTATGAAACGGGTGGATCGAGGCATGCGGGGACCACAACCTTGGTGCAAGAGATTCCGGAAGTGCGAGCGGCGCGGTCCCGCGGGGGCTGGGGGCCGCGCCGCTCCTTCGCAGGAAGGAGGGGGATTCCTTCTGCGGGCTTTACCGGCGAATGCCGGGGAAATCGCAAAGCAGGCCGGAGCGTATAGCTCTATCTGCCTGTCTCATCTGCGGAAGAGTTCGATCTTGTTTCGCCTCTGCGAGACGGTTGAGCTGGCGGGCGCGTTACTCATATCAAGGCCATCAGCCCCTTCCGTGATTCGGGCGAGACCGTGAGCAGATCTCTACGGCCGGAAAACGCCTTGTGGCGTTGGCCGTGCCTGAATCCTTGCAGGGGTTCGCGGACAACTCGAATCACGAAAAAAGCCGGAACTTAATTCCAGGAATTAAGTTCCGGCTTTCGCTCGGGGGGAGGCTTTGCGGGCCCTATGCGGCCCCGTGGCGCAGGTGCTCGATCGCCACGCCGAGCCACGGCGCGGCCGGGCCGGAAAGGAGCAGGGGTGCGCACGTGCTGTACGAGAGGACGACGGCGGACGGCTCAGCAGCGACCCCGGTCAGAAGGGCGTGGTCGAACGGCATCCACTCACGAGCCCTCAGCGGCAGGAGCCGTACCCCGGTTGAGGTGAGCACCACTCGGGCGGCGGTGTGATCGCGCCACTGCGGAAGGGCGGCGTCCTCCGCTTCCTGGTGCCGCCGGGCGTCGAGACGACCGTTGCTCACCCACCGCCGGCCGAAGGTCGGGTGATCCTCGAAATACCCGCTGGCCGAGGTGGGGTAGTCGACCTCCGTCCCGTAGAAGCGGGCGGCGGAGCACGCTACGTCCGCGAAGGCGACTTCACCGGCCGCAAGCGCAAGACCGTCCGCCTGGACCGGCACAAGACTGCCCCCGCCCTGGAGGTGAACCGTGAGGGCGGACGCTGCCTGTACGGCATCGGCGCGGATGGCGTCCTCCGTCCGGTCGCGTCGGCGAGACCACATCGTTGTTCCTTCCTGATCAAGCTGACCGGCCGGGGCCTGCACGGCGCGAGCCACACAGGCCCCGGGCCCGTCATGAGATGAGATCACCAGAGGGCGCTGGAGGCAGCGGCGGGTGTCCTCGCCCTCTCGTCGTCCTCTTCCTTCAGCCGGGCCAGCAGCACACCAAGACGGTCGTTGCTGATCGCCTGGTGCTTGCGGACGGCGTCCCCTACAACCTCACGACTCGTCCGTCCGGCCCGCTCGGTGGCGGCTCGCGCGATTGGCAGCAGCTCTGCCAACCAGTCGTCGTCCGCCTCCCGGTCCTGTGGGCATTCCGCGTCGTCCGGGACGGACGGTTTTTCTCCGTCCGTAGGGGTGCGGACCGCCGTGGGTTCAGAGGATTCCGTGCTCTCCGGCACTGCTGTGGTCGGCGGGTGGTCCGCAGGTCCGCCGTCCGGTCCGTCCGCGCTCTTACCCTCCGTCTCCTCTCCGCCCGCTTCCGCGGACGGATGAGACGCGGCGTCCTCCGTACGTGGTTCTACGTCGGGGTGGGGCTCGGCTTTCCGCAGGTCAACGGTCGCTGTGGCGGCGACCTGCGGCGCGGACGAACCGCTTGTCAACGGTCGTGGAGGCATCGAAGCCGGTACTTCCAGCGGACGAGGACCTTGCTGGACCGCGACGCGTTCGAGCGTCGGAGACTCCTCGCGGACCGGTCCGGGACCAGTGGCGGCCCGGTCCGGGACCGCCCGCTCAGCCGTCCGCGCCATCAGGATGTAGAGGTGGACCGATCCGGCCAGTGCGAGGGGCGCGAGCATCGACAGCACACCGACGACGCTGTCCGTGAGGTGCAGCGCGGACCGTCCGGCCTGCGGAGAATCGTTCAACGTGATGGCGTGCAGAGCGTTCGCGCCGAGGCTCGCCCCGGTCGCCGCGAGGAACAAGAACCAGGCGTAGAGCCGTGCGGCGAACCGCTGGTGCCGAAGGAGCACGATCGCCCGCACGCCGTAGGCAATGAACCCGTCGATGAACACCGGGAACAGGTAGGACAAGGTCTCCCTGGCGTGGATCGCGAGGGCGATCTGACGCAGTGCGTCGTATGAGAAGGCGAAGCCGGCCGCGCCGAGCAGGATGATCGCACTGCGGTCCCAGGCCGTCATTCCGCGCAGGCTGTAGCTCTCCTGCCCTTCGGCTTCCGCCGTGTCTATGTGCGCGTGTGACATCAGAGCTTGCCCCCGTCGCGCGGGCTGATGTCCTGCCAGGCCGGGGTCTGCGAGAGGAGCTGCCCGAGCTGTTCCAGAGACGTGACCTCGTGCACGTGCTGACTCGGGCAGCTCACGCACGACACCCGCAGGGAGATTCGTTCTGTGCCGCCGTGATCGGTGTAGTACAGCTCCAGGTGCTGGCCTCCGGTCGTGTCGAGCGACGCGAAGGCTTGCAGGTGTTCCTCGAAGCTGAGAAGTCCCAACACCTCCCAGTCGAGCGTGACTGCGGCGTCCCCCAGGAGGGTGCGTGCGTACTTGGACGCTGCGGTGATCGACCTCGGACCCCAGGAGCGGAACGCGGCCTCCCGAGCGGTCTTGCGCCGCTCCTCTGCGGTGGTGAGGTGCTTGGCCGCAGCGAACATGATCGGGTGACTCATCGGAGGCCTTCCAGAAGATCGGTAGTGCGGGGTGCGGCGCCGTCGCCGGGCTCGTTGGCGAGACGAAGGAGAACGTCCGCGTGGCACGGAGCGTCGAGGGGGCATGTGCACATCAGGTGGAGCCCGCGCAGCGCTCGGGCGAAGCGAGCGGCGTAGTGGCGTCCGACCGGGCCCCGGAGTGTGGCCTCGAAGAGGTCCACCGACTCCGCAGCGTCCATCGGGGGACCGAGCGGGGACCGAACCCCGGTTGTGAACGGGTTCGCGTACCGGCTGCGGGGGCCGACGTATGCACAGGCTGTGGACAAAGCTGCGGCGTCGCGGGGTGCTCCGCAGAGGCGTACAGGCATCAGGCCGCCCTCCCGCCACGGCGCCTGTCGGCGCCGATCATCGGCACGAGGGTCGTGACCATCTCGGCCAGGCGGCTCGCCACGCGGGCCCCGACGAAGTCGCTCAGGTCCGGGCCGTTCTCATCACGGGCCGGAAGGTTGGACGTGATGATCGTTGGCAAGCAGTGGTTGTACCTGTAGTTGATCAGCCGGTACGTGACCTCTTCGGTCCACTCCGAGGTCTTAGCCGTGCCGAGGTCATCGAGGAGCAGGTACTGAACCCGGCTGAGCCGTTGCAGCTCGTGTTCTGCTGCCCCCATGACCTGTGACGGGCGCAGGTTGCCGTACATGTCCGCTGAGTTCACGGCGATCAGCTCGAACCGGTCCGGTCCGCCGGCCGCGATCCTCCGCAAAGCCCCGTATGCCTGGTGCGTCTTGCCCGTCCCCGTGAGACCGGTGAGGAGCAGAGCGCCAGCGGCAGCGTTGTCCGTGAGTGCCCGGTCAGCCCAGCCGATGACCTCCGGCAGCGTGGCCTCGGCATCACGGAAGCGGGGAGGGGTTGCCCGCTGCCAGCGGCTCACGGCGTAGTCGGCCCGAGCCCGGCAGTGCCATTCGCGGTCTCCCGGGTTCTCTTCCGCTGCCTCGTCGGCGGGGTTGACGTCCGGCACGGCCTGAAGTCCTTTCGCAGCGAGTATTCGTTCCATGGCGCGCATCGACCTGGCGCTGCCCGCGCGTTCCGGCTCTGCCATGATCAAAATCCGTTCTGGTAAGCGCTGGGGGCGGCGGTGTTCTGAAAGGGAATCCAGCCTCCGGACTGCCGACGCAACGGCACGACATTCCCCGGGGAGGCTGCTGCGGGAGCGTGCGAGGGCAGATCAGCCCAGATACGCAGCAGATAGCGGGCGGACTTTGGCGGGCGGTCGGCGTTCCATCGCCGCGCCACCATCTCGACCAGCCGTTCATTTCCCCAACGTGCTGCGAGAGCTGTTACCCGATCCCATTCTGATTCGGTCAGTCGCCAGCCGACGAGCATTCCAGCGCTTGTTATGGCTGTTACCAGGTCCTTGGCTCCGTCGGGAACCCTCACCGAGTCCTGCTTGGCGATGGTGTTCTCTCGACGTGACCCCAGCAAGCTAGCTTGCTCTTTGGTGGTGGTAGTACTCCCGTAGGGAGTACTACCACCACGTACGCGCGAGGAAGAAACTTCCAAGTCTGTGTGCTGAAACTTCCCACTTCCGGCTTCCGGAGCGGAGTTCTGGGAGAGAAGTTCCTGGAACCTGGTTCCCTCTTCTGAATCTTCAGGGTTGGGAGTAGGAAGTTCTTTCTCTGAACCGACACGGCCAACGCCATTGCTGCACAGCAGTATCGAGTAGGTGTTCGGGTTGGACGCTCCCCCTCCCCGCTCGTGGCTGAGTTCCCCGAGCTTTGCCAGCTCTCCGAGGCACTTCGTTATCGAGCGAGGCGTAAGACGAGTGAGCGTGGATATTTCGTCCAGGGTCAGCGTGGCTTTGCCGTCGTCGTCCGCCTCACGGGCCAGGGCCAGCATGACGAGGCGTGAACCCCTGCACGACTTTGATTGCGACCAGATCAGTTCGGTTGCTTTGTCGCTCATCAGTGCTCACCGCCAACTATTGCTATGCGACGGTGCAAGGAAAGGCCGAAAGAGTGGTCGTCCTCCGGGATGTAGCCATGCTGGTGCGGCTCTGGGGTGAGGTACAGCGTTTCGGTAGGAAGGTAGAAATCGTGGGCAAGACGCCAGTCTGCGACCTTGCTGAATCCGCGCCTGACCATGCGCGCCACTTCTTCTTCGGTCCTGCGGTCGATAAGCATGCGGTAGAAGTCCGATTCGAAGAGGTGGGTAACAGACCGGCGCTCGGGATAGACCCGCACGAGTGCGGCTGTAGGTGCAATCTCACGGATCGCGGCACTGATATTTGCGCGTCGAAATCCGGAGGGGCTGTTCTGAAGCATGGGGTGAACTCCCGTGAACGCAGGGTCCGCCGTGCGGAAGAATCGTTTCCTCGGGGGGAGCGTCAGGCCGCGTCTGGGACGACGTGGACCGAGGGCGTGCCCCGCCCGGCCTGCGACTTTCGGTAGCGACGGGCGAGCTTCAGCAGGTAATCGTGCGTTACCCCGAGGCCGCGAGCGACGGCGGCAGCGTCCAGTGAGGGATCAGTGGCGAAGCGCGCAATTACGGCGTCCCGGGCGGGCTTGGTCAAGGCAGCGGTGCACCCTCGAAGCGCGCCTTCTACGGCTTTTTCAATGTCCCGGTCTTGCCATGCAAGCCGCAGCTCTGAACGCTCCGAAGCCAGAAGGCCGCCCCGGATTCCGTACTCGTCGTCATCCTTGAGGGATTCCACCAGACACCTGGCGGCGACGGCCAACGGGCATGACGCGCAGAGATTACGAGGACGGTTTAGGGAGATTCCCAACTTGGTTTTCACCAATTCGGGATCTTCTCTCGGTCCGTCTGCGAGAGGGACGAAAATATTGATGTCCTGATTCCCGCAACGGGCAGATTCGGCCCAGTGCTTACCCGGAGCCTTCTTCGACTCCTCCATGAGGGGCAGCCAGTTTCCCTGGCGCGCAGCCTCAATGAGGCTGAATATGTCAGTGCTCATTTGTGTCTCGCGATGTTCGCAGCGCCGCGAATTGTTGCAACCGGGCGCGAGAGGAGATCAGGAACGCTTACGAGAGCGCCTGGAAGGCTGAAGCGCCATCAGTGCCGACTCGTCATCCCGTGGGGTCTTTGCGCCAGGGCTGACGAAATGCATATCGGAAATCGCGTGGAGGTCGTCCTCCGTGAACTGAACGAACTTCCCGAATTTCCGGTGCGGGAGCGTCGATATGCGCTCACGGAGCCACTTTTCCGGAATGTTCAGCCGTTCAGCGGCTTCGCTGTAACCGATGTGCAGTCGCTTGTCGCGGGAGTCCGTAGCCTGACTGCCCAACAGGGCGTCCAGACCGCCGGCCTGAGCCAAGAGGCCGACCACGGTCGCGAGTCCCTGCAAGTCCACGGCCGGGCCCGCATTCGCCGGTGCCACCGCCGCCATCACGCTTCCAGCCCGCGCAGTTCAGCGGTCCGCAGGTCGAAGGCGTGCCCACCGGATGCCGCCCATCCGGCATGAGGGAACGAGCGGATGATCCACCGGGCGATGGTGAGCGCCTTCGCCCGAGGAACGCGAAGGGTGCGTCCGCGGTCGTTCACGGCGGTGAGTCCAAGGTGGGGCCACAGGGTCCGGGGGCCCTGGAGACGCACCTGTACGACAGCGGCTTCCGGCAGCATGGACGCCAGTTGCGCCGCCAGCCGTTCGGCCGGGCCTGAAGGGATCTCCACCTTCGGGTTGCAGTCCGTAGTAGGGGACATGCGACACTCCTTTATGTGGTATGCCGCTCCGTCGTGCCGTGCGAAAGGACACGGAGTGGCCGTGCGAGTGACCAGTGCCCTTGTCGGGGGCCGCGGATCACGAGCTGTCTGGCGTCCGAGAGGTGCGAACTCTCGGACGCCGATGGCGTTTTGAGGGGAGGCAGCGCACCCGAGTGATGCGCGGTAGCTCCTCTCCACCAAGTCGGTCCAAGATGCGAACCGCAGGTGTGCGAAGGCTGAGAGGGGTGCGAACCCCCTCATTTTTCGCTAAGATGAAGCTATCTTGGTTCGCATCAAAAGTCAACAGTCCGAGGATTCCTCGGGTCACCCAAAAAACGAGGTCCGATGCCAGCTCGCCGTTTCGACAGAGAACATGTGCGTGCGGTACGTCGAGCCGCGGACGTCTCGCAGGCCGACGTGGCGTCCGCCCTCGGTGCTGCGGACTCGACCGTGGCGGGGTGGGAGTCGGGAGCGACGACACCCGATCAAGAGAAGCTGCCTGCTCTCGCCAGGGTGCTGAACCGGGATCTGGACGACCTGTTCCCGCGCGACGGCTTGCCCGATCTGACCGACCTACGGTGCGACGCCGGCCTCTACCGGTACGAGACGCGGGCGGTCATCGGAACTAAGAGCGATGGGCCGGTGGCTGGAGCTGAGCAGGGCGTCCGACGGCTCAAGGAGCGGTACGTCCCTCTCCTGGCGGCTGCGTATGGGGTGACCGAGGACGAGCTGAAGCGTGCCCAGGACCGGTCTTTCGGAGAGGCTGACGAGGACGCCGCCGAGGCCGAGAAGGTGCCGGAGACGCTGGCTGAGAAGATCACTCTCCTGCTGGAGCGCTCCTACCCGGGCAGAACCGCTCCGGGGGATCAGGAGATCGCGGACTCGGTGAATGCCTACGCGGGCTCCCAGGTCACATCGGCCGAGGACATCGAGGCCCTGCGGACGGGTGGAGACGACGCACCGGTGCCCGTGGTCCTCGAAGGTCTGGCCAACTTCTTCGACGTCTCCAAGCTGTACTTCGAGCCGAACGAGTCTGTCGCCCGGCAGGTCTACGAAGGACTCCGCCTCATGTCGGCTGCCAAGCAGGGCAAGGTGGGCCGAGTCCGGGCCCGCGGAATGAGCGCCGAGGGCCTGCCGGCCGATGTCCTCTCGATCCTGAACGACCTGGCCAGCGAACTGGACAAGAAGGCCGGTCCAAGCACCAACAACTAGTGCCGCATCAGGCGACGTTCGACCTGGACTGTGGTGATCGTCAGGGCGTATGGATGAGCGGGGTCAACTGCACGCCGAGCTGATGTTCTGGCTCACCGTGCGGGACACCGTCCGCGCCGAGGAACAGGTAGAAGTACTGCGTCGTCAGCGGCCTCGACGGCGAGGTCTCGCCCGCAGTGGAGCCGCTCAGGGCCCCAGCAGAGTAAAAGTGCGGCAGCCACTTGGGGCCCACGATCGCTTCCACCCAGGCCCGCGCCTCCCCCGGGTCAACTGCCTGGCGAGTGCCGAGCTGCTTGTGCCGCGCGGCGACCGACAGTGTCAGCACAGCCCCTTCATGGCCAGGGCGGTCCAGGAGTACGGCCTGGTCGATGATGTCCCCGACGATGGTAAGGACAGCATGCCGGTCGGTCACCGAGCGCACCGGTCCGAAGCGGTGCGGCACCGTCTTTCCCTCCGCCCGCAACTGCTCCAGCATCTCTTTGGGCAGTACTGAGGCCAGTCCGCTATCAGCCGGCTCCGTAGAGAACAGGTCCCGGCGAAAGTGCCGCAGCTCATCCTCCTGCTTACGCAATACAGTACGAATATCCACAGACATGCCGCCTACGGTACAAGCCGACCTAATACGCATCGAATCACCAACTGTTCCTGGAGCGGCACTGGTGCCCTGTTCTCCGGACCCGCGAGGGTCAGGGAACAGGGCACCAGGGTGAGGTTCTTACTGTCCCGTGCTATTCGGTTCATGGCGCAGACCGGAGGCGAACACGGTTTGGACTCCGCTCAGTGCGGAGAGATCCGCGAGCGGGTCACCGTCCACCAGGAGGAGATCCGCTCGGTAGCCGGGAGCGACCTTCCCTGTGATCTCGCCCAGGCCCAGGGCAGCAGCCGCTTGCGACGTCGCCATGTCGATGATCGAGGCGTTCGACAGACCCAGGTGCGAGTAGAACGACAGGGCCTGAGCAAGCCCGTCGAAGCCAGCACGCTGCACGCCTGCATCTGTCCCCGCGATCAGGCGGACTCCGGCGTCGGCCATCTGCCGCACCAGGTCGAACATCGCGTTGGCGCGCTCCTCGCCGAAGAAGCGCGGGAGCATCTGCCAGTGCGGGCTTACGGCCGGGCAGACGGTGATGTCCTTCGCGATGATCTGCTGAACCACGTCGGGCCGGAAATCCAGGCCATCGCTCGACATCCAAGTGCAGTGCTCGATGGTGTCGACGCCGGCCTCTACGGCTGAGGCGATGCCGTCGGCACCGTGCGCATGGGCCGCGACAGGCACGCCCGCTTTGTGTGCTTCCTCCACAAGGGCGGACAGTTCCTCCGCCGTGAACTGAGACTGGTGGCTCCTGGGGCCGTCCTTCGTGAGGCCGCCGCCGGTGACCATCGCCTTGATGACGCCTGCCCCGGCCGCGAGGTTGCGCCGTACGAGCTCGCGGATCTCGGTCTCGCCGGAGACTTCGCCGCCGAGGAAGTGGCAGTGTCCGCCCACGGTGGTCGCCGGGGTGCCCGCGGAGACGATCCTCGGTCCTGGTGTACGCCGATCATTGATTTCCGCAGCCAGACGAAGCGCCAGTCCGCCGCGGTCGCCGAGATCGCGGACGGTGGTGACGCCACTGCGCAGGAGCTGTTCGCTGCGGCGCCGCATGTCCTCGAACAGGGCTTCATCCGTCGAGCCCTGGAGGGTGGAAACCGGATCAGGCCCGCCATCGAAGGCCAGGTGAACGTGAGCGTCGATGAGCCCCGGCAGCACGGTTCCGCCGAACTCGAATCGAGGCACGTCGGCCCCGGCCCGCTCCTCGATCTCCTTGCGCGGACCGACGGCAGAGATCGAGTCGCCCTCGATGAGAACGGCCCCGTCCTCCAGGTAGGTCCCCGACTCGACGAGCACTCGTCCACCGGTAATCAGCATCGTGACTCCTTGATCTTGCGAGGTCATGCGGCTGCGCGCAGTTCGTCGGATACCGCAATCAGTTGTTTCACATCCGACTCGCGGTCGCTCCCCAGCGCCATCGCGAGCGGGACCGCGCGGCGGGGCGCAGGGGCCCCCTTCTCGATCCGAGCGGAGGCCCGGCGGAGCCGGGCGGCAAGCTCGGCGGAGTCGATGTTGAGGACTGTGCTGTCGTCACCCTCGTCCAGCAGGTACGGGCTGATGTCCACCAGGCCGTCGCGGCACTCCACGATGCGGCGGTGGTAGCGCCGGTGCACGCCACGGGCCCGCCATCGGTCCAGCGGAGCAGAGGACGCCGGCCTCAGCACGTTGTCCGGATACGCCTCCGCCAGCAACTCCCACAGAGGCGCGAGGCGACGGTGATCACGCCGGTGTTGAAGCCAGAGACGTAGGGAGGAAATTCGCGCTCGGGCTCCGGAATAGGTGACACCCGCGGCGAACAGCAGGATGGATGCGACCAAGAGGAAGGCCACGGCCGCCATAAGGGGATGGGGCACATCCACGTCTGCTGAGCGAACGGCGACGATGACGGCTCGAATCGCGCACGCTACGGCCATCGCTCCCAGACCGACGGCGGTCATCCAGAGCCCGGTGGAGTGCGGGCGTCGGGACATGCGGGCGTATTGGCGAGTCCACCGAAACGCCATGCCGAGGGCATACATGAGGTAGAGGCCAGCGCCGCCGTAGAAGAAGGCGATCTGGGGAATCGTCATGTCGGCTGTGCTGAAGCTGCCGGTGAAGACCTCGTGCGGCACCGACACCGCAGCCACGGTGATCGCGACTGCGACGACCCCGACGAGCACGGCCTCCCTGCGTGCCCGCCGACGCCCCGCTTCTTCGTCAGCAGCGGAGTAGAGGTAGAAGCACATGAGGAAGTAGACCGTCAGGAGCAACAGCACGTTCTGGATCAGCTTCGCCGTCCCGTGGCCGGCGACGGTGTCGACTCCGGACGCGCCGCCGGGCATCGCTACGGGGTACGAGAGCGCAGCGCAGAGCAGGCAGAGGGTGACCGAGCGAAGAGGTGCGTCATGCGGGCTTCGCTTCCACTGGTAGAGCTTCCAGACCAGTGCGGCCAGGAGCCCCAGGAGCAGGAGTTCCACGAGTTACAGCCATCCTCGCCGGTCGCCAAGAGCCGCCTCAACCCGGCGCAGGGCGGGATCATCAGCCGGAGGAGTGGAGTTTGCGAGCAGGGCCGACCACTCCAGGATGATCGTCGCCACGAGTTCGACGGAGCACTCCTCGCCGTCGTCGTACGAGCAACGCTGGGCGACACGCTTGACCGCCTCAGTCCCGAAGACCGGCAGCAGGGTGGCCCACCCCTCCACGTCGACGGCCGCCGCGTCTTCATCAGGGGCGGTATCCGGCGTATCCGTCTCCACCTCGCGGGCGGAATCCTCGGCTGCCCTCTCGTTCTCCGCCACGAGGATGTGTCCGACCTCGTGCAGGATGATTCCATCCTGGTGCAGCTCGGTCGTCTCCTGCTGGTACAGGATCACGTCGTAGGTGTCGTACTCGGCCCACATCCCCGAGGGGCCGGGCTTGGGCAGCGGAGCTGCACGCAGAAACAGAGGACGCCCGCGCCGCCGGCTCAGCTTCTCGCAAAGGTCGTGAACGTCGAGCGGGGGAGTGACCCCGAGGTCTTGCAGCTCCCGACGAATCAGACGGTGCAGATCCTTCTCCACCGTCCGGGCCGCGGCTGAACGCCAGCGCCCAAGGCGTCGGCGGTTGACTCCGTCCTGAGCGGGAACCTTGGACTCCGCCGAGTCTCGACCACTCTTATACGACCACACTGAGTAATCCCTCCAACCGGCAGGTGATGGCTCCCCGAGCCAGGCGACACCGCGCCCATGTCGATGACGTCCGGTTCCCGGCGCCGGAAGCGACCGCAGGCGGCTGCGCCTGCGCCCCACAAAACCCCCTTGGAGGGGGGAGGGATGCCAGGCATCCAGGCCGTCCCGTCGCTTCGGATGTCACGTACGTGAACACGCACTGACGCCCCGAGCGGGGCCGCCCCGTGGAGCTCCCGGGAACCTCTTTGGACAGTACGTGACGCTTCCGACAAGGCATGGCCTGAAAGTCATGATCGATTCGTGTAGATGGCAGGTAACTTCGACCGGTCAAAGCGATGTAAATCAACCTTGTTCAATCCCGTACGAGGCTCTGAACTGGGGCTTTGCGGTCTGGCGTGAACGGATCAACTTTCACGAGTCTCTGGGTGACTCCGTTATTAACCTGAGACTTTAAGTGGGACGGGCACTCTCGCAAACGCCCGCGAAATGGACAAAGTGGCTGATCGGAGGGGGTGTGGTGGCGGTCACTCTGGGGCAGTTCGGGCAACTAAGGCGTTTACGCTTTCAGTCATGTCGAACGCGATATCCGCCCAGCCGGACAGTTACCTGGAGTTCTGGAACGAGTACCATCTGTGCACATTGACCACGCTGCGGCCCAATGGGCGACCGCATGTCGTGCCCGTCGGTGTGACGGTGGATGTCGCCGCTGGAGTGGCCCGAGTTATCACCCGCAAATCGAGTCGTAAAGTGGCCAACATTCTCGCGGGTGGGGGCGAAGCCCGCGTGGCCCTGTGCCAGGTCGACGGAGGCCGGTGGGCCACGCTCGAAGGGGTGGCGGAGGTGTGCACCGACGAGGCTGTGGTCGAAGACGCGGTTGCCCGTTACGGAAAGCGATATGGCCGTACGCCAGCCCCGGACCCTGAGCGGGTCGTCATCCTGGTCTCGGTAGAACGGGCACTGGGCCAGACCTTGGGCGCCCGACCCCAGGCAGCCCAGGCCGCTGCGTAGCGTCAAGCGACCCACGACATAGGCATATGCAGACCCTGAGCGTTACTCAGCCCTGAGTTTTCCTCAGGGGTGAGTGACCGAAGTGGCTCTACGTTTGCGGGTCATGACAACAAGTCACGAACAGACGGACCCCGGCGCGGCACCCTTACCGCCCGCGAAGCCGCACCCCGTGTTGAGCGCGGCTCTGCCCGACGGCACTATCCGTAGCATCGTCGTGCGTCTGGCCGCCCACCTCAACGAGCAGGACGGAAGGCCAGCGTCGCCACCCGCGCTGGCCCTCGGCATCTTTGAGAGGGTCGGATCGAACTGGCTGTCCGACTCGTTGCGCGGGGCAATGCCGCAACACAACGAGCCTTTCCGCCAGCAGCTCGGTCGCGAACACCCGTTGTCGCCTGGTAACCGCGTGCCGCCGAGTTTTCAGGGAACCGGACTCAGCGGCTTGGGCTGGCACCATCTCCTGTGCGCGCTCAGCGACCTGCACGGGCAACCCCGGCACTTGGTCAAGGAGACGAATCTCTTCTTCGCCACAGACACCGTGCTGGGCATGTTGCCTGAATCGCCGGCCGTCGTCCTGACCCGGGCGCCCATCGGGATCGCTTCCTCGTTCGCCCGAGGTCGGCTCTGGGACCGGTGGCGCTACGGCGACCGCTACGCGCAGGTTGCCGCGACGGCCCGCGCACCCAGGTGGCGCACGGTCTTCGCCCCGCTCCTTCCGCAGGACGATCCCGATCCGGCCACCGCTTTGGGGCGGCTGATCGTCGTGAACTCGCTGCTGCTCGCCCGCGCCCTCTCCGACGGAGACGAGCCGTCCCGCCGTCCCCGCCTGGTCATCCCGTACGAACAGCACGTCAGCGATCCCGGACGTACAGAAGTGGGCCTCACCCAGTTCCTCGGTATCGGAATGCCGGAACCGGCCGACGAGTCGCCTAACGCTGCTGGCACCACGACTGCGACGGACACCACCTTCGCGACCACCGGACGCAAGGACACCTTGGTCGCCGAATTGGCCGCCGGTGTGGTGGACCTCGTCAGCGCTGCGGTAGAGAAGACGGTCGCCCAGGCCCGCCAACAGCTCGACCCCGAAGTGACCGAGACCGTCACCCAGTGGCTCGCAGGTGACGATCAGTACGAGGTGCACGAACCCGTGCCCCGGCCCAACCGCCGCGTCCGCCCCCAACCTTCTCCCCAGAGGATGGCCAAGCCGGCTTACAGGCCAGTAGGGCAGGCCCAGTGGCGCAATCTGCTGGTCACTAACGCGGAAATGGCCGAGCTGCTGACCATGCTGCACGCGGGCGGGGCAGTGAACTCCCGGCTCGGTACCAATCTCCTGGTGTGCCCGATGCCCCACGAACGTGGTGGACGACTCCACCACGACCCGGCCGATCGGCGCTGGCGGGTCAGCCGCGGATACGAGTCCCATCCCGCGTACTGGGTCACGTGGATCGGGGCGGCCGTCGCGGCCGCATGGTTCGGAGCGCGGTTACCCAGCCGGGCCGAAGCCTTGGCCGCCACGAAAGGAGCGCGGGCGTACAACAGCGGCTATGTCGTGGGCGACAGCTGTCCTGTGGTGGAACCCGGCCTTGGCGATCGGGAGATTCACCACCTGATCGGCAACGTTCAGATCTGGTGTGGCGATGGCCCCGCGCTGCCCGCATCCCAGCCCATGCAGCGGTACCTGTTCGGTGCCGCCTGGAACACGCCGAGCACCGAAGATGCCGTGTCGGCTGTCCGCTCGCGCTACCTGCTGGGCTCGTCACGAGGCGTTGGGGTTCGCTTGGTGCGCGACCCCCGCACCACCGATGCCGCCCGGCTCGGAGCATGGGAGCTGGCGCACCTGCTCAATCAGTGGGTCGACGCCGTCAACGAGTCCGCCCGGACCACGCCAGGCGGACTCGACCGGTTGCTGATCAGTTCGCTGGGCTTATAGGCCGATCGCGGACTTCGGCCCCATGTACGAACCCGCGCCCGGGAACCCGTCCCGGCAGAGCTTCACGAACACGTCACTGAAGCCTCGGTCGGGCAGATCGTCCAGCGCCACGAACTCGACGCCTCGGATCGGGCGCGTGTCCGCACCCTCCTTGACCGCTCCGATCTCTCCGCCCACGATGCGGGCCTCGAAGGTGATGTGAACGACGTGAGCACTCGTGTTGTCGCACAGGTACAGCAGCCGGCCCACTTCAACCTCGGCGCCGGTCTCCTCCTTCATTTCTCTGCTCAGCGCCTCTTCCAGAGCCTCGCCGTCCTCGACCTTGCCGCCAGGCAGGGACCAGGTCCTGGGGCCGTCGGTGTCCTGGTTGAGCACCAGGATCTTGTCGTCCTCGATGACGATGCCCGTCACACGTGTATGCATCCGCCGACGCTATCGCTCGGGGGACCGGCCCGAAGGAGACACCGATGAAACGGCCGTCAACCTCCGCCGTGCCACCCGTGGTGATCGCCGCCGGGGGATTGGGCACCCGCGTAGGCAGTTGGTCACCGTACCTGCCCAAGGAGCTGCGGCCTGTCTGTGGCCGGCCGGGCCTCGCGCACATCGTGGATGAGGTCGCTGCCATCGGGAGTGATCGCGCCGTGGTAGTCCACCACCCGTACTACACGCCGCTGATCGACTGGACCCGCCAGGTCCTCGCTCCAGGGGCTTTGGCCCGCTACCGGAGCCTCACGAACCAGCTTCCGGCTCAGCCCCGAGCCGCCGACCACCTGCAAGTCGACTTCATCGCCCAACGCGGCCGATACGCCGATGTCACGTCCGTGTTGAACGGTTCCGAACACCTGCGCACCGGGGAGTTCTACGTGGTCTTTGCTGACAACGTGGACCCCACCCATACAGCGCTCTCCGCGCTCGTCACAGCGACCCCGTCAGCCATCCCGGCGGTGCTGGCCGCACCCTTTGACGCCGGCGCGGCAAGCAGCCACGGAGTGATCCTCTGCACCGGCGAGGGCCCAGTGCAGAGGATGGTGGGGCTGGTCGAGAAGCCTGACCGAGACGAGACGATCCGGCTGGAGGCGGAGTGCGGCATCGCCAATCTCCGGCTGCTTCAAGGGAGGATGAGAGTCACGCCGAGGCTGCTGCGCTACCTTGCGGCAGTGGCTCAGAGCACGATCAGCGAGCCGAAGTTCTCTTTGGCCTTGGCCTCATACGCGAGATCGCATCGCGTTGACGTGGTAACGAGTAGGCAGCCCTTGACGGATCTCGGCGTCCCGAGTCCGACGAGGGAACTGGTGCCGGGCCACTGACCCCAGGCGCGGGCAAGGGCCCGTGCTGACGCCAACAGGACCGCTTGCGGGTGACAGGCAGCACTTTGCTGGCGCAAGTAGCGCCGGTCAGTGCGCTTATCGCCTGTATGGCAAGGTGTGTAAGGGCTTGATCGGAGCTGGAGATTTCCTTCAGCAACGTGTGCCGGGGCCGTGCTGACGTGTCAGCACGGGAGCCTGATCGAGGCGGACAGAGCAGGACGCAGGAGGATGGAAACAGGGCCTAATGTCCGATTCTCCGGCGTTTCCGCAGGTCAGAGAGGTAACAATTTCGGGTTCGAATCTCCTAGGCTCCACCCCCGAGAGGCCCCCTGACCTGTGGAAACACCGGTCAGGGGGCCTCTCAGCGTTCATCGCGGCAGCACCGTGGCCAGCACGGAGCCCAGTGGAGTTCCGGCGAGGGCAGTGGGTCCTGTGGTCGAGGGGACCGCCTTCCGGTACGGGGCGTTGCATGGCTACGGGCGCCGCATGGCTACGGAGTGCCGTTCGGAAACGGGGGCCGGACCGCGTCCGGCAGCGCATCCCCGAGGTGGCCTGCCCGGTGCTCGGCTCCCGAGGGTTCTCGCGCGTCCTGAAGCCTTCGCGACGCTTTCTGGAGCCGGTCCGCCCGTAGGAAGGGCGTTGGACGGTCCCGGCGGGTTGATGCCAAAATGAGAGGCTCACCCCGCGCAGTCAGCCCGAATTCCCCCTTCGCGGGCCGATACGACAGGAGCTCCAGCCGTGTCCAACGCGCGGACGGTCCAGCAGTTCGAGAAGCGCATGGCGGAGGTCTTCCGGATTCGCCCGGCCCAGGTGAAGGACCTTTTCAAGGGGGCGAGGCCGACCGCGATCCGCGTCAACCGCCTCCTCGACGAGGGCACCTACCAGGACACCCTGCGCGTGGTGCGGGAAAAGGCTCCGAAGGCCTTTCCGGTCGACTGGTGCGAGCACACCTTCCTCTGGCCCGAGAACGACGGTTTCGACGACATTCTGCCGATGGCCCACGAAGGCCGCGTCTATTTGCAGAACGCGTCCAGTCTGATTCCGCCGGTGGCCCTTTCCGCGCGCCCCGGCGACAGCATTCTCGATGTGGCCTCAGCCCCCGGCGGGAAGGCATTCCACGTCGCGGCCCGGGTGGGGAACGACTGCAGCCTCTGGCTCAACGACGCGGCGGCTCCGCGTGCCCGCAAGCTGGGCGAACTGGCCGAGGTGTACGGCGTGAAGTACACGGAACTGACCACGCACCCCGCGCAGTACCTGGACAAGTCCCTTCCGGCCGACTCGTTCGACCGGATTCTGCTGGACGTGCAGTGCTCCGGCGAGGGCCGGGTCGATCTGCGCCGCCCGGTGACGCTGCGGTACTGGTCCGAGGAACGCATCGAGAAGTACAAGTTCCTCCAGACGAAGATGCTCAGCGCCGCCTACCGGCTGCTGCGGCCCGGCGGCGTCATGGTGTACTCCACCTGCACGCTCAGCCCCGAGGAGAACGAGTTCCCGGTCAGCAAGATCCTGCAGCGCCACTCGGATCTCACCGTGGAGCCGCTCGGCTTCTCCGAGCCGTCGTTCCTGCCCGGGGTCACCTCGTGGCGGGGCACGAAGTTCGACCCGCGTCTCACGGATGCGGTCCGGGTAGCTCCGACGGAGACCTTCGAGGGCTTCTTCGTGGCGAAGATCGTAAAGGCCGGCACGGGAAGCGCGTAGCCCTGCGGGGAGCCGGGCCGGCCCACGCGAAGACCCTCCGACCCGCACTTTCATCGGGTCGGAGGGTCTTCGCACGTTCCTGTACTGCTTGCACTGCTTGCACTGCTTGCACTGCTTGCACTGCTTGTACTACCTGTACTGCTGCTTTTACTGCTCGTTCTTCTGGTGATGCGGGGGGCGGGCCGGTGATCAGCGGTCCTTGGGGTCCGCCGCCTCGGCCTCGGCCTGCTTGGCCTGCACCTCGGGGTCGAGGTCGGCCTGGGCACTGCCGTCGACCGAGGTCAGCGGCGTCCGGTCGTGGACCTCGGTGGCGGCAGGCGGCTCGACCAGCCAGTCCGGGTTGGCCTGCTTGTCCCACCACTTCCACGCGGCGAAGGCGCCACCGGCCAGCAGACCCAGCACCGCGAGGCGCTTGGCGAGACGGCCGGAGCGGGCCCGGCGCTCGTGCTTGCGCACCAGCTTCTGGACCTCCTTCGCGGTGACCTGCCCGCGCAGCGCGGCGAGCGCGGCTGCGGAACGGGCCGCTGCCTCCTCGCGCACCGGCTGAGCCACCGCCACCGCATGCTCGACGCGCGGAACGGTGTAGTCCGCGGCCTGCTTGGCGGCCTTCCTCGTCACGACGGCCGCCTTCTGCGCGGCCTCGTCGACACGAGCGGGCACATGGGTGCGGGCCTGCTCGATCCGGGGGGCCAGATGCGCCCCGTACTGCTGGCGGGCCTGTTCCGCCGCCTGCTGGGTGGCGTGGGAAACCCGGGGCGCGAGCCGTGTCCGGGCTTCGTGCGCGTAGTGCACGGCCGTCTCCTTGGCCGTGCCCGCGTAGGGCGCCACCACTTCGGCGGCGTGCCGCACGCTGTCCTTGGCCGTACTGGTCGCGTGGCGCACGCTGTCCTTACGGGTCACGGAAATCCTCCTCCTCGGTGGCGCTTCGGCTATGCGCCTTTCCACCCGAATCGAAATCATGCCCGGCGAGAGCAAACCCGGCACGTGCGGCCGGGCATCCGGGTCATGCACGGCCAGGGATGCCGACCGTGGGGCAAATACGGTGCAAGGGGAACTCCGGACGACAATGCCACGCTTCGCGTCCTCGCGCGCCGGTTCGGTGCGGACTCGTCCGAAGAATGCCGGTCATCGGTGGGGTGAACCCTCGCTGAACCCATCCGGCCGGAACGGTGCCGCGGGCCTCCGTGGGAGGATCGGCCCGAGCCCGGCGGAGCACCTCCGGCGGGCGCGGGACTCCGGCGGGAAGGCAGGACCGTGGCCGAGCAGCTGTACGCCACACTCAGGACCAGTCAGGGCGACATCGACGTTCTGCTGCTGCCGAAGTACGCACCCGAGACGGTCCGCAACTTCGTCGAACTGGCCAGGGGCGAGCGGGAGTGGACCAACCCCGCGACGGGCGCCCGGACCAAGGACAGGCTCTACGACGGCACGATCTTCCACCGGGTGATCAGCGGGTTCATGATCCAGGGCGGCGACCCGCTCGGGAACGGCCTGGGCGGCCCCGGGTACGAGTTCGCGGACGAGATCCACCCCGAGCTCAGCTTCCGCAAGCCGTACCTGCTGGCGATGGCCAACGCGGGCCCGGACACCAACGGTTCGCAGTTCTTCATCACGGTGGAGCCGACGACCTGGCTCAACACCAAGCGCACCATTTTCGGCGAGGTCGCCAACCAGGCGAGCCGGAGGGTGGTGGACGCCATCGTCCGCGCCGAGGTCAATCCGCGGACCGAGCGCCCGGTGCGGGACATCGTCCTGGAGACAGTCGTCGTCCAGACGCGCTGACATCGCGACAATGGTCCGCATGGAGCAGCCGCCGAAAAGCCCGGACCAGCAGCCCGCCGACGCAGCAGGAGCGGTGCCGCACTGTTATCGGCACCCCGACCGGGAGACCGGCATCCGGTGCACCCGTTGCGAGAAGCCGATCTGTACCGACTGCATGGTCGATGCCTCGGTGGGCTTCCAGTGTCCCGACTGCGTACGCGACGGCTCGGGGACCGGCCACCCGCCCAGCGCCGGCCGGCCGCGGAACGTCGTGGGCAGCCCCCTGCGCGCAGGCGACCCCCGGCTGGTCACCAAGATCCTCGTCGGGCTGAACCTTGCGGTCTTCGCTGTGGTGCTGCTCCCGGACACCGGTGAGCGGATCGTCCGTGACTTCTTCCTGATCGGAGGGTGGCCCGCTCCGCCGTACTTCGTCACCGAGGGCGTTGCCGCGGGTGACTGGTACCGGCTGTTCACCTCGATGTTCCTGCATCAGGAGATCTGGCACATCGCCTTCAACATGCTGGGGCTGTGGTGGCTGGGCGGACCGCTGGAGGCGGCTCTCGGGCGGGCCAGGTTCCTCGCCCTGTACGTACTGTCCGGGCTCGCGGGCAGTGCGCTGACGTATGCCGTCGCCGCACCGAACCAGCCTTCGCTCGGCGCTTCCGGTGCGATCTTCGGACTGCTCGGTGCCACCGCCGTACTGATGAAACGCATGAACTACGACATGCGGCCGGTGCTCGCCCTGCTGGTGATCAACCTGATCTTCACCTTCGGCGGCAGCAACATCGCCTGGGAGGCACACGTCGGCGGTCTGGTGGCGGGCGCGGTCCTCGCGCTCGGCCTGGTGCAGGCGCCGCGCGAGAAGCGGGCTCTGGTGCAGTACGGGGTCTTCGGGCTGGTCCTCGTCGCGGTGCTGGTGACCGTGCTGGTCAGAACGGCCTCGCTGACCCTCTGATCCGCCGAGGGCTGTGGGGGAACGGACTTCCGACCCGTTTCCGCGCCCGTTGTCCACAGCGCGTGGCCAAAGCTGTGCATGCTGTGGGGAAGCCGGGGAACATCTGAGCCCCTTGTCGCTGAGCTGGGTTTTCCCGGCCAGGACAAGGGGCGTCAGAGGGGGTGTGGGGTGAGGATGCGATCACACTGGCGTCAACAGCGTGAGAGTTATCCACAGATCGTCGTAACTTTTCCTCAGGTGTGGATAACGCTGTGGACAGTTCTGGGCAGGGCTTGCGCCACGGGCCCGGAGATGCCTGGGAGAGGCGCTACTTCCACTGCGTGGAGACGCCGAAGCCGGCGGCGATGAAGCCGAAGCCGACCACGATGTTCCAGTTCGCCAGGCTCTTGATGGGCAGGCTGCCCTCCGTCACGTAGAACAGCACGATCCAGGCGAGACCGATCAGGAACAGCGCCAGCATCACGGGGGCGACCCAGCTGCGGTTCGTCAGCTTGATCGCTGTCGCCTTCTTCGGGTCGGGCGTAGCCGTGAAATCGGCCTTCTTGCGGATACGTGACTTCGGCACGAGGGACTCTCCTGTCGATGCGCTGCGTGACCGCGCAGGGAACTGTGGCGTGACGCCAAGGGGCAGGGGCGGGAGCCGACGGGAGCACGCTGCCTCCCCCGGGCGTCCGTTAGCGTAGTGCTTCCGCGGCGTCGAAGGAGATAAGGGTATGAGCAATTCTGCCGACGCCCCGGACCAGTCCCCGGACGGGGCCCTGGACAAGGCCCCGGACCGGTCACCGGACCAGCCCGTGGACCAAGCCCTGAACGGGACCCCGGGCCGGTCACCGGACGTGGCACCGGGGCAGTCCTCCGACGGGTCCGAAGACGTGGCACCGGGGCAGTCCTCCGACGGGTCCGAAGACGTGGCACCGGGGCAGTCCTCCGACGGGTCCGAAGACGTGGCACCGGGGCAGCCCTCCGACGGGTCCGCCGGCCTGCTCCCCGCGCCCCCTGCCGGGCGGCGGTTCCGGCTGCGCCCAGTGCAGCTGCTCACCGCTGGGGTCTTCGCCCTCGCCGGGCTGATCTTCATCACCAGCTTCAGCACCGCCAAGGGCACCAACATCCGCACCGACGACTCCCTGCTGAAGCTGTCCGACCTCACCCGTCAGCGCAGCGAGAAGAACCAGGAGCTGGAGAAGGCCACCGGCATCGTGCGCAAGGAGGTCGACGCCCTCGCCCGCCGCGACGACGGCAGCACCAAGGCCGAGGACGCCGAGCTGGGCGCCCTGGAGAAGGCCGCGGGCACCCAGAAGCTGGCCGGCCAGGGTCTCACCGTCACTCTCAACGACGCCCCGCCGGGGGCCACCGGCAACCCCGGCTACCCCAAGCCGCACCCCAATGACCTGGTCATCCACCAGCAGGACCTGCAGGCCGTCGTCAACGCCCTGTGGGAGGGCGGCGCCCAGGGCATCCGGATCATGGACCAGCGCCTCATCTCCACCAGTGCCGTCCGTTGCGTCGGCAACACCCTGATCCTCCAGGGCCGCGTCTACTCCCCGCCGTACACCGTCACCGCCGTCGGCGACCGCGGCCGTCTGAAGAAGTCCCTGGCCGCCTCGCCCGCGCTCCAGAACTACCAGCTGTACGTCAAGGCGTACGGTCTCGGCTGGAAAGTCGACGAGCACGAGGCGATGACTCTGCCCGGCTACTCCGGCACAGTGGATCTCCACTACGCGAAGCCCGTGCAGCAGTAACGCGCGGCGCGGTGAGGGGGGGCAGCCATGCCGGTGCGGGAGTCCGCGCGTCCGCCGGTGCGGGTGTCCGCGCGACTGGTCGTGCGCACCCTCAGCGAGATCTGCATCACCGCCGGCGATGCAGCAGTAACGCGCGGCGCGGTGAGGGGGGCAGCCATGCCGGTGCGGGAGTCCGTGCGTCCGCCGGTGCGGCTGTCCGCGCGACTGGTCGTGCGCACCCTCAGCGAGATCTGCATCACCGCCGGCGCCCTCATCGTCCTGTTCGTCGTGTACGTGATCTTCTGGACCGGGGTGCGGGCCGCGGGCGCCTCCGACGGACAGATCGACTCCTTGCGCGCCGAGTGGGCGCACCGGCCGGCGGCCCCTGCCCCCGCCCCGGGCACCACGTCGGCCCAGCCGCCCCCGGGGCCCGCGTACCGCGACGGAAAGCCCTTCGCGGTGATGTACGTCCCCCGGCTCGGCAAGGAGTGGGACTGGCCGGTCCTCCACGGCACCTCCACCGCCACCCTGAAGAAGGGTCTCGGCCACTACGCGGGCACCGCCCGCCTCGGCGAGAGCGGAAACTTCGCGGTCGCGGGACACCGCAGGACCTACGGCGACCCCTTCAAGGACTTCCCCGCCCTGCGGCCCGGGGATGCCGTCGTACTGAACGACGGCACGACGTGGTTCACGTACCGCATCACCAACAAGCCGTACCGGACGGTGCCGAGTGACGTCGGGGTCGTCGACCCGGTCCCTCGAGGGGCCGGCTTCGACGGGCCCGGCCGCTATCTGACGCTCACCACCTGCGAGCCGGAGTGGGGCAGCAGCCACCGGCTGATCGCCTGGGCGCACCTGGACGCCACACAGCCGGTGGGCAGGGGCAGGCCGGCCGCTTTGGGCGGCTGAGCCCGGACGCTTGCGCGCGCCCTTTAGTCTGGTCACCACCGAACGGGAAGGGACACCATGTACGGCTGGATCTGGCGGCATCTGCCGGGCAACGCATGGGTGCGGGCACTGATCTCGCTCGTGCTGGTCCTCGCGGTGGTGTACGTGCTTTTCCAGTACGTCTTCCCGTGGGCGGAGCCGCTGCTGCCGTTCGGTGACGTGACGGTCGACGGAAAGAACGGATCGAACGGCTGATGAGCGCACGCATCCTCGTTGTCGACAACTACGACAGCTTCGTCTTCAACCTGGTCCAGTACCTCTACCAGCTGGGCGCCGAGTGCGAGGTGCTGCGCAACGACGAGGTCGCGCTCGCGCACGCCCAGGACGGCTTCGACGGCGTACTGCTGTCCCCCGGGCCCGGCACGCCCGAGCAGGCGGGCGTCTGCGTCGACATGGTGCGGCACTGTGCCGACACCGGGATCCCCGTGTTCGGCGTGTGCCTCGGCATGCAGTCGATGGCGGTGGCGTACGGCGGTGTGGTCGGCCGGGCACCGGAACTGCTGCACGGCAAGACCTCGCCGGTGCGGCACGAGGGCGCGGGCGTCTTCGCCGGGCTGCCCTCCCCGTTCACGGCGACCCGTTACCACTCGCTGGCCGCCGAGCCCGAGTCGGTCCCGGCCGAACTGGAGGTGACCGCGCGCACCGAGGACGGCATCGTGATGGGGCTCAGGCACCGTGACCTGCCGGTCGAGGGCGTGCAGTTCCACCCCGAGTCGGTGCTGACGGAGTGGGGCCATCTGATGCTGGCCAACTGGCTCGTGCAGTGCGGGGACACGGAGGCCGTGGGGCGTTCGGTGGGACTGGCCCCGGTGGTGGGTGCGGGCAGGGCCTCCGCGTGACGGCGCTGCGCCCCGAGCACGACGCCGCCGGGTACGGGCCTCCCTACGGTGAGGAGTACGGCGGCGACGGCCTCGGGGCGGCGGTGGACCGGCTCGACGATCCGCTCAACGACCCCCTGCCGGGCCGGCAGGCCCCCAGCTGGGCCCAGGAGCCCCAGGGGGCGTACGACCCGTACGCGGCGCAGCAGGGGCCCGTACAGCAGCCTCCTTACCAGGCATACCGAGAGCCGCAGGAGTTCCAAGAACCGCAGGAGTGGTACGACCCGGACGGGTACCGGCGGGACTGGTACGGCCAGCAGCAGGTTCCGGCCTCCGCCCCGGCCCCCGCCCCGGCCCCGTACGAGGCTCCGGTCGGGGGTTACGTACAGCCGCAGCCGCAGCCGCAGCCGCAGCCGCAGCCTCAGTCTCAGGCGCAATCGCAGCTGCAGCCGCCGGTGCCTCCGGTGGACGAGCCGACCTACGCCCTGCCGACGGTGGAGCCGGTCTCCCGATGGCGTCCGGCCGAGCCGGAGCTTGAGCCCGAGCGCTTCGCCCCCGAGCCCGAACGGTTTGCCTCCGAGCCCCAACGGTTCGTGCCGGAGGGCGGCGGGCGCGCCGAGCGGCGCAGGGCCGCGCAGGGCAAGCCCCGGCGGAAGGCGGGGGCCCCGAAGGAGGGCGCCGGGGTCGTCGTCAGCCGTTTCGTCGGGGAACTGTTCATCACCTTCGGCGTCGTGATGCTGCTGTTCGTGACGTACCAGCTCTGGTGGACCAACGTCCGTGCCGGGATGCAGGCGGACGGGGCCGCGCACAGCCTTCAGGACGGCTGGGCGAAGGGCGGTGCGAAGCCGAAGGCGGCCGGGGTGTTCGAGCCGGGCCAGGGCTTCGCCATCATGCATATCCCCAAGCTCGACGTGAAGGTGCCGGTCGCCGAGGGCATCGACAAGCACAAGGTGCTGGACCGGGGCATGGTCGGGCACTACGCGGACGGCAAGCTGAAGACGGCGATGCCCTCCGACCGGCAGGGCAACTTCGCCGTGGCCGGCCACCGCAACACCCACGGCGAGCCGTTCCGCTATGTGAACCGGCTGGTCAAGGGCGACAAGATCGTCGTCGAGACGCAGGACGCGTTCTACACGTACGAGATGACGTCCATGCTCCCGCAGACGTCGCCGTCGAACGTCGGTGTGATCCAGCCGGTGCCGCCGGGGTCCGGTTTCACCACGCCCGGGCGGTACATCACCCTCACGACCTGCACCCCCGAATTCACCAGCACCTACCGGTTGATCGTCTGGGGCAAGATGGTCGACGAACGGCCGCGGAGCAAGGGCATGCCGCCCGCGCTGGGCAACTGAGCGACGAGGGACGGGTGCGGTGGCAGCGAGGACCGAGCAGGACGAGCGGACGGACGGACGGCCCCCGCGCACCACTGCCCCCCGGGGGCGGATCGCGGCCGCCATCGGCGTCTTCGGCGAACTGCTGATCACCGCCGGGCTGGTGCTGGGCCTGTTCGTGGCGTACTCACTGTGGTGGACGAACGTCCTCGCCGACCGCGAGGCCGGCAAGCAGGGCGACGAGGTGCGGCACAGCTGGGCGAGCGGCGGCCCTGGCGCCCGCGACATCAAGAACGGCATCGGCTTCCTGCACGTACCCGCCATGAAGAACGGCGAGGTGCTGGTCACCGGGGGCACCGACACCAAGGACCTCAACTCCGGCGTCGCGGGTTACTACACGGACCCCGTGAAGGCCGCCCTTCCCTGGGACAAGCAGGGCAACTTCTCGCTCGCCGCGCACCGGGACGGGCACGGCGCGAAGTTCCACCACATCGACAAGCTGAAGAACGGCGACGCGATCGTCTTCGAGACGAAGGACACCTGGTACGTCTACAAGGTGTACGCGGCCCTGCGGGAGACCTCCAAGTACAACGTGAAGGTGCTGGACCCGGTCCCGAAGGAGTCGGGCAGGTCGAAGGCGAGCCGCTACATCACGCTGACGACGTGCACCCCGGTCCTCACCTCCAAGTACCGGTACGTGGTGTGGGGCGAGCTGGAGCGCACCGAGCGGGTGGATTCCCGGCGGACCCCGCCAGCGGAACTCAGGTAGCTAGGCGGCGGTTCGCCGGCGCGGTGGGCGGTCCGTGCGGTGGGCGGTCCGTGCGGTGGGCAGTCCGTGTGGCGGCGGCCCGTGCGGCGGGCGTCCGTGCGGCGGGCGGCGGTCGGTCCGCGTGGTGGGCGGTCCGCGTGGCGGTTCGTCAGAAGGGGGGAGGGCCCCGGCACCTTCACTGTGCCGGGGCCCTCCCCCCCTCGCCACTCTGCTGCGCCCAGATTCTTCCTGCGTCCGTTAGTCGAGACCGCCGAGGAGACCGCGCTCCCCGCCGTCGCCGTGGCCGTCACCGCCGCCGTGGCCGTCACCGCCGCCACCGCCCATGGTGAACAGGACGACCGGGGTCTCCTTGGAGATCGTGCTGCCGCCGGGCGGTGTCACCGAGAGGACCTTGGCCTTCGGCTTGTCCGATGCGCCGGGGGCGAGCTGAACGGTCAGCCCCAGGCCTTCGAGGGTGCCCTTGGCCTCGTCGTAGTTCTTGCCGACGAGGTCGCCGGGGATCTGGACCTGCTCGCCGACCGGCGGCGTGGGAGTCGCCGGAGCCTTGGCGACCGTCAGCACGATCTTGGTGCTTGCGGGGGCCTTGCCCTTCGTGGACTGGGAGATGACCGTGTTCGGCGGCTTGTCCGCGGACTCCTGCTCCTGCTTCTCGACGTTGTCGAAGCCCAGGTCGTTGAGCGTCTTCTGGGCGGCCTCGTAGGGCTGCCCGGCCAGGTCCGGGATCACCAGTTCCTTCTCCTTGGCGATGGTCAGGGTGATCTCGGAGCCCTTCTCCACCGACTCACCGCCCTTGGGATCCTGGTTGATGACGGTGCCCGGGGTCTTCTCGGACTGGGCCTCCTTGACCCTGGGCTTGAAGCCCGCCTCGGTGAGGCGGTTGGTGGCCCGCTCCCGGGTCTGCTCCATGACGTCGGGGACCTCGCTCTTGGGGGCGCCCGTGGAGACGACCACCGTGACCGGAGAGTTCTTGTCGACCTTGGTGCCGCCCGGCGGGTTCTGCTTGCAGATCGCGCCCTTCTCCTGGTCGGCACAGGGCTGGTCGTCGCGCTTGAGCGTGAGGCCCAGGGCCGTCGCGTTCTGCTGTGCCTGGGCGAACTTCTGGCCGACCAGCGCGGGCACGGCGACCTGTTCGGCCGGCTTCTCCTTGCCGCCGAAGATCTCGTTGCCGATCAGGACGGCGCCGACGAGGACCAGGATGCCCGCGAGGACCAGCAGGATCGTCGAGGTGTTGCTCTTCTTCGGTTGCTGGCGGCGGCGCCCCTGCTGGTCGTCGTAACCGCCGTTGCCGCTGCCGTAGTCCCCGTTCCCGTTGCCGCTGACGGGCGGCATCATCGCCGTCTGACCGCCTTGGCCGGCCTGGCGCAGGGCTGTGGTCGCCTGGTCGTTGCCGCCGTACGAGTCGTAGCCGCCGTAGCCGACCGCACCCATTGCGGCCGTCGCGGCGACCGGACGGCCGTCCAGGCACGCCTCGATGTCGGCCCGCATCTCGTCGGCGGACTGGTAGCGGTAGTCGGGGTCCTTGGTCAGGGCCTTGAGGACGATGGCGTCCATCTCGGGCGTGATCTCGGAGTCGAAGTTCGACGGGGGCTGCGGCTCTTCCCGTACGTGCTGGTAGGCGACCGCGACGGGTGAGTCCCCGATGAAGGGCGGACGGACCGCAAGCAGTTCGTACAGCAGGCAGCCGGTGGAGTAGAGGTCGGAGCGTGCGTCAACCTGCTCGCCCTTGGCCTGCTCCGGGGAGAGGTACTGCGCGGTGCCGATGACGGCGGCGGTCTGCGTCATCGTCATGCCCGAGTCACCCATGGCGCGGGCGATGCCGAAGTCCATGACCTTGACCTGCCCGGTGCGCGTCAGCATGACGTTGGCCGGCTTGATGTCGCGGTGGACGATCTGGGCGCGGTGCGAGTACTCCAGTGCCTGGAGGATCCCCACCGTCATCTCCAGGGTGCGCTCGGGGAGCAGCTTGCGCCCCGAGTGCAGGAGTTCCCGCAGGGTTGAGCCGTCGACGTACTCCATCACGATGTACGGGATGGAGACGTTGTCGACGTAGTCCTCGCCGGTGTCGTAGACGGCGACGATCGCCGGGTGGTTGAGCGAGGCGGCCGACTGGGCCTCACGGCGGAACCGGGCCTGGAAGGACGGATCGCGGGCGAGGTCCACCCGCAGCGTCTTCACAGCGACGGTGCGGCCGAGCCGGGTGTCCTGACCGAGGTAGACCTCGGCCATGCCACCACGGCCGAGCACCGAGCCCAGCTCGTACCGGCCGCCGAGGCGACGCGGCTCTTCCATAGCTAATCCAGCCCTCTCCGTCTGTCCCGACCGCACCCGTGCGTGGTCCGGCGGTGTGCTGTTCGCGCATACGGTACCGGGCGGCCCGCAGCCGATCGGCCCGCGACCGTCACCTGATACCTGACCGGTACGTCAACGTGGACGAACGGTGTGGGCCGGTGACGGGCGTCACTGCGGGCCTGCTTTCGCTGACCGTTTCACGTGAAACATCGCGTTTTCGTCCGCTGTCCCTGTTTCACGTGAAACATCCCCGCCGCTCTTTCCGTCCTCCCGCCTCTCGGCCGGGGCTACTTCGAGCGGTCGAGCACCGCCTGCATGACGTTCTTGGCGATGGGCGCGGCGAGACCGCCACCGGAGATGTCGCCACGTGCGGCCTCGCTGTCCTCGACGACGACGGCGACGGCGACCGGGGAGCCCTTGTCGGTCTTGGCGTAGGAGATGAACCACGCGTAGGGGTTCTTGTCGTTGTTCAGGCCGTGCTGTGCGGTACCGGTCTTGCCGCCGACGGTGACGCCGTCGATCTTGGCCCGCGTGCCGGTGCCCTCGTTGACCACCGTCTCCATCATCTGCTGGACCTTCTGGGCGTTGTCGGCCGACAGCGGCTGACTCATCTCCACCGGGTCGGTCTGCTTGAGGACGTCCAGATTGGGGTCGGTCAGCTTGTCGACCATGTACGGCGTCATCAGCTTGCCGTCATTGGCGATGGCGGCGGTGACCATGGCCATCTGGAGAGGAGTGGCGGCGGTGTCGAACTGGCCGATGGAGGACAGGGCGGTCTGTGAGGGGTTCAGCTCCTTGGGCCACACGCTGGCGTTGGAGCGGACGGGCGTGAACTGTTCGCTGTTGAAGCCGAACTTCTCCGCCGTCTCCCGCATCTTGTCCTTGCCGAGGTCGGACCCGAGCTTTCCGAAGACGGTGTTGCAGGACCACTGAAGCGCCACCCGAAGGCTGGCGTTCTTGCAGGGGTGGTTGCCGTCATTGGGAAGCACCGTGGTGGTTCCCGGCATGGTCCAAGGGAGCGGTGACTCGGTCGCCGCGTCGATTTCCCCGACCTTGCCGTGCTCCAACGCCGCAGCCGCCGTGACGACCTTGAACGTCGAGCCAGGCGGGTAGGTCTGGCGCAGCGCCCGGTTGAGCGAGATGTCGTCCGGGTTGACCTTCTTGTCGAGCTTCTTCCACGCCTCGTCGTCGCCCATCCCCGCGATCTTGGACGGGTCGTAGGAGGGGGTGCTTGCCAGGGCGAGGATCTTGCCGGTCTTGGGGTCGAGGGCCGCGACGGCGCCCTTCTTGCCCTTCAGCCCCTCGTATGCGGCACGCTGGGCGTCGCCGTTGAGGGTGGTGACGACATTGCCGCCTTTCTTCTCCTCGCCGGTGAACAGCGAGAGCGTGCGGTCGAAGAAGAGGCGGTCGTCGGTGCCGGTGAGGATGCCGTCGTTGAGGTTCTCCAGCTGGGTGGCGCCGTAGACCTGCGAGGCGAAGCCGGTGACGGGGGCCCACATGGGGCCGTCCTTGTAGGTGCGCTTGTACTTGAGGTCGCCGCTCTTGGCTTCGACGGACCCGGTGATCGCCTTGCCGTCGACGATGATGTCGCCGCGCGGGTGGGCGTAACGCTCCACCAGGACACGGCGGTTGTCCTTGTGGCTCTTGAGTTCGTCGGCCTGGACGAACTGGACCCAGTTGACGCGGACGAGCAGCGCGAGGACCAGGATGCCGCAGAAGATGGCAACCCGGCGCAGGGGCTTGTTCACGGGCGGACCACCTGGGTCATTTCGGCGTCGGGGGACGGGGCGGGCGCGGGCGCGGGGCGCCGCGCGGTGTCACTGATGCGCAGCAGGATGGCCACCAGCGCCCAGTTGGCGATCACGGAGGAGCCACCCTGGGCCAGGAACGGCATGGTCATACCGGTCAGCGGGATGAGGCCGGTGACGCCACCGGCGACGACGAAGACCTGGAGGGCGAAGGCACCGGAAAGGCCGATCGCGAGGAGCTTGCCGAACGGGTCGCGGGCCGCCAGCGCCGTGCGGACGCCGCGCTCGATGAGCAGGCCGTACAGCAGGATGATCGCCATCACGCCGGTGAGGCCCATTTCCTCGCCGATGGTGGCGAGGATGTAGTCGCTCTTGGGAGCGATGCCGCCGATGAAACGCGAGTAGCCCTGGCCGAGCCCGGAGCCGAAGAGGCCGCCGGAGCCGAAGGAGAACATGGCCTGGGCGGTCTCGGTGACACCGCCGTTGGGAGCGAGCGCCAGCGGGTCCAGCCAGTTGTTGACGCGGCTTTGCACATGGCTGGCGAAGGTGGCCACACCGACCGCCCCCGCCGCGCTCAGCGTGAGACCGAAGACGACCCAGCTGGTGCGTTCCGTGGCGACGTACAGCATGATCACGAAGAGGCCGAAGAACAGCAGCGAGGTACCGAGGTCGGTCTCGAAGATCAGGATCATCAGGCTGAGCGCCCAGATCGCGAGGATCGGGCCGAGGTCGCGGCCGCGCGGCAGGTACATCCCCATGAAGCGCCGGCTGGCCAGGGCGAGGGCGTCGCGTTTGACCATCAGATAGCCCGCGAAGAAGATCGCGATGATGATCTTGGCGAACTCGCCCGGCTGGAGCGAACCGACGCCGGGGATGGTGATCCAGATGCGCGCGCCGAACCGTGCCGGGAAGAACACCGGAAGGATCAGCAGGATCAGCGCCACGACCATCGAGATGTACGTGTAGCGCTGGAGGACACGGTGGTCCTTGAGGAAGAACAGCACCGCCAGGAAGAGCGCGACACCGAGCGTCGACCACATCAGCTGTTTGGCCGCCATCGGCCCGCCGAGGCTGGCGGTGGTGATGGTCGGCTCCTGGTCGAGCCGCCAGATCAGCACCAGCCCCAGCCCGTTGAGCAGGGTCGCGATCGGCAGCATCAGCGGGTCCGCGTACTTGGCGAACTTGCGCATCATCAGGTGCGCGACTCCGGCCAGCAGACTGAGCCCCACCCCGTACCCGAGCATGCCGGCGGGCAGGCTGCCGTCCTTGGCGAGACCCACATTGGCGTACGCGAAGACGGGGATGGCGACGGCGAACGCGAGCATGAGCAGCTCGGTGTTGCGCCTGCTGGGTGCTTCGATCGCGCCGATGGTGGTCGTGTTGGTGACAACGCTCATAAGTGGTGGGCCCCCTACGGTGTGGCCGGCTTACCGCACTGCGAGGCCAGTTCCTGCTCTTCTTCGGAGAGCGTGGGACCGGGAGCGGGGGCGCTCGGAGTGGGCTTGGCTGCGTTCGGCGGATTCTTGGCGCCAGGAGTGGTGCCGGGCTTGGGCGTGGCCGGCGGCTTCGCCGGTGTGGCCGGGGGCGGCTGCTGGGACTTCTTCTTGCAGGCGGACGCCTGAAGTGCCAGCCTCTCGATCTTTTCGCGCGCCTGCGCGAGATCGCTGGCGCCCAGCGACTCCTTGACCTCCTTGGACTGGAAGTCCGGGAGGTACTTGAGTTCGATCTCGGGGTGGTCCTTCTCGATCTTCGAGAGCGACACGAGCGGGAGGTCCTGGTCGACGCCCCGGTAGAGCGCGACGTGCTCGGCGTTGGCCCCGACGTAGTACTGGGTCTGGGTCCAGCGGTAGCCGCCGTACAGACCGCCGCCCACGACGATCAGGGCGAGCGCCAGGTAGACGGATCTTTTGAACCACTTGCGGCCCGGGGACTTCACGAAGTCCTCGCCGTTGTACATGTCGAACGTGTCGTCGGGCATGCCGCCGCCGTAGCCGCCGCTGCCTGCCGGGCCGAAGTTCCCCGAGGGGGACTGGGCCTGCGGCGGAGGCGTGGGACGGCCGAGTCCGGCGGCCCGCCCGGCGGGGGTCTCCATGGCGCGGGTGTCGCCGAGCTGCATCTGGTTCTCGGCGACGGCGCCGACCACGACGGGGGTGTCGTTGAGCTGCCCGGCGAGGGTGTCGTTGCCGTCGACGTCCAGGACGTCGGCGACGATGCAGGTGATGTTGTCGGGGCCGCCGCCGCGCAGCGCCAGCTCGATCAGGTGCTGGATGGTCTCCTGCGGCCCCTGGTAGCTGGCGAGCGTCTCCTCCATCGTCTGGTGGGAGACGACGCCGGACAGGCCGTCGGAGCAGATCAGATAGCGGTCGCCGACCCGCACCTCGCGGATCGAGAGGTCGGGTTCGACGTGGTCGCCACTGCCGAGCGCCCGCATGAGCAGGGAGCGCTGCGGGTGGGTGGTGGCCTCTTCCTCCGTGATGCGGCCCTCGTCGACGAGGCGCTGCACCCAGGTGTGGTCCTGGGTGATCTGGGTGAGGACGCCGTCGCGCAGCAGGTATGCCCGGGAGTCGCCGACGTGGACCAGGCCCAGGCGCTGTCCGGTCCACAGCAGGGCGGTGAGCGTGGTGCCCATGCCCTCCAGCTGGGAGTCCTCCTCGACCATCATGCGCAGCTGGTCGTTGGCGCGCTGGACGGCGGTGCCCAGGGAGGTCAGGATGTCCGACCCGGGTACGTCGTCGTCGAGCTGGACCAGGGTCGAGATCACCTCGGAGGAGGCGACCTCGCCGGCGGCCTGGCCGCCCATGCCGTCGGCGATCGCGAGAAGGCGGGGGCCGGCATAACCGGAGTCCTCGTTCCCCTCCCGGATCATGCCCTTGTGCGATCCGGCGGCGAAGCGCAGGGACAGACTCATACGCACCTCGCCCGTCGGCTCCGGGTACACCGGGTTTCGAGCCACACTGCCCACCCTCCGGTCGGGAGCGCGCTCAGGCCCGTGGCCAGGGCGCTGTGGCCCTGTGCCGGGACCGCTGCGGCTCGCTCGCTCCGCTCGCTCATTGTCGTACTACTTCCGCAGCTCGATGACGGTCTTGCCGATGCGGATCGGTGCGCCCAGCGGAATCGGTTGCGGCGTGGTGAGCCGGTTCCGGTCGAGATAGGTGCCGTTGGTGGATCCCAGGTCCTCGACGATCCAGTTGCCGTCGCGGTCCGGGTAGATCCTGGCATGCCTGCTGGACGCGTAGTCGTCGTCCAGCACGATCGTCGAATCGTGCGCCCGGCCCAGCGTGATCGTCTGCCCCTGGAGCGCCACCGTGGTTCCGGTGAGGCTGCCTTCGGAGACGACCAGCTTGGTCGGCGCGCCGCGGCGCTGCCGCTGCTGTTGCTGGGGTGGGGCGGCCTGTTGGCGCCCCCCGCCGGTGTTCTGCTGTTGTTGGGCACGCGTGTCGGACGCATTGCCGCGGCGTGAGCCGCGCTGCGTGACACGTGTGCCGAACAGGTCGCTGCGGATGACCTGGACGGCCACAATTACGAATAGCCACAGGACAGCTAGGAAACCTAGCCGCATGACCGTCAGGGTCAGCTCTGACATTGCCCCCGCTTCACCCTTCGGCTTGCCGGTAAACGATGGTGGTGCTGCCCACGACGATCCGCGAGCCGTCGCGGAGCGTAGCGCGGGTGGTGTGCTGCCCGTCCACCACGATGCCGTTGGTGGACCCCAGGTCCTGGATCGTCGAGGGCGTTCCGGTACGGATTTCGCAGTGCCGGCGGGAGACGCCGGGGTCGTCGATCCGTACGTCGGCTTCGGTGCTGCGTCCCATCACGAGGGTGGGGCGGGAGATCTGGTGGCGGTTGCCGTTGATCTCGATCCAGCGTCTGATCTGGGTGCCGGGCAGCGGGCCGGGGCCCGCTCCGGGGGTCCGCCGGTCGGCCGTCGGCGCGGGGCGCGCAGGGCCGCCGGGCGGGGCCTGCGGCATGGGAGGTGCGCCGCCGGAGGACGCGGGCGGATATCCGTAACCGCCGCCGCCCCGGGGGGCGGAGGGGGTGCCGGGACCGCTGTCCGGTGCGGCGACCTGCGAGGTACTGGAAGCGAGCGTGCGGCTGCGTACCCGGTAGAGGCCGGTGTCCAGGTCCTCCGCCTTCTCCAGGTGGACCTTGATCGGTCCCATGAAGGTGTAGCGCTGCTGCTTCGCGTAGTCGCGGACCAGGCCGGAGAGTTCGTCGCCCAGCTGGCCGGAGTACGGGCTCAGTCGCTCGTAGTCCGGGGTGCTGAGCTCGACGATGAAGTCATTGGGGACGACGGTCCGCTCGCGGTTCCAGATCGTCGCGTTGTTGTCGCACTCGCGCTGCAGGGCGCCGGCGATCTCGACGGGCTGGACCTCCGACTTGAAGACCTTGGCGAAGGTGCCGTTGACCATGCCTTCGAGCTTTTGTTCGAAACGCTTCAGGACTCCCATGGGGCACCTCCTCCGTCGTTGTCGTCCTGGTACTGCTTACTGATCGTATCCACGCGCCGGGAAAACGGCTGGTTCCCCTTGTCCGCCCAGTCCATGAGTGTCACCCCTCACAAGGGATCGTAGAGGTGGCTTCCTGACAGTGTCCCGTACGCGTCCCGCTCCCTTGAGGAGTGGGTGCTGGAGGCGGACGTTCCACTGGCGGGTCCCCGCAAACTATGCGTGTGAATCCACCCCGGCCAGCGTGCTAATCTTCTTCTTGTCGCCAGCCGGTCGCACAAACCAGTGCGGCAAATCGAACGACATCACTCAATGCGCGAGTGGCGGAACGGCAGACGCGCTGGCTTCAGGTGCCAGTGTCCTTCGGGACGTGGGGGTTCAAATCCCCCCTCGCGCACTTCAGGGATTCGGGTCCCACCGTGAAAACGGTGGGGCCCGTTTCTGCATGTCCGTTTGCTGTGCGCCGGGCGAACTGCCCCTGCCGCACGGCGCGGTGGTCGGAGGCGGTTGTGGGGCGGTCGGGTCTCTTCGGTGTCGGTGCGGTCGTCACGACGGTGCTGGCAGCGGCGCAGCAGTTGATGCTGGCCGCCGGTCTCGGGGGCTGGCTGCCCGGCTGGCAGCCGTGGCCCTATCTGCTGCTCGCCGCGGTGCTGTGGCTCCTGGCGAAGCCCTGGTGGCTGAGGAACGGGCCGCGGCCCCACGGAGTTCCCGGCCCCGCACCCGGCTTCTGGATGCGCGCCGAGGCGTGGCTCCGGCGGGTCCCGGCGTGGCTGTACGTCGTCGTGGTGCTGGCCCTGGCCGCCGGGGCGTGGGCGTGGCTGCAGGACTTCGAGCCGTATCTCGGTCACGAGGAAGCGGTCTACGCGAACAAGGCGCGGTTCTGGCTGGACGGCACCCCGGACGCCGGCTGGGGCGTCTACCGGCCGCTCGGCCTGCCCGCGCTGGGCACGGTCGCGCTGTGGCTGTCGGGCTACGAGGGGTACGCCTCCGGCAGCGGCACGGGGGCACTGCGGGCGGTGGCCCTGGTGCTGGCGCTGGCGATGCTCTGCACGACGTATCTCGTGGCGCGCGCGTGGACGACGCCGCGGCGGGCCGTGGTGGTGGTCCTGGTTCTGCTGAGCGGACTGGGATTCCTGCGACGGGTGCCCGAGTACCTCAACGACATCGGCTCCACCGCACTGCTGCTGACCGTGGTGTTCCTGCTGGCCACGGCAGTGGAACGGGCCGGGACGAAAGCGGGCGCCCGGGCGCTGCTGTGGGTGCCCTTCGTCGCGCTGGCCGCCTTCTATCTGCGCTACGGAGTGGTCGGAAACCTTGTGGCGGTCGCCCTCGCGGGGATCCTCGCCTACGGGCCGCGGGCCTGGCTGGCGCTCGGATGGCGACTGTGGGCCGCGGTCGGAGTGCTCGCCCTGGGGCTCGTGCCCCACTTCCTTTATGCCGTGGAGCGGACCGGTAAACCTCTCGGGATGATCCTGTCGGCGACTTCGCAGGCCAACCGGGAGTACGTGGGCGACGGGCTGGTCTATTACCTGAGCGTCTTCCCGTACCGGCTGGCCGGGGACCTGGGTGCGGTGGTGATGGCGGCCGGGGTGTGCGCGGCCTTCGCGGCCTGGCGGCGGACGCGCAAGGGGGCCGAGGGACCCCGGGGGCGTACGGAGGACCGGCGCCGGGTGTTCCTGGGGGCCGCGGCACTGCTGGTGTTCGTGGTGCTGGGGGTGGCGACGGACGGCGAACCGCGCTTCGTCTACCTGCCGGTGACCCTGCTCACGATCCTCGGCGTCCAGGCTGTGGCGGAGCTCACGCGCGCGTGGGCGCCCCGCGTGCTCGCCGTGGTGGCGGCCCTGGCCGCGCTGACGGTGCTCGGTACGGCACAGGTGGTGGCACACGGAGCGATGCCCGGACCGACGTCCCTGGGCACCTCGACGGTGCCGGTGGCGCGGGCGCTCGCGGCACAGGACGGCGAACGCTGCCTGATCGTCACCGGATACGAGCCGGAGTTCGGCTGGTACTCGGGGTGCGACGCGCTGACGTACCGGCAGTACGGGCAGCTGCGCGCGGAGGGGACGCAACTCCCGCGGGGCACGCGCGTCAGCTTCGTACGGTTCGAGAAGGGACGACTGCAGCCGGACGCGGCGGGAGTGCGGCGGCTGATCGGCGGCCGGGACGCGACGCTGCTGCGGATGCCGGCCGCGGAGGGCGGGTCGGCGGGGGCGGCGACGGTGTGGAGCGTGCGCTTCTAGGAACTGCGGGGCTCCCGTGGCCCGATGGGTGCGCGGGGGCAGGTGGGGGCCTGGCGTCGAACGGGGGCACGGGGACGGGTGGGGGCCTGGCGTCGGGCGGGAGTGCGGGGGCGGCAGTGATTCGCCGGGGTCTCAGGAGCGGCTGCCGTTGTTGTAGCGCAGGAGGTAAGCGGCGAAGCGGCTGAGGTCGTCCTCGCTCCAGTCGGCGAGGCGCTCCTGGTAGGCGGCATGCCGACTGGCGTGGGTCGCGGTGAGGGCGGCGGCGCCCGCTTCCGTGGGGTGCAGAACCTGGACGCGGTGGTCGTCCGGGTCGGGCCGGCGTTCGACCAGGCCGAACTTCTCCAGGGTGCTGAGCTGCCTGCTGACGGTGGACTTGTCGAGCATGTAGTGGGCGGCGAGGTCGGTGGCACGGCAGCCCCGCTGGTCGTGGATGTGCGCGAGGAGCGTGTACGAGACCAGCGGCAGGTCCGGGTGGAGCCGGGCGGCGGTGGCACGCGCCCGGCGGGCGAACGCGGTCAGCTCGCGCTCGATGGTGTCGACGGCTGTGGTGCGCCGCGGGTTCTGGTGGGTCATGAGGCGTTTTGCCCTCCACTCGATTGGTTGTAGAGTACATCGAATCAGGTGGTTGTAATTGCCAACCACTCTCGTGTCCTTCTGGAGTCTGTTGATGTCTGCGTCCCCCCTGAGCAAGAGCGGTGCGGGAGCGTCGCTGCGGCACGTCCTCGGTCACCTCGTCACCCCACTGCTGATGTGCGTCGGCATGGGGCTGGCGTACCTCGGCGCCTTCCACGCACCCGAACCGCACCAGCTGCGGGTGGACGTCGTCGGCTCGGGGCCGAGCGCGCAAGTCCTGGCGCAGACGCTGCACGACAAGGGGGAGGGAGCCCTCGACGTCCGTACGGTCACGGACAGGGCGCAGGCCCGGGCACAGCTCCTGGACCGGCAGGTGTACGGCGCATACGTACCGGGCGAGAAGCCCGAACTGATGGTGGCCACGGCCGGGTCGGACACGACGGCGACCGTGGTGCAGAAGGTCTTCACGAAGGTGGCGGCCGAGCAGGGAGAGCCGCTCAAGGTGACGGACGTGGCACCGGTGTCCGCGGGCGACCCGACGGGACAGGGGCTCTTCTTCCTGCTCGTCGCGCTCAGCATCGGCTCCTATGCCTCCGTCGCGGTGATCGGCGGAGCCGGCGCCGTCCTGCCGCTGCGGATCAGGGCGCTGCTCGCCGCGGGGATGTCACTCGTCGTCAGCGGGATCGGCGCAGTCTTCGCGGGGCCGCTCTTCCACCTGGTGGACCAGGGGCTGCCCGGGGTGTGGGCGATGTCCTGGATCTACTCCGCAGGCATCCTGCTGATCGGCGTCGGCCTGCACACCTTCCTCAAGCGGTGGACGACGCTGGGCGTGATGGTGCTGTTCGTGATGCTCAACTTCACCAGCTCCGGCGGCATCTTCAGGCCCGAGCTCCAGTCCGGCTTCTTCGCCGCACTGCACTCCTTCTGGAACGGCGCCGGCTTCATCGAGGGCGCCCGCGGGCACGTCTACTTCGACGGGAACGGAGTGGGGCGCAGCGTGCTGGTGCTGACGTTGTGGTTCGTGGCGGGCCTGGCCGTGATGGGCGCCGCAGGGCTGTTCGAGGCGGCCCGGCGGCGGAGGGTGGCGCCGGGGGCGCACGCGGCCCACGCGCACCCCGCCCATGGCGTTCCTGCGGGGAGTGAGGTGGCGGACGACCGCGCGGCCTCCTCGGGGCGCTCGGCACCGGCGGAGACGGAAGAGGAACTGGAGGAGGCCGTCGGCGTCTGAGCCGGTGGTGAACAGAAGCGGTGGGAGCGGCCCCGGACCTGGTCCGGGGCCGTTCTTCATACTTTTCCCCGGTTGTCCACAGGGGACCTGCGCACCTCCTCGACAACAGGGCTACGGTCATGAGGAGTTGATTTCCCAGCCGCCGGACACGGCCGCTGACGAGCAGGACGACGTACGAACGGGGGTGGCGGCACGTGATGAACGAGGCCGGTTACGGAGCGGGGACAGCCCGGCGGATTCCCCAGGTCGAGGGATTCGCGCCGCGTGCGACGGCAGCCGGACAGCCGCAGTCGCGGAAGGCGGAGGGCAAGGCGCTGCGGAAGCAGGTGCCGCGCGCGGCCCATCGGGCACTGACACTGGACGCGGGACGGCCGGACGCGGTCCGCGCCGTGGAGGAATCCAGCCGGGGCCGGGTCGCCTCGCTCACCCCGATACGGGTGGGCCGGATGGCGGCCTCCCCCTTCTCCTTCCTGCGCGGTGCGGCAGGACTCATGGCGCACGACCTGGCGGGCGGGCCCGTCACCGGCATAGCCGCCCAACTGTGCGGGGACGCGCACGCGGCGAACTTCGGTCTCTACGGGGACGCCAGAGGACGGCTGGTCATCGACCTCAACGACTTCGACGAGACGGCGATCGGGCCGTGGGAGTGGGACGTCAAGCGGCTCGCTTCCTCGCTGGTGCTGGCAGCCCGCGAGGCGGGCGCCGACGAGGACACCTGCCGGAAAGGGGCATTCGACGCCGTCGGCGCATACCGGCGGACCATGCGGCTCATGGCGAAAATGCCCGTGGCCGAGGCGTGGAACGCGATAGCCGACGAGGAACTCGTCTCGCACACCGACGCCAGAGACCTGCTCGGCACGCTGGAGCAGGTCTCGGAGAAAGCCCGCAAGAACACCAGTGCCCGGTTCGCCGCCCGGTCCACGGAGCAGACCGACAACGGTGGCCGGCGGTTCGTGGACGCTCCGCCGGTACTGCGACGGGTGCCGGACGCGGAGGCAGCGGCGGTGGCCTCGGCCCTCGGCGAGTACCTGGGGACCGTCTCGGAGGACCGGCTGCCGCTGCTCGCCCGGTACGCGATACACGATGTGGCCTTCCGGGTCGTCGGCACCGGCAGCGTCGGCACCAGGTCGTACGTAGTGCTGCTGCTCGATCACCTCGGCGAGCCGCTGGTGCTCCAGGTGAAGGAGGCGCGGGCCTCGGTCCTCACCCCCTACCTGCCGAAACTGGGCTTCGGGATACCGGAGCCGGTCCACGAGGGGCGGCGGGTGGTGCTCGGACAGAAGCGGATGCAGGTGGTCAGCGACATCCTGCTCGGCTGGTGCACCGTCGGCGGACTGCCTTTCCAGGTGAGGCAGTTCAGGAACAGGAAGGGGAGCGTGGACCCGGCGGCCCTGGCAGCCGACCAGGTGGACGACTACGGGCGGATGACGGGCGCGTTGCTGGCGAGGGCCCACGCACACAGCGCAGACCCGCGGACCGTGGCCGGTTACCTCGGCAAGAACGAAGAGTTCGACGAAGCGGTCGCCGACTTCGCGGTGGCCTACGCGGACCGGACCGAGGCGGACCACGCCGTCCTGACCGAGGCGATCAGGAACGGGAGGATCCCGGCGGAGCTGGGGGTGTGAGGCGGGGGTGAGGCGTGGGGTGGGCCGGGGGTGGGGGGAGGGGGAAGGGCCCCCTCCTGGGGGCGGGACCGTACGCTGGACCGGTGACTCAGGATGCCGCCGGGAACCCGGTTACCCCCGACGAAGATGTGCAGGCCGCCGAGGGTACGGGCGGTGCACGCCCCGAGGCGCGTCTGGAGAGGGCGGTGGGGGTTGCCGAGCAGGCGTTGATCGAGTTCGAGATCGCGGTGGACACCTTCCGGATCGAGGTGGAGAACTTCTCCCGGCTGCACCACCAGAAGCTCGGCCCGATGTACGCGCGGCTGGACGAGCTGGACGCCCAGATCGCCGAGGCGCGGGCGCGGCACACCGGGGACCCGGAGGATCTGGCCAAGGCGCGCGAGGCGCGGGCGCTGGTCATGCCGATGCCCGGGGTGGAGGAGCTCTTCCACGACTGGATGGACTCCGACGGGCTTTCGCCGGAAGCCGCCGCGATGCTGACCGATCAGCCGGTGCGCCCGCCGGAGCGGGTGCGTCCCAGTGAGGAGGCCCGGAAGCTGTACCGGGATCTGGTCCGCAAGGCCCACCCCGACCTGGCGCGGGAGGAGGGCGAGCAGCGGCGGCGCGAGGAGTTCATCAGCCGCGCCAACGCCGCTTACGCCCGGGGTGACGAGAAGCTGCTGCGCGAACTCGCCGAGGAGTGGGCGGCCGGCCCGGTGCCCGAGGTGCGGCTCGGTCAGAGCGAGGAATTGTACGCGCGGCTGGAGTGGCTCTCGCGGCGCAAGGAGCTTCTGACGGTCGTTGCCCGCGACCTCGAGGAGAGCGCCATCGGGTCGATGCTGCGGATGGCGCCGGACGACCCGGACCGGCTCCTGGAGGAGATCGCCGAACAGCTGCTCGCGCAGGTGTCCGAGCGTGAGGCCGAGCTGGCCCGGTGGGTGCAGTAGCGTTTTCGGGCGGTGGTGCTTTCCGGCCGCGGGCCGGGCAGGCGCTGAGTGATCTGTTGGTCTGTTCGGGATCCGCGTGTGGACGGGATCTGTGTGTACGAGAGAAGGCTTGACCCATGAATTTCGCCTCCATGCCCTCGGTGGACGTCGCATCGGTACCCGTCGAAGGCCTGGTGCTGGACGTCCGGGAGGCCGACGAGTGGGCGGCCGGGCACGTCGAGGGTGCGCTGCATGTGCCGATGAGTGACTTCGTCGCCCGGTTCGGCGAGGTCACCGAGGCGGTGGCGGACGGCCGCCGCGCCCATGTCATGTGCCGGGTCGGCGGGCGGTCCGCGCAGGTCACCCAGTACCTGGTGCAGCAGGGCATCGACGCGGTGAACATCGAGGGCGGGATGCTCGCCTGGGACGGCGCCGGGCGGCCGATGGTGGCGGAGGGCGACGCTCCCGCCTTCGTCCTCTGACCGGCCGCCCGGGAACGGGGTGCTTCGACGCTAGTCGAGCGGATGGGCGGCCAGCAGGTCGCCCAGCGCTTCCTCGTGTGCGGCGGCCGGGCCGAGGCTGAGCTCCAGTTGTTTGGCCCAGGCGTGGTAGCGGTGCAGCGGGTAGTCGGTGTCCGCGCCGAATCCGCCGTGCAGGTGCTGTGCCGTCTGCACGGTGCGGCGCACGCCGTCGGAGGCCCAGATCTTCGCCACCGCCACGTCTCCGGCGAGGGGCAGGGCCCCGCCCGCGGCCGTACCGAGTCGCCAGGCCGCCTGCCACAGGGTGGCTTCCATGGCTCGCAGGTCGATGTAGCGGTCGGCGGCCTGGACGGCGACCGCCTGGAAGGTGGCGACCGGGAAGCCGAACTGTTCGCGCCGTGAGGTGTATGCGGCGGACATGCTCAGCACCTGTTCGCCGAGGCCGAGTGCCTGGGCGCAGGTGCCGACGGTGAGCAGGGCCCGCAGCCATTCCCAGGCAGACCCGTCGGCGATGACCTCGTGGCGCCGCACGGTGACGGAGTCGAGGACGACCTCGGCGAGGAGTTCGCCGCTGGTGGAGTACTGGTCGGCGAGGGTGACGCCGGTACGGTCGGGGGGGACGAGGGCGAGTACGGTGTGGCGCTCGTCCGTCCGGGCCGGGACCGCGATCAGATCCGCGTGCTGTGCCCAGGGCACCGCGGTCTGGACTCCGTCGAGCACCCAGCTTCCACCCGCCGCCTCGCCGGGTGCGCCGTCGTCCACGTGCCGTGCGGTGACGGCATTCTCGGCCGGCTCGTGGCCGGTGCGGCCGTTGGCGCCGGCGGTCAGGACCAGTTCGCCGCGTCCTGTTGCGGGCAGGACGGCGTGGGCCAGTTCCTTGTCCCCGTATCGCTGTACGGCCAGGGCGACCGCGCTCGTCTCCAGCAGGGGCACGCGGGCGAGCACCTTCGCGGACTCCCGCAGGACCAGGCACAGGGCCACCGGGTCGAGGCCGGCCCCGCCGTGTTCCGGGGCCAGCAGGAGGCTCAGCAGGTCGGCGGCGGCCAGCTTGGCCCACAGTGGGCGGTCGAAGTCGTCGGCGACCGCTCCCGTGGTGAGGGCCGGACTGAGCACCGTGTCGGGTGCCACCCCGGAGAAGACGGCGCGTGCCGCTTCCGTGGCGGCCTGCTGCTCCTCGGTGAAGGTGAAGTCCATTGTCCTGCCCTCCCATTGCCGTGTGCACGGCCGCACCGTGCCTTATCTGACGGTGCGTCAAGATAGAACACGTTCTACGGGAAAGGAATGGCGGGGGCGGCGTTCCTGGCGGTGGTGGCGCTCAGCGGTCGAAGTCCAACTCCACTTCTCCGGTGGCCGGATGGGACTGGCAGGCCAGGACGTACCCTGCCTCCGTCTCCTCCTCCTCCAGTGCGTAGTTGCGCTCCATCCGCACCTCACCGCGCACCAGGAACGCCCGGCACGTCCCGCAGACCCCGCCCTTGCACGCGTACGGCGCGTCCGCACGGGCCCGCAGCACGGTGTCCAGGAGCGATTCGCCGTCCTGTACGGGCCAGGTGCCGGAGCGGCCGTCGAGCGTCGCGGTCAGGGAGCCGCCCACGGCGGCGGGCACCGAAACGGCCGGGGCGGCGGACGACGGTCCGTCGTCGACGTGGAATATCTCCTCGTGGATCCGGTCCCGGGCGACCTTGAGCCCGCGCAGCGCACGCTCGGCGCCCTGCACCAGTCCGAGCGGCCCGCACAGGTACCAGCCGTCGATGTCCGACACCGGCAGCAGGGCGGGCAGCAGGTGGGTCAGCCGCTCCTCGTCGAGCCGCCCCGACGGCAGCCCCGACTGCTGTTCCTCCCGGGACAGCGCTGTGACCAGTTGGAATCTGCCGGGGAAGCGGTCCTTGAGGTCGGCGACCTCCTCCAGGAACATCGTGGAGGCGGCTGTCCGGTCACTGCGGATCAGGCAGAACCTGGCGTCCGGGCGGCGGGTCAGCAGCGTCGTCGCGATCGACAGCACGGGGGTGATCCCGCTGCCACCGACGACTGCCGCGAAGTACCCGTCGCGCGGCTCCAGGGTGAACCGGCCCATCGGCGGCATCGCCTCGACGGTGTCCCCGACCAGCAGTTCCTTGAGAGCGTACGTGGAGTAGGCGCCGCGGTCGACGAGCCGGATGCCGACGCGCAGCACCGGCTCGTCCGGGGCCTCGACCGCGGGTGCGCAGATCGAGTACGTACGCCGGATCTCCTGCCCGTCCACGACCCGCCGCAGCGCCAGGTGCTGGCCCGGCAGGTGCCGGAAGGTCTCGTGCAGCTCGGGCGGTACGGCGAGAGTGACGGCCACCGCATCGTCGGTGAGCCGCTCGATGCCCCGGACCAGGAGCGGGTGGAACGGCATCTACAACTCCTTGAAGTGGTCGAAGGGTTCACGGCAGGACACGCAGCGGCGCAGTGCTTTGCACGCGGTGGAGGAGAAGCGGCTGAGCAGCTCGGTGTCGATGGATCCGCAGTGCGGGCAGCGGATGGCGAGGGACAGCGGTATCGGCTCGTGGGCCACCTCGCGGGTGGTGCGTGGGGGTGCGATGCCGAATTCGGCCAGTTTGCGCCGTCCCTCGGCGCTGATGTCGTCCGTCGACCAGGCCGGGGAGAGGACGGTGCGGACGGTGACCTCGGCCATGCCGCCGCTGTCGTGCAGTATCTGCTCGATGTCGGCGGACATCGCCTCGATCGCAGGGCAGCCGGTGTAGGTCGGGGTCAGTTCGACCTCGACCCTGCCGGGTCCGGACACATGGACGGTGCGCAGCACGCCCAGTTCGGCCAGGGTGAGTACGGGAAGTTCGGGGTCGGGCACCGAACCTGCCAGGCGGCGGAGCTCCTCCTCCAGCGGGGTGAGCGGGGTGCCGGTCACCATGTCGCCCCCGGGTGGCTGCGGTGCAGATGCTGCATTTCGGCGATCATGCGGCCGAAGGGTTCGGTGTGCAGTCCCTGGCGTCCGGCGCCGGCAGTCCATGCGCCGGTGCGCGGGCCCTGGGGGACGGTCAGCGTCGCCTGCTCCAGTACGCCCGTCACCGATTGCAGCCAGTCGGCTTCCAGGGTCTTCCAGTCGACGCCTTCCAGGCCGTCGACGCTCTGGAAGGGCTCGCCGGTGAACCGCCACAGCGCGTCGGCCGCGTGCTGCATCCGGCCGTGGCTCTCCTCGGTGCCGTCGCCCAGCCGCAGGGTCCACTGCTCGGCGTGGTCGCGGTGGTACGCCGTCTCCTTGACCGCCTTCGCGGCGAGGGGGGCGAACTCGCTCGTTCCAGTGGCGAGTTGTCCGTACAGCAGGTGTTGGTAGGTGGAGAAGTAGAGCTGCCGGGCGAGGGTGTGGGCGAAGTCGCCGTTCGGCTGCTCGACGAGCTGGAGGTTGCGGAAGGCCCGCTCCTCGCGGAGATACGTCAGCTCGTCCTCGTCACCGACCAGGGAGAGCAGGATGCGGGCCTGGCCGAGCAGGTCGAGTGCGATGTTGGCGAGGGCGACCTCCTCCTCCAGGACGGGGGCGTGTCCTGCCCACTCCCCGAGCCGGTGGGAGAGGATCAGGGCGTCGTCGCCCAGGGCGAGGGCGGCGGGGTGCGTCGTAGGTGCCGTGGTCACAGGTGCTTCACCCCGTCGGGGATCTCGTAGAAGGTGGGGTGCCGGTAGGGCTTGTCGCCGGCCGGTTCGAAGAAGGAGTCCTTCTCGTCCGGGGAGGAGGCCGTGATTTCGGTGGAGGGGACCACCCAGAGGGAGACGCCTTCCGACCTGCGGGTGTAGAGGTCGCGGGCGTTGCGCAGGGCCATGTGTGCGTCGGGGGCGTGCAGGCTGCCGGCGTGTGTGTGGGACAGTCCGCGGCGCGAGCGCACGAACACCTCCCACAGTGGCCAGTCCTGGTGCGAAGCCGTGCCGCTCATGCTGTCGTCCCCCTCGTGTGCTCCGTGCCGGCAGGGCGTGTGGTGATGTCGCTGCGCTTGGCCGCGTACGCCGCGGCGGCGTCGCGCACCCAGGCGCCTTCGTCGTGCGCCTGGCGGCGCTGGGTGATCCGTTGCTCGTTGCAGGGCCCGTTGCCCTTGAGTACGTCCCAGAACTCGGTCCAGTCGATGGCGCCGAAGTCGTAGTGCCCGCGTTCCTCGTTCCACCGCAGGTCGGGGTCGGGGAGGGTGAGGCCCAAGGAGGCGGCCTGGGGGGCGGCGATGTCGACGAAGCGCTGGCGCAGTTCGTCGTTGGAATGCCGCTTGATCTTCCATTCCATGGACTGGGCGGAGTGCGAGGACTCGTCGTCGGGCGGGCCGAACATCATCAGTGACGGCCACCACCACCGGTTCACCGCGTCCTGTGCCATTGCGTGCTGCTCGGGGGTGCCGTTCGACAGGGCGAGCAGGGACTCGTATCCCTGGCGCTGGTGGAAGGACTCCTCCTTGCAGATGCGGACCATGGCGCGGGCGTAGGGCCCGTAGGAGCAGCGGCAGATCGGGACCTGGTTGGTGATGGCGGCGCCGTCCACCAGCCAGCCGATTGCGCCGACGTCTGCCCAGGTCAGGGTGGGGTAGTTGAAGATCGAGGAGTACTTCTGGCGGCCGGAGTGGAGTTTGTCGAGGAGTTCGTCGCGGCCGGTGCCGAGCGTTTCGGCGGCGCTGTAGAGGTACAGGCCGTGGCCCGCTTCGTCCTGGACCTTCGCCATCAGGATGGCCTTGCGACGCAGCGAGGGGGCTCGGGTGATCCAGTTCGCTTCCGGCTGCATGCCGATGATCTCGGAGTGCGCGTGCTGGGCGATCTGTCGTACGAGGGAGGCGCGGTACGCGTCCGGCATCCAGTCGCGTGGCTCGATGCGCTCGTCGGCGGCGACGGCTGCGTCGAACGCTGCTTCGTGCGCCGCTTCCGTCCCCGGCGGGGTCTGCTTTGCCGTCACTGTCGTCATCCTGGCCCCCTGAGCCACCTACCGACCGATCGTTCGGTTCGTTGGCTTCAATGGTGGGGCGGCGGCCCGTAGGGTGTCAACCTCTGTGGATAACTGGCCGACACGTGCTGATCGGGGCGGGATGGATTCGTACGACGAGAAGGCCGGTACCGGCCCCGTCAGCAGCGACGGTGCCGCCACCGCCGACTCGGCCGAAGCCGCCGGCCGGCCCGGAATCGGCGGCCTGTCCTTCCGCTCCCGGATCGTCGCCGCGCTGGCGCTGGCGCTGATCGGTGTCACCGCCCTCGTCCACCTCGGCATGGTGTTTCTGCACGTCGGCCCGCCCAATACGCTGAGCAAGAAGAACGCGCGGCTGGTCGACTCCTGGATCAATCCCGAGTTCGAACAGAACTGGAAGCTCTTCGCGCCCAACCCGCTCCAGCAGAACGTCGCTGTCCTGGCACGTGCCCAGATCCGTACTGAGGCGGGCCAGTGGCGCACCACGGAGTGGATCGACTTCACCGCGCGGGACGCGGAGAAGATCCGCGGCAGTCTGCTGCCCAGCCACTCCTTCCAGAACGAGCTGCGCAGGGGCTGGGACTTCTTCACCGGCTGGCACGACGAGAAGAACCAGTCCCTCGGCATGCGCGGGGACCTCTCCGAGCGGTACGTGCGGCGTATCGTGCTGGAGCGGATGTCCGAGCTCGACATGGGCGGAGCCGTCGTCCGCATCCAGGTGCGCTCGCGCACCACCCTGGTGAAGCCCCCGCCGTGGAGCACGGAGAAGGCCACCGTCACGCCCGTCTACCGGCAGCTGCCCTGGTGGACGGTGACGCCGGCCGACCTCACCGAGGTCGCCGAAGAGGCAGGGGTGACCAAGTGAGCACGTCCGCGCCCGGGCAGCCTGCCCGCCGCCTCGTCCGGAAACTGAGAGGCGTCCTCGGACAGGGCGCCCAGCGGGTCACGGCGGCCGCTCTCGGTCCCTACCAGAGCGCCGTCATCCGCATCGGGTTCTCCGCCACCTGGCTGCTCTTCCTGCTGCGCGAGATCCCCCACCGCCACGAGCTGTACGGTCCCCAGGGCCCGTGGAGCTGGGACATGGCGCAGAAGATCGTCACCGACAACAAGGCGTTCTCCGTCCTGATGTGGACGGACAGCGCCCTGTGGTTCGAGTTCGTGTACGTCGTGGCGATGGCGGCCTGTGTCCTGCTGATGATCGGCTGGCGCACCAGGACCATGTCCGTCCTGTTCATGATCGGCGTGCTGTCCCTGCAGAACCGCAGCGTCTTCATGGGCGACGGCGGCGACAACGTCATCCATCTGATGGCGATCTACCTGGTGCTGACCCGCTGCGGACAAGTGTGGTCGCTGGACGCGCGGCGGGTACGGACCGCCGGAGGTGTCCTCGCCGCGGTGGCACGCGACCGGGTGGGCCCCGCCCTCTGGGCGGTGCTCGGTGCGGCCCTCGCGGCGGTCACCTTCCTGGGCCTCATGAGCTGGGGCTGGCTGCTGGTCTTCTGGACGCTGCTGCTGGCCCAGGCCCTGTGGTGGGGGGCGTGCAGGTACGCGGGCGGCGAGCCGCGGCTCCTGCTCGACGTCCTGGCCAACCTCCTGCACAACACGACACTGCTCGTGATCATGGCCGAGGTGTGTTTCGTCTATGCGACGGCCGGCTGGTACAAGGTGCAGGGCTCGCGCTGGCAGGACGGCACCGCGGTCTACTACCCGCTGCACCTCGACTACTTCACCCCCTGGCCGGGCCTCTCCGGGCTGCTTGCGTCGAGCGGCGTGATGGTGATGCTGGTGTCGTACGGAACGGTGATCGTGCAGGTCGCCTTCCCCTTCACCCTGTTCAACCGGCGCGTCAAGAACGTCCTGCTGGCGGTGATGATCGTGGAGCACGCGAGCATCGCAGTGGTGCTGGGGCTGCCGTTCTTCTCGATGGCGATGATCGCCGCGGACGCCGTGTTCCTGCCGACGGTCTTCCTCGTGTGGCTGGGCGGACGGGTCTCGCGGGTACGGGCCAAGGTGCTCGGGCCGCCCGCCGCCGAGGCCGTGCGGCAGCGGCGTACGGACGAGGGGAAACAGCCCCGTACGCTCGTGGGGTGAGCAGCGAGAACACCACAGAGCCCGAGCCGGCCGGCGCCGAGCCGACGCAGTACGACGAGGGCTTCGGCACCGAGATCGGTGTCGGGCCGCACCCGCAGCCGTGGCCGAAGGGCGAGCGGTACGACCCGGAGCTGCTCGCGCACGGCGACAGGCGCAATGTCGTCGACCCGTACCGCTACTGGACACGGGAGGCGATCGTCGCCGACCTGGACACCCGGCGGCACGACTTCCATGTGGCCGTCGAGAACTGGGGCCACGACTTCAACATCGGGTCGGTGGTGCGGACCGCGAACGCCTTCCTCGCCCGGGAGATCCACATCGTGGGCCGTCGCCGCTGGAACCGGCGCGGAGCGATGGTCACCGACCGCTATCAGCATGTGCGCCACCACCCCGACACGGAGTCGCTGACCTCCTGGGCGTCGGCCGAGGGCGTACCGATCATCGGGATCGACAATCTGCCCGGTGCGGTCCCTCTGGAGCGGACCGTCCTGCCCAGACGGTGTGTGCTGCTGTTCGGGCAGGAGGGACCGGGGCTGACGGAAGAGGCGCGGAAGCACGCATCGATGGTCTGCTCGATTGCCCAGTTCGGCTCGACCCGGTCGATCAACGCCGGAGCCGCCGCGGCGATCGCGATGCACGCATGGGTACAGCGGTACGCCGAGATCTCGTAACCGGGCCTGCGGTACGCGGAGATCTCGCAGCGCGGGGCCATGTTTCACGTGAAACATGGCCCC